>JABGXP010000019.1 GCA_018675685.1 bacterium
CATAAAGATATTCGAGGAATCTGCTTCTGCGTACAAAACAGGGAGATCAAAATTTAATGAAATAGTAAAAAGAGTTGAGCAAGGTGAAGCAAACGGTCTCCTTGTTTATCACCTCACCAGAATCGCCAGGAATAGCCTTGATGGTGGCAGAATCATTTATATGATGGATGAGGGACTAATCAAAGAAATCCGTACACCTGAACGATCCTACACGTCTAACAGTGACGACAAGTTTATAATGCAAATCCACTTTGCAATGGCTAAAAAATCTTCTGATGACACTAGTCAATTTGTGAAAAGAGACATTAAAAGCAAAATTCTTAAAGGCGAATATCCTGTGTCCGCACCTATGGGATATTTGAATATGAGTAAATTTGGAGTAATCACAGGTCGCCGTTTTGATCAAGAGAAGCAACAGCTTATCAACAAATCCGCGAAAGAAGAAGGGCGAACAATACGAAGAATTGAGCAAGATCCATTCTTAGCACCCATAATAAGAAAACTTTATCAAGAATATAGTACTGGAAGCTACTCCATTGATGAACTCAGAATAAAAGCCCTTAAGATGGGTCTTAAGGGCACAAGAAGCGATTTGATGCTTAGCAAGTCGACAATACTTCGCATTCTCTCAAACCCTATCTATTACGGTGCTATTCCTTGGCAAGGAGAAATACACTCGCCCAGTAAATTACCAGAAGAAACTCGACACTTCCCTATCATCGAAAAAGACTTATTTGATTCCGTTCAAGATGTATTAAACAACAAATCAAAACCAAGGAAGCAAGTTCATTTTCATAAATACACTGGTATTATTCGTTGCAAGGAGTGCGGTGGGATGATTACAGCAGAAATCCAAAAGGGTAAGACTTATTATCGTTGCACCAAAAAAAAGAAAGGGTTAAAAGTTAAGTGCTCTCAACCTTATATTCGAGAAGATAAACTTGAAAAACAAATTCAAAATAAGCTTAAAGATTATGTTATTCCAGAAAAGTTTGTTAAATGGGCATTAAAAACACTGAACAAAAACAATGAAAACGAACAAAGACAGTTAGAATCAATTCTTTCAAAACAAAGAAAGAATCTTGCTGTGATAGAAGGACAATTAGCTCAGTTATTAAAAATGAAAATCTCCCCCGCCAATATAAACGGGGAACTTCTCAATGATGAGGAATATCTTGCTCAAAAGAAATCCCTTCTATCAGAAAAAGAAACCTATCAAGAGAAAACTTCTGACGCAGAGCGTAATTCGGAAAGTTGGCTCGAACAATGTGAGGAATTCTTTGATTTTGCAGCAAACTGTGAAAAAAAATGGATTGAAGATAAGAGAGATAACAGAAAAAGAATTTTCCAAATTATATTTGGCTCGAACGCCTATCTAAATGAGCAGAAATTGCTTATAAAAGCAAAAAAGCCCTTTATAGAAAAGGCTTCTTTACAAAATTCGTTCACTTGGCGGGGACGACCGGACTCGAACCGGCGACCTATTGCGTGACAGGCAATCGCTCTAACCAGCTGAGCTACGCCCCCATAATGTCTATTTAGTTTTCAGAAACAACCATTTGATAACAAAATAAAGTATACATGATTAGTTTAAAAAAGCAATAGTAATAAGACTTTAATTGCTCTTTTTTTGATAAACCACTGCCTGATAAATTGAAATTACGATTGCTAAATAAAACCAAAACATTCCCATCAGAAGTCCTGAGTTGAACATGTTTGGCACAACAATAGCAACCCCAGAAAGCAATACAAACGAAGAGAATATATGCTGTTTATTCTTGTGAACCCTCGAAATTGACCAGAATATTAAATATCCGACGATATAGACTGCTATCAAAGTTGCGATAGCTCCCATTGAGAGAAAAATTTCCAAAACAATATTAGAGGTGTTCAAACCACTACCATGATCATCTTCCCCCAAAAATGAAGCTGTACTCCCTAGTCCCTGCCCCAATAGTGGATGTTCTTTGATTTCTATAAATGTCTTTTTGTAGATGTCTTTTCTGATATCAACGTTTGGATCAGAGCGCATGATTGTTGTCACAAACATTTTATTGTCCTTTTCTTTTTGAATATCTTCCAAATCAATGTGTCGACAACCGAAAATTTCCAATTCTTCCATCTTCAAAATCTCGCTTGGTAATTCGTTGTTTTTTTGGCAACTAATTGTGATTAACTGCTTTCCACTAATTGAACTTGCAGCGCGATTCCCAAAATGAAAAGTTGAGAGACCTGAGAGACTGATCACCAAAACAGCAATCATGCTTAAAAAACCAATGACCAATATATTTTTGAAGGTCTCTTTTAACGAAAATATCTTATGGAAAATGCTATCTATAAGCAAAAGAGTGATGTAAATAACAAACACCACAAAAACGCCAAGCCAAGCGCTCCTCGAAACTGTTAGCAATAAGACAGAAAAAGCTACAATGAAATATAAATTCACAAAAAAACCAAAGATGCGCGACACACCGAAGCCTGCAACCATAAGTTTACTTTTGTCTGGTTTTGCCATTTGGCGAAACCAAAGTAGCGTTGCTATCATCAGTGTTATATACACTCCCAACCAGTCAGGTTCCATAAAAGTCCCATTGACTCTTGCTGTAAAAACTTGGAAGTCTTGCCAATTTAGCATTTTTGCTATCGCTTGATAGAAACTCCAGAAAATCACAGGGACTGAGCCAAATACAAAAAAGAGCAATGTTTCGATAATTGAGTTCTTGCTTTGTGTGAAATTTCGAATCAGCCAATACAAAACAATAAATGAAAACAAGATAATTGCTAATTTCAAAGAGATTGTTTTGAGTGGTGAATTAACCACTGCCAAAAATGCGAAAAAGGGAAAGATGAGGACGAGTCGATCAAGCGAGTTGAAAGCTTTCTGAGCTGGAATCAGCTCACAACTCTTCTTGTTAAAAATTCTGCAATATAAACAGATCTTTTTGATACTCAGAAGGTTAAATGTTGGATTTTTCTTATAACCCTTAATTGCTATCACAAGAGCAAGTATCGCACCCACTAATTGGAAGGGGCGCAGGTTAAATGCTAATTGTTCTGGTGTAATAATGATGTTCTCAAGAGGAATAAGCATTATAAAAACTAGAAAGCTTCTTTTTGGAAACTTAAAACACAGATAAAGAGTGCTGGTAAGCAAAATTGCAAAAAACCAAAGGCTTATTTCGCCTTTAAAAAAAGTACTCCAGATTATAAGAGTTGAGCTTATTAGAAAACCCGTGGTTAAAGTGGATAAATACTGTTTAAAGTTCATGCTAAGCTTTTGTTAATAATTTCATCGTCTTTTTTGTAAACTTCTTCCATCCAAATTTCTTTGCTTTATTTTTTGCATTTTGAACTCTCTCTTTAGCAAGCTCATTCGAAATAATAAATTCCAACATCCCTTCCGCAATTTTTTCATCATTTTCTGGATCAACCAAAACAATCTCGCTTTCATCTGCAATCTCGGGAATAGAGGAGACATTAGATGCCACAACAGGACAACCAACACTCATTGCTTCCAGAACTGGCAAACCAAAACCTTCGTATAGCGATGGGTAACAGAACAGTTTCGCACCAGCATAAATAGCAGGCAACTCCTTCTGCGGAACAAAACCAATTGACTCAATATACCCGCGAGGAATTCCATTTTTCCTCATTACCTCTTCAGCAATTCCTGGGACATCAACAACTAATGGGATTAGATTTGAATGAAAAGATCCCGCTAAAATTAATCGTGGGATTTCCATTTTCTGGTTATGCCTAGTGTACAGGATTCCATACGCCCGAAGAAGTGCATCAACATTTTTTCTGACATCAAAACCACCCACATAAAAGATGTATTCTTCTTCTTTGAGTTTAAATTTATTTAAAATTTCCGTCTTTTCTTTTTCGGGAATTTTTTTGTGAAAGATCCGATCACAATCAATGGGAATAACAGAAATGCTATCATCTTTCGTCTGAAAGAATTTCACTATATCATTTTTTGAATTTTGAGAAATTGTGATAATTTCGTCGGCACTTTGAATACCTTTTCCAACCAAACTATAGTAAAGTTTTTTACGAAGATTGTTTAAGTATTGCGGAAATATCTTCCAAACAGTGTCATGTACAAGCATTACATGTTTTGTGTTTTTGAGAACCGTTGGAGATTGATACAAAGAAAACAAAACATCACATCTGTCTTTTTCTACTTGCCGTGGTAATAATATTTTTTCCCAAAGAATCTTACGAACCAAATCATCTCTTTTATAGAAAGAGTCAATAATGCATTTTTTAAAATTGTCTATTCCCTCAAAAGCAGCCTCTTTCTCCAAATAAACAACAAATTCGACCTCCCCAAAAACAGTCTTCTCTTTTTCCAGCTCCTCCCTCAGAACTCTCAAGAAATTTGCACAAACTTGCCCAATTCCAGAATCCTGCTTGCGAATGAAGGATCCATTGATTCCTATTTTCATTATTTTATTTTGTTTTTGAAAAATATCTTAAATATGTATTCCTTTTTTATCACAACCACTATGGTTAAGCAAGTCTAAATCTTTTTCTATTTCTATTAGATTTTCTAAATATGCCTTTACTTCATTTAATTCTTCTTCGATGACTTCGATTTGTCTTTTATCAAAAGAATCTAACAGAATAGCAATTTCTGCTACACGCACAAATCGATCAATTGATTTCTTTAGATGCCTTGTTTCATAGATATAACTCGCCAATGTTCCCGTTGAATATGGATAGTATTGAATCGAATAGTCTGAGAAATATTCGTCTGCAACCCACTGCAAATCATAGGAAATCTCGTCCAATCTTTGAAGTTGTGATATCAAATTAATTCTTTCTTCTCCTTGCAACCAGACATTTTTCTTTGGCCAAGCACTTTCCTCTTCGATATTCTTCAAGCTAGCATCGACACTTTTAATAACTTTTCTTGTTGCCACAAAGTGATCGACATTCTCGTTTCTGATCTTGCTTTCGAGATAACCCTTACTTGCTGTTGTAAAAGTCGAGACTGCTATATACCCACGAAAAGTTATTAAAAAAACAACATTTGCAATCACCACGAAAGCAAAAATAAGAAGAAATTTATTGTGATTCCTTTTTAACCACGAAAGAAAAGCTTCGGCAATTTTAACTATTTTTTTAAAAATAGTTTTATTTCTCTTGTTTTTCATTTAACGAATGTTTTTATCTTTCTCATATTATACCAATTTAGACATTTTTTTGGAACACTTGTCGCATTTTGCTTTTAAGTGCTTTTCTTTTTGAATTCCAGGGATCTAAAAATTTTCTAATTCCTAAGAATTTTTTTGCATCAATTGCCACAAATTTTTCACTTGCAGAAATTGTATGCATCCCTTCGCCATATTCTGATTTTTTATTTGTTGCAAATGTAGCGATGGACTCCTCTTTGAAATCTTTAATCGAAAGACTCTCAACTTTGTTTAATATAATTTCTTTTCCATAAGTTCCCTCACAATTCTGGGCTGGTCGAATCAGTTGCTTCTTCCAAAAAAACAAAGGTCCAGCCATGCGAGAATTTCGAATATCTGACTTTACTGGATTTTGTGTGAATGCCTTCCATTTTCCAAACAAGTCCTTGGCATGGAAAATGCAAAGGTTCTCATTACAACCGAGTTTATCATCTGAGCAGAAAATCCACCATCTGTCCTTTGAGAAATGTAGTGTTGCATCAATTCCGGCAAAATTATTGATTAGAACTTTTTCCTTTTTCCATTCCAGGGGAAAATTAGTTGCTCGATAGAGTGCAACTTCCTTCTTACTTGAAGTCTCAGGAAGCATGAAGATTTTACCATCATAGGAGAAAACGAAAGGGTAAGAGATGTGATTATCATGATCAAGCGCCACTTTAGCTTCTGAGGCAAAGATCGCTCCACTTTCATCCTCAAGAATCTCTGAGACCATAATACGGCCTTTTTGTTTTTTATATTCAAATTCTTCAAAGAAAAGAAAAGTTGAACCATTTTTTTCGATCAAAAAAGGGTCAGCACAAAAACTATTCTTGTAGTCTGAGAATAGCCAGTTTAAATCTTTCTCTTTTATTTTGCCTTCTACGAAATCGGAAATTTTTCCACGAAAAATAGCAATGTTCCACTGCTCTTTCCAGAAATATTCCTTAAATTTTCTTATAATGATCTTCATTTGAATTTTAGAGAAATTTTTTTAAAACTCTTTTTGCATATTTTATTCTAGGAAAAAACTTACCATATCCCAAATGTTCTTCTTTCGCTTTTTTATATACATCCAAAACACCCTTTGAGATAACATCCCAACTGTAGCACTTGGATACTCTTTCTTTTCCTTCTTTGGCTTTTTCGTAAACTTCTTTTGGATTATCTAATAGCATTTTTAGTTGCTCTGTCAAATCATCAACATTTCTATTTTCAAAAGAAAATCCTGCATTGGCGATAGCTTCCAGGTTTTCTGGAATATCTGAAACCAATGTTGCTGTTTCATATGACATTGCTTCTAACAATGCAATCGACAAACCTTCAATTTCTGAGGGTTGCACGAAAAGATATGCATTAGAGAAAAGTTCTGCCAACTCCCTACTATTCCCGTCTAGGTTGCCTGTAAAAATAATATTTGGATTTTTTGCTGCCATTTTTCTCAACATTTTCTCATACCCATCTGGATGTAATTCATCTCCAGCAATCACAAGCTTCTTGTCAGTTTTCAAGCGATTAAATGCCTCAATTAAATAATGAACACCCTTGCTTTCCACTAGTCTTCCAACGGAGAGAAAAAAATCGTTCTCCTTAATTCCCCATTTCCCAGCATTTTTTAATTCAATCTTTTTATATTCCGGAACTCCATTAGGAATATATTCCCCACTTATTCTATATTTTTTCAAAACTATTTTCTTTAAATTCCTGGAAATGACAATTAGATGATCTGACATCAGACAACAACTTGCTTCACCTAATTTCAGGGATACTGTAGCAAAGGATCCCCATTTTTTATGTCGATAACATTGAGAATGAAATGTTGCTACGATCGGAGTTCTCGGGTTTAAAATTTTAGCTAACCAAATCAAAAGAGATGGACCAATCGAGTGAAAATGAATCACGTCCACTTTGTGTTTCCTAACATCAAGGCAAGCCAAAAAAGTGTGTGCAAGCGCATCAAGATGTTTTGACGCAATAGTTGGCAAACTAATTAAGCTTACTCCTTTATATTTTTTCAATTTTTCATCCACATATTGTGGTCTTGTATAGGCAATTGCTTCAATGCCCCGTGAAGCCAAGCGAACCGATAGTTCCTCAACATGTCTTTCGACTCCCCCTTGTAGTGTCGGTATGCCTTTTTGCCCAATAAATGCTACTTTCATATCTCTTCCTCTATTTATCTGTTAACTATTCTTGTTTTATTCCTCCTGTTAATCTTTTCTATGCCACATTTCCTTGTGTCAGATTCTGATATATTTCCATTATCCTTTTATAGAAAACATCTTTACTGTAGTGCTTCTCAATAAATAACTTCCCTAGCAACCCTTTTTCAAACATCTCTTCTTTATTTTGAATCGCATATTCCATTTTTGCCTTCAGTTGATTAACATCCCCCGCTGTGAAAAGAAGACCTGCATTGCTTCTTTTAACAATCTCTCGTGCGCCTCCCAAATCAGAAGATATTACAGTCTTTCCTAGCGCCATGGATTCTAATAGTCCGTATGGGGCATTTTCATAGCATCTAGAGGGAGTCACTGTGAAATTGGCACGAGCAATGATTTGAAATAGCTTCTCCTTCTCCAGTCTTCCTAAAAATTTAACACTGCCACTTACGTTCAATTTTCTTGCCAGCAAAACTAGATGTTCTTTTTCTGGTCCATCTCCAGCAATAAGTAATGGGATATTTGTTTTTATTTTGGCATAAGCTTCTATTAAATCACTTAGGCCCTTCTCAGTCGAAAGTCTTCCAAAGTATAAAATAAAGCCATTCTTATAATCACCGATCCCCAATTTCCAAGGCTCTATCTCAAAGTTGGCAGCACCGACCAAAACAGGATTTACTACTTTTTCAATGTTTTGACAAAAACCAAATTCTTGATATTTATCAATCAAAAAATCGCTTGGCGAGATAAAGTAATCTACCTTATTGAAGGTTCCTAGCAATTTATGCAATAATGATTCTATAACACAAACTGTGCTTTTTAAATATGAGTTGTATACACATTTATCAGTGATACATTTGTGTATTCTTCCTTTGCTATTTTTTTCCCAAATCTTGCCACGAACACTCAGGTTATAGCTAGGGCTAACAACTTTATAGTCATGCAAAGTCCAAACAATTGGTATTTTCTGTTTTTTCAATTCATCAATTACGGATGGGCTTAAATGATGGAAGATGTTATGTAAGTGTGCAACATCCGGCTTGAAATCAGATAATAACCTTCTTAGTTTAAGGCGGGTTTCAAAGTTATACCAAATTCTTCCAACAATTCTCATTTTCTCTATTGACCCAAATCTTGCTGAATCACTCAACTCATAATACTTCACAAAATATTTTCTCCAAGGTGAACTATGATCTGCATTTGTTTTTGTTGAAAAATGAGCTACTTCATGACCTGCTTCTTCCAGGATATTGATCGAGTCAAAGAATGCCCGTTCAGCACCACCACGAAGAAAAAAATTGTTATTCACCATTAAAACCTTCACAAGTTTTCTCGATAATAAATTATTGCTCTCTCTTAAAGCGCAACTTCTTGATTTGAATATACGACTGTGCTAGACTGTCCTTTCCTAGACTCAGAGTCTAATCTACTCTCTCGTTTTCAACAAGATGTTGCCACGCTTTAAATATATATAAAGCTATTTAAAATAGCACAACGAAGTCACTATGTCAATGAATATGCATCAAAAAGACCAAATAGGAGCAACATTAATAATATTTTTGGTTACACTTTTTGTAGTGATATTACCCTTTTTAAATCTATCGTTCTTACTCACTAGCCTTTTATTTTTAACTTTTTTTGCATTTATAATTCTCCAGATTAATTTAAGATGGGGGTTTTTCCTTTTTTTAATCCTACGCCCAATCTTGGATTTTTCATCAGAAATGCCTCTTTTCGAAGTTGGAAAAATCTCAATTAATCTTGCGTCTCTTTTGGGGGTGATGATTATATCCACAACGCTTCTTAGGATTCCTAGTAACATGGCATTGCTCAAAAAGGCTCCTTTGTTGAAGTATTGGCTAGGATTTACTTTAATTTTAATCTTAGGAACTGCAATCTCATTCAACAAAACCACGAGTATCTCTGAATTAATCAGGATGCTGACGATATTTTCATTTTTTATTCTTGGGTTTATTGTAACTAGAACCAAAAAAGATGCTTTTCAAATAGCAAAAGTGATTCTTATTTCAACCATGATTCCACTTTTAGTTGCTCTTTATCAATTAATTACCGATTCGGGCTTAACATTGTCATATCAAGACGTGCCTAATCGACTTTTTGGAACATTTGCTCACCCTAACCTCTTCGCTTTTTCATTAACATTTTCAATTGCTCTTTCTTTAGTAATGTTTCTTGTTTCCAAGAAAAGTTCCCGAAAATGGTTCTATGGGTTACTCCTTTTAGTTTTTACTTTTTTTCTTGCACAAACATACACTCGTGGTGCTTGGATTCTTTTTGTATTTATGATTCTTAGTGCTGGCTTTTTAAAATTGCACAAACTACTAGTCTTTTTTGTTGTAATATTTTTTGCTTTATATATGATAGCCGAACCAGTTAAGGACAGAGTTAATTCAATCACTACACTCTCGCCATACAGTTCGATATCTTGGAGATTCAATCTATGGCAAGATGCTATTGTTTATGCAAAAGAGGCGCCTCTCTTGGGTCATGGGACTGGGGTTGCTGAAGAACTAATACAGGAAAGACGTGGTTTACAACTTGGCTCACCTGCGCCACATAATGATTTTTTAAAAATATTATTGGAAAATGGAATCGTTGGTCTTCTTGCTTTTGTAGCAATTTTTGCATCACTATCAAAAATATTATTCTCTTATTTCCTGTCCGAGATAAGATCAAAAAAAACCAGTAATTTAAGTTTTCTGGTTTTAATCTTTCTTTGTTTTGCGCTTGGTCTATACGCGGCTAGTTTTGGAGATAATGTTTTAAAAGCTACTGCCCTTCAATGGTCATTTTGGGCTCAAGCTGGTGGAATCATGGCGATTATCCGCAAAAAGTGATGCCTATGCTTATAAATTAGCACTTACTTTTGAGCGCTCTTTTAACCGTTCTTTTGCAAAACAATAGCACCCTCCACAGCAAACAAACCGCCTTACTTTTTGAAAAATAGAAGTTATATTGTTTCAGAAGTTGATTCCCAAACTCACGTTTCCAACGACTATCACCAACAGAAAAATCAACCAATCTAATTCCCAGGCTCTGCAAATGTCGCAAGGTGTGAAAGACTAGAATATTTCCTGGTGTTATTTTTCCAAATTCAGAAACAAAGGCAGAGTTTGTAATCAGGAAAGTTTCTTTGGAAAAAATACCAAAAAGATATGCGATCTCTTGATCATCTTTCTTTAAAAAAGCTATTCCTACATTTTCATTGTTGTTTTTTATCCAAGAAGCATAGACTTTCCTTGTGATCTCTCTCCCAAAGAGGGATATTTTTTTCTTTCCTTTCCAGCTTTTATCCTCAATTGCAATCATTTTTTCAAAATCAGCAGTTTCGCTTTTTCTATGAAATTCAAATTCAACTAAAGGTTCTGATTTGGTGAGCTTCTTTTTGAATTTCTTTTTTGTTTTTTTACTCATATTTTCAAAAAGGTCTCTCCCGAGAACTAATCTTGGACTTTTGCAAGAAAACTCAAAAGAACAGTTCTTAATGATACTTTTATCGCCAGACATAAATAAATTCAAATGTCTTGCTTCTATTTCTGCTAAAAAAAGATTTTCTTCTTCCGTAACACTCTTTATTATCGTCTCCAAGATTCTTGGGTCACCAACCTTTAAACACAAAGATGAACGATCAATTGAACCGCCAAAGTTATCTGCGCACATCAACACCTTGACTGCAAACTTTCTACCCCAGACAAGTGGAAGTACGGCAACTAACTCTTTTTTTCTATAACAAAAAAAGACTATATATTCTTCCAGAGAAGCAGTCTCCAAAAAAGACATAAAGTATGTCGGAGAATTGAAAAAATGCACATCATCTGTTTCATCCCACAATCTTTGCCACTCTTCAAGTTGCAATTTCTCAAGTTTTTTAACTTTTTTGACTTGATATTCTTTCAAAAAATTGATATACATATAAATTATTCAACTTATAGGTATATCAATTTTCTAGCTATTAGTCAATAGGAAGCCGCTCTTGAAAACCTCCACGACCCCTTGGTAAAATATTTTCAAATAAAGTTTAAAGAGGCAATGTTATAATATAACATTGCCTCTTTGCTGTTCTCTTGAACAGTTGATTTTACTTTCGTCAGACATCGTCTAACTTTTTTCTTAGTCAGACTCAGCCTGATATTTGTGGAGCAAAAAACAAATTTGTGCATAAGCACGAGTTTTATGATTGCTATCTCACAGTTATCAGACGAAGGGACTTTAGTTGTCAGTATCCTTTTCACTGTTTTTCCCTTGATCTCCATTGAGTGCACCAGCATTGGTGTTCTCCGGGGATATTTCCTGAGAATCTGTCTCAAGGACCTCTTCTTCGTGTTCTTCAGCCTCAATCGGTTTCTCTTGTTTCTCTTTTTTTCTGAAGAATAGAGCTTTAACGATCAGGAAAAGAACGATAATAACTATAACACCACCCAGAAGGTACAGAAAACCCTTAAGGTAGTCAATACTTCCTTCTAAAGTTTTTCCTAAAGCCTCCATTGCTGTAAGCTTCTCTTTCTGCTCGACGATTGTCTCATTGGCAACAACTAATTTTCCTTCGAGGTTGCCGATGCGAGTATTTCGATCCTCAATCACGCCTTTCAACTTGGTGACTTTTCCGTTCAGAGCAGTAATGATCTGACTGGAAGATGTAAGATCTTCTCTTACATTTGCCAATTCTTCGGAAAGTTTCGTAACTTCAACTTGCCTTTTTCTCAACTTGCCTTTGAGGATCTTATTGGATTTTTCCGCAACTCTTAATCTCTTTTGAAGCTTTGCAACTTCAAAAGCATTGAGAATTAGGTCCTTTGCGATCATCTTTGTGGGAATGTAAAACACAAACCCCGGTTTGAGACTTTTACAAGCTTCCATTGTCAGCCCATTACCGGCAACAATTTGGCGAATTTTTCTAAGACCAGCCCCGGAAACTACATTGGCAATATCGCCGATGGTGTCACCCGAGGAGTCATTGGTCAATTTCAGAGCGTGAAGATCGGTTGTTCCAAAATTCTTTGAAATGTTTTTAATCCTTTGAAGTTCGTTGGCATTCCTGGCTGCTTTCAATTTAGCCCGGACATCTGCCAAAGTAGTGACTTCGGATATCTCTTTTGCCGCCGCAAGCTTCTTCTGAATATCTTCAAGAGATGTATCAGCGAAAGCTGCAGTCGTCCAAAGAAACATCACCGCAATTGCCATTATAACTGAATAAACAACATTCTTTTTTTCCATTGTTTCTATTCTCCTTTCCCTTATGGGAAATTGCTGATTCTTATGATTGTTGAATCTCCCTCCCATCTAAATCAAATCTTAAATGGGAGTTCGGTAAATGTGTTACCGTAGGTTAGCCGCTTTCAGTTTCGAACTATACGCTTCAAGACTTACGAGATTATTGATATGGTGCCTTTGCATTGCTCCTTCAACCTTAGAAAGGTTGTCGAAATATGCTTTGGAAAATTCCGCATCAGAAATCAATTGCTTATCTCTGGCGCGCTTGACAACATTAGCTCTTTCAAACCATGCTAATGCAATGCCTAACTGAGCCATTTCAAGTTTTTCGCCCTTAACGTTGTCTCTGGTAGCCTGGTTTAAATGAGCCTGGAAAACACTCAGTGCTTCCAAATCAGTTCTTTCAGAAGAAAGATACTTTTCTAATTCAACTTCAGCTACTTGCAATCTTGTTACACCATTCGGATCAGGTACTGCATTTGCGCACATCGCGAGAGTTAAATACTCGTCTCTCTTGAGTTTACTAATAACAGAAACTTTTTCCTTAGGCTCTGGTTGAACGATTTTTGCTTTATCAGCAACAACTTTTTGCTTTTCTGTAGAGCTTAGAGCAAGAAACGTTTTCTTGAAGTCTATGACTTTAACAAGCGCAACGGAAAGAAAGGGGTTAGCCTTAAGTCCATTACTTCCACTAGTTCCACTGAATGCAGAACCAATGCTACCACCAAGTGGCAAAGCACTGCTACCTGAAAGGCTGAGTGCACCTGCAAGCAAGGCTCCAATGTTCGCGCCTTTTGCTTCTGTGCCAAAAAGAACTTCAGCACCTTCACCAGTTGGAACGAAGAAATTCGCTCCGAGTTTCATGGCTGCTTCTGAAATCATCATCCCTAAATCATCCGAGGAAATGTTTTCAAGCTTCAAGCTTTTGTACCATTTCTTAAACCCTTCACGAGTTTGGAAGGTGATACTGCCCATTGCCAAATAGTCAGTGCCCTTTATTGCGCGAGCATCTGGATATTTAGCATAGGGACGAACAGCGTTTGTTGCTGGAAGGTCATAGAGCACAACCACATTGGCAGTTCTCATCAACATCTTCCTTGCTTTCGAAAAACCATCAATTAATTTCTTTTTCTCATACTTGTCTTCAACGAGCTTAGATTTATTCCCGAAATAAACCGGGATCATTTCTCTCGTGATAACATTAGGTAACGCCAAGTAAACTCTTTTGGAGTCTTTTAAGCTCCAGAGACTACCTTTTGTTACAGGAATATTTGGTGTTCCAGGAAACATTCCTTCGAATGCTGGCATATAGGCGCTGCCCATATACTTATCTTTACCATCTCCACCGCCACCGTTTAATACAGTGACATTAATCTCATTTTCCTGACCAACTTCAACCTCAACCTGTGAGGCTCCATTGTCTTCTGCAAAAGAAATCGAGGCAAATGCCAACGAAATCGCCATTACCATCAAAACAACAATCTTTCCCATTCTTTTCTTCATAACCGTTTCTCCTTGTGGTTTTGTTACACACATTTAGTGCGCAACTATTTGTTTGCTATTAAATTGACAAGCTACTGTTAAATAAACTGTTCATCACTTATTGCACGAATGTAATAAGTGATAAATTGGGTTATTCACTGCTATGAAAGTTCTTTGACTAACTTGACTGACTCAAATTCTCTTATCTTGTTTAAATATTAATCTTGATTTCCTATTATACTCTTTTTTTAGAGTTTTGTCAAGAGAAAACCTGGAATAGTAAAGTTCACTATTCCAGGTTTCTTTGGTCAAATGACCACTTTTATAATCTTGGCATAAATGCCGGCAAATATTATGGTGCAGGATTCACATTAATCTTTAAGGTTCCGAGCATCTGACTCTGTTGTGTTGTCATTATACCCGCGCCATTGTCGGTTGTCTGATATGAATTGTTCAGCACCTGCGAGTCGAGAGACCCAATAGTTCCAGGCGTTGCACATACCAGACCCGCCATATTAATTCCAGTTTGCATATTTGCAGTGAGACCTGTGTCCCAGGTGTCAGCAGTGAGATTGGCTCTCATATGATTGTCTGAAAATACACGACCGCCTTCAAGGCCACCGTTCTCAGCCAGTGTATCAAGGCTTGCAGTGGTAACATCCTGAATTTTAATTCCGCCAGTTCCGTCAGCACGTTCCTTTAGGATTTCCAAGCTCTGGGATGCAACATTAGTGATCGCCGCTGTTCCAATAGTTGGTGCGCCGGCGAGAGTTCCAATTTCCAGACTGGTGCATCCTTCGCCCCAAACCTGATTGAGACTATCAATATTGGTCTCTCCCCAGAGAGATCCATCATTGAAACCGTTAACAAATCCACCATTACATTCGCCATCAGGGCATTCAAATGAGGTGATTGGTTCGGGTTCGGGACAATTATCCGGGCAATCTGCCATGGCAATTGTTCCGAAAGTCATCATGATCGAAAGTGTCATTGCGAGTGTTACGAAGAGCTTTTTCATTGTTTCTTTCTCCTTGTTTGGAAAATAATGTTTTGATAGCTGGAAAATCCTGCTACCGACTTAGTTGTAAAACAATCTTCTGCGTCCCTTTGGTTCCTCCTTTTTATTCTTCCTTTCGTCAGAATATTTGAGATTATAAAAATTTGAGAGTACTTTGAAACGATAACCGTTTCTGCATCCGAAATTTTTTTAGTCTCTTTCGGACGCAAAATTAATATCAATTCATTTTCAATAATTTACTATGCAACGAATAATCTTGAAGGTCAATCTTACTCGTTATCACAACATAGCACGATTGTAATTATTTGTCAAGTTCTTTCATTGTTTTAATTTCCAATAAATTGCTCTTTTTTTTCTTGAAAATATTCAAATCATTTTCAGGTGCTGGAAAAATAACAATATAAGCAATTGCTGTCCCGAGCCCTGCTATAAAAGCGATTGTAAAGTTAAGCTTTGTATTTGGAGACGTCAAGCCAATGATTGAAGAATCTACGATTTTCAATCTTACATTTTCACCACTATGAAATCTTGTATGTCTGTTTTTAAGAACTTTAAAGATTCTAACCGAAATATTTTCAGCTTGTTTCATATTAGAATGCTTCACTGTTATTTCAATCATGCCAGAATCACCAGCGCTTGAAGCACTGACAACGCTTTTCCATTTTTTTGCGACCTGATCAATTTCTGGTTTTTTTTCAAAATACCCCCTATTAACGCCAAACTCTTCTTTTGCAACCTCATCATAAAAAGAATATGTTGTAATAACTTCTGCCAGAATTTCACTTATATATGTCCTAGATCTTGCAATCGCATATGGATCAACATCTCTATTAAACTTTGGTATGACTAAGACTTTTGATTTAGCACTATACCTAACAGGTTGTAAGAGGGTAAAAATAGTTGCTACAAGCAAAAAAACCAGTGATATCACTATAATTGTCTGTCTCTTACTTATAATAAATTTTAAATCCATCGTTTTAGCTGTTTTTAGAAATATCCCGTAGGTAATTTAATACTATATAATAATACATAAAGATACTTTTGTCAATGCTTTGAATCTTTGTCTCACCGCCTTAGAATTCTAGATTAAAGATCTCCTTGTAATAGTTTGTTTAATTTTTCTTTTATTTCCTCCTCTGAAACTTCTTTTTTGGGATCTACTTCCCTTTCAGCAATATCTTTATTTTCTTTAGATTCCTCACTTTTAAGCAGTGTCTTTTCTTCCGTAAGCTTCTTAACAAATAAATCTTGGTTATTTTCTTGGTCCATAAAAACAGGCAATCCATCAGGGGCTTGGGCTTTTCTACCTGACTTCCTTGGCATATCATTAGTTTCAAGTTTTTTTACTGACTCTTTTACCGGATTAGTAAAGTGGTTTTTTGGGCTGGTGCTCTCACTTGCTTGTTTCTTCTCTGCTTCAACTGCCTCTTTTTTTAAATCACTCTCTAATGAGTCCTGTTTTTGTTTAGGATCAAGACCATTCTCAATAACGAAAGCTTCCTCACTCTTACCTTCTGCTTGCAACATTTTTCGCATCATCGCTAGTTCTTCTGGATCCATTTCCATGTGATGACTTGTTCTTTCAGCTTTTTGTTCCTCAAACTTCTTATCACTAAAAATAGACTTTCCGTATAATCGAGAAAATATATTGTCTTTCTTGGACTCTTCTATTACTGGACCTTCTTCTTTTTGTTGATCTTGCGGAGATAAACTTTTATCAACACCTTGACTATCATCGGAATTCCCGATAAAATCGATGCTTTCAATTTTAGCTATTTCGTCTTCCAAGGCGACTTCTTTCTCTATTTCTTTAATCTCCTTGGGCTGTTTTTTCTTTTCCTCTAAAGAGTCTTCGGAGATACCTTTTGGTTCTTGAGCTAGAACCTTTTCAATCTCTCTCTTTTCATCTGCCTTCTTTCTTTCAGCAATTTGTTCGAAATCCTCTTCTGAGTCGATTACCTTACCTGCTTTTTCAGTTTCTGGCTTGGCAACTTGTTTATCTTTAAAGTCTTTATTAAGGGATTCAGTTTTTATTACTAACTCAGTTTTTTGTTCTTTTCTTTGAGTTTCATCTTTAGTTGTCTTTTCGTTTACTTTTTCAACTAAAACAGGGTTTTCTTGGGGCTCTGCCTGTTTCTTTTCCAAAATTTTATTAAGTCCAACGCTTGTGAGTTCTATTGCGCCAGAATCTTTTTTATCAGCTTCTTCGCGTTCTTTCTGTAGGGCTTCTTCATCAATAGCAGCTAGAATTTTTTTGATTTGGTCTTCTTCGTTTTTCTCTTTTACTTCTTTTACTTTAATGACACCACTGTCGTAAAACTCTTCTTTTTCGAGTTTTGTGGTTGATGTTTTTGCTTTTTTCTCTGGCTCCTTCCCTCCAATTTCAGCTTCACGTGCTTTATATGCACTCTTGCTATAGACATTTTCCCCAGTCTCCAACTCTTCAATTCCTTGTATTTGACCCTTTTCTTTGAGTTTTTTGAAACCCTTAAAAGTTTCTCCTGCCTCAATTATTCTGTGATATGTTTTCATATCTACCATCGAATCAGCTAATAGAGGATCTCCTAGAATTTTTTCTTCTTTTCCAGCAAGAGGAAGCTTGTCTATTACCCGCATATTCTCCCAAAAATTGTTGTCACCAACCTCTTCTTGAGGAATCTCTATTAAGTCCTCTCTCTCAAAAACTTTATTCTCTATTGTTGAGTTTTTTCCAGGAATGGTCTCTAATTCGATGCTTTCTTCTTTAAAATCAACAATATCTTCTTCTTCGGGTATCTCAATATACTCAAGCTCATCCATCAACTTTGTAGTTTCACTTTTCGAATCAAGCTTAGTTCCTTGAGTTTCAGTTTTGCTTTGAACCTCAAATGCATCTTGTTTTTCAAGATACTCCAAAGACGCTTTATCACTCCGCTTTTCTAGTTGTCGAGCTAGTTGATCTCCTATTTGTTGTTCAATATTTTTGTCTTCAGGAAAAAAATCACCCTTCTTAGAAGGCTTTATGAGCTTTAGATCAAAATCTTCATAGAAATAAATAATCAATAAAGAACCAAAAACTCCCACGATTAAAGCAATCGCTGTATTAAGTATTATATTAGGATACGCGACTTTCGAAGCCGTTATTGGTCCGTCGATAACCCTTGTTTCTACTTCTTTTCTTTGACCAAAGTAGTCTGAGCTATTCTCTTTGAAGTTCTTGGCAATACCGAGTGCTATTTTGTAAGAATCTTCGTTTTTTGGATCAAGTACTGAGATTTTAAGCATTCCTGTGTTTCCAACTATTTCAGCTCTTATCTCATCTTTCCATTCTTTTTTCCTTTTTTTAGCATCCCGAGAAAACCGCCTTTCAATAGCAATATCTGTCTCTAAAACACCTTTCATAAAGGTTTCTGTATATAATATCTGATTGAATACACTACTTAGGTATTTGGCATTTTGAGAGGCTGTTAAAATATCGGTGTTTTTCTGAACAATTAGAATTGTTATATCCGATCTATACTTTGGAGTTATTGCTGTGGAAACAAAAAATGTAACAGCACTTAACATAAGTGATATATACAAGATTAATTGCCATTTTCTTATTACCTTCGAAGTAAAGTTTTTCATCGTGTTCTTGACTATATTCTGCCTAAATACAGTCTTTTTAAAAATCATATCAGATTTATTATGACTTTCCTTTATACTACAAACAATCAAAAAAGTCAAATGTCTTCTTGTTTTCAAAATAAAAAAACCATAGACTGTGCTATGATTTTTAATTTTGTGTTTTTAATGGAATTTTCAGAGATCTTATCGAGGTAATAACTGGGATTGTTTTAAGTTTGGAATAATCTTGAAATTCCAACATCGGATCGCTTAAAGCCAGGATAATATAATTTATAAAGGGGAATTTTTTCTTAACCATTAGGGTTTCCGAAACAATGTCATTGACAAACAGATCACCCTTTTCAAGCGCCAAGGATTCAAGTTTATTCAATTTAGTATCCCTGCACACAATAAATTCATCAAAAACATCAATGAGGCCAGTTTTTTCAACCTTTGCCTTTTGCATAAAGTCTCCTCCCATTGTCAATAAAATCAATTTATTCCCAACTTTTTTCTGTTTTGTTAAGAAATCATACGTTTCATTTTCTATATATTTCGAAAAGTCAGCTTTCTTGATAAATTTTTTAAACATTCTTTTCGCACCTTCCTCCTCAAACTTTTCTGTTTTCTTTTTGATTTTCAAGCAATGTTCTTCGAAGTCATAGGCTCCACCAGCTTCTTTTTTACAGTGCTCCTGATACGTTTCTTGGATAATCCTAGATTCTGCGCCAGCACTCTGCAATATCTCAAATAGATCATTCTTGAATAAATTCGTTCTGAATAATGTATGGTCCAGATCAAAAACAATTTTCATACTCTTTATTTATTTCAAAATAACTTCTATCTCCATTTCTTCTCCGCGAAGAATTTTTAATTTTATTACTTCTCCTGGATTAAATTCTGAAATTAAGTTAGCAAGTGGTTTTTCTATAGTAATTTCTGTTCCATTTACGCTTAATATAATATCATTTATCATAATCCCAGCTAAATCAGCAGCGGAGTCACGTCTGACTGCCAAGCCCTGTTGCCCAGAAAAGGAATATATCAAGGCACCCTTGGTAACTGGTAAATCGCTGAGCAAAGAAATCTCTTTATCAATAGATAGGTAATACACACCGAAAGTAGCACGTTTTACTTGCTTGCTTTTAACTATCTTGTCTATAGTGCTTTTAATTTTATTTATTGGCATTATAAATCCTTCAGTTTTACCATCCTTTACAATCGAATTAGCGATCCCAACCACAGTTCCGTTGAAGTCAAGGACTGGCCCACCTATATTCTTTTCATCAATTTTTGCATCAGTTAGGATTGCTCCCTCAATTTTCTCTGAAGAAGAGAGCTGTGAATTTAGTAGCGTAAAGGTCCCATCAATTTCGTTCACAACTCCCAGGGAAAAGCTGTTTTGATATTCTCCTCCGGTATTTCCAATAACGATGACCTTCTCGCCCGACTCCAATTCTCTCGAGTTTCCAAAGGTTGGTGTTGGGAGGTTCTCTTGTTTGGCTTTAAAAAATTCTAACTCGGAATACTCATCGCTAAAGATCAACTCTGCATCAAATTCTCTGTCATCTGAAAGTAGGATTTTATACCTTAAGATCTCTTCTGGCTGGTTTTGCCTACTATCTCTCTTTTTAACACTCGCTATCAACCCATCATTTGTTATTATAAGGCCAGTTTTTATACTCCTTGAAAGATCCTTGCTAGTTTTAATCTCTTGAAAACCTTCTGTTTTTTTATTGCTATTTTCTGGATAAGAAACAATCTTTACGACCGATGGTAAGACATTTTGCGCAGTTTTAACAACTGAAAAATCCTCCTTCACAACAATTTGCTCTGTTTTATTTATTACAGTAACATTATTGTTAACCTTCTTGAAAAAAGACCATTTATTAAAAGAATCTTTTGATGAAAGATAGGGCATCAGGAATCCATCCATAAAAACGCCTGAAAGTCCCCCCAAAACAACAATCAATAAAACTAATGCAGTAATTTTTATAAAATTCTTCACTTGCTAATCAATTTAAAAATAAAAAAATCACAAAACTAATAATATATTACGTGATTTTTACACAACAAGCGTCCATTGCGCTGAAAACAAAATACTTCCAACTGCTATCACTGATAAAATCACATTCGTTACAATGGAGCTTTTAGATAAAGACCCCCTTATGTACCTTCTTATAATATCCCACATAATGAAATAAATAACCAGTGCGACAACTCCAGTTGTTAAATATCCAAATGGCCAAAGAGCAAGCGCCCAAATTATTTGACCCATAATCAATGAAATAATAAAATTCAACATCATTAACCTCAAATAGTCTTGCTGCGCATAAAACTCTAAATCACTTTCTTTTTCTTTTCTTATGAATTTACCTCGACGATCTTTGACGCGCTCTTTTATTTTCCGAGAAGCTTCGGATGCAATCTTAAGCGATGGTAGACCAATTAAAAATGCTGAGCCAATAAAGGTTACGACTAAAGACCAAGCGCTGATGCTAAAATTGAGATACCAACCATAATTTGAAACGAACCAAAAGAATCCAGTTGCTAGGGTTGCTAAATTAATCATGCCTTGAGCCGTCTGATCACAATCATAGAGCTTTAAGCGATATGCACCAAGTAAGGCTAAGTAATAAACAATTCCGCTTAAAAGTACAAAAACTTGCCTTTCTAGTTTCCCATCAATTAAATACAATAAACTCAAAGATCCTAGACTTAAAAAAAACGGTATCGCTAAAAAGCGCATTTTTCCAGTCATTGGCCAAACAACTAAAACTGAAAAAAGAACCAAAAAAATAAGCACCTTAAAAAACAATAACTCATTAGAAATTGAAATTTCCAGCGCAGTAACAAAAATCAGACTGAATAAAAAGGCGTTAAGCTTGAATAGCATTCTCTTTTGAATATCTCAATTACTAAAAAACAATCATTCTATCTCTCTAATATTTCCATTTCGTTCCCTCCGATACTAACAAATACTGATTCCGCATACTCACTTGATTTCTATGGCAAAATTTACTCTATTATTTAGCCTCCTCTAGTTTTACCTTAATAATCTTCTCTGAATTCTTACTCCAAACATTTAAAGTTATCTCATCACCAACATTTTTATTCCGAACCATCCTTGAAAGATCAGTTTCTTTCTTTATTTTTTCGCCATTAATTTCTAAGATAATATCTCCTTCTGATAATCCAGCTTTGTCAGCAGGGCTTCCCGGGACAATTGCTAGGTCGCTTGGGCGATCACCTCTAACAATAATTGCTCCGTAGTCAAATTTCAAACTATTAACTTCTTGAAGATCCTTATTTATAACCATATATCTAACACCAATATATGGTCTTATGATTCTCCCTGTTGATTTTACACTTTGATAGATTCTCTTAACATTATTAATTGGAATTGCAAAACCAATATTCTCAGCGCCCTGCGCCATCGCAACATTAACACCGACAACATTTCCCTTTAAATCAACAATAGGTCCTCCAGAATTTCCGGGATTGATAGCAGCATCAGTCTGAATAACTTCCTCTAAAATCTCGGATTGTCCACGCCCATTACCAGCACTTATACTTCTCTTGAGTCCGGAGATGATCCCTTTTGAAACAGTATTTCTGAACTCACCAAGAGAGTTTCCAATTGCAATAACTGTTTGTCCAGCCTTTAGTTTATCTGAATCACCCAATTTAATTGTTGCTAAATTTCTTGCCTCAATCTTAATAACAGCAATGTCCAAAACAGTGTCTCTTGCCAAAACAACAGCGTCATATCTATCACCATCATTTGTGATAACAGAATAATCTGCCTTATCGTCATCAACCACATGTCTGTTTGTAACAATATACCCATCTTCACTTAAGATAAAGCCCGTTCCACCGCCAACTTCTCTTTTCTCAGTTTCTGGTGCACTTTTTGGTGCACTTTTGAATCCGAACGGACTAAAAAATGGATCACTTGCGAAGGGGTCTGAAAAATAACTGTTGAGCTTAGGAACATCTTTTGTAACAATCACGCTAACAACTGCTGGAGAAGACTTTTCAACTGCATCAATCACGGCAGATTCTTCTTCTATGACGCTTATTTTTGGAAGATCTTCGTTGGCAATTCCATTGGATGAGTGTAACAATTCCTTCATTGGACCTTTCCTGTTTTCGAGTTTGCTAAGCATACTCTTAATACCCTCAGTACTAAGCTCACTAGCTAAAAAACCGGAAACTCCACCAACGAAAGCACTTATGAAAACACAGATAACTATAATGGACATCTTTAATCTGTCAATTTTTTTCTTTTCTGTTTTGATGATCATATCATCATCAGTTTTTTTGATAATCAAATCAGGATCTTGTTCTATTAAGTTATCGCTCATCCTAGCTATTTTTTATTTTTTATAAAGATATAAACACTTACTCTGTGCATTCAAAAACTACAAACTAAAATGTTCTAATTTCGACCAATAATTGCGCCAACTGGGCAGCTTTCAATGGTCTCTTTTATATTTTCTTTATCACAAAGCTCATTGACAACCTTAGCAATATCTCCTTCCATCTTGAAAAATTCTGGACACATAACCTCACATGTTCCACAACCTATGCATTTTTCTTCATCTATTGAAATTTTCATAAAAAACTATTTTACTAAGTTATTTGCCTCTTTATTTGATACTTGGATCACCTTTTGATCTATTTTTTATTCTTTTCTCCATCAATCGTGCCTCCTCATCAGCAAAACGAATGTGTCCGCTAGCTTTATCCCATTGATAATCCTTCATCCAAACTGAAACTTTTGTTTTCTGCTTCTCTTCTTCTATCCATTTAACAAAACTGATTCCTCTTTTGAATATTTGACGAATCTTAACTTCTCTCCTTTTTATTATATCGCCTTTTTTAAAATCATCAAATTCATCATCATTCTTTGCAATCTCCTCTATTTCTCGATAATCTTGAAGTTGGACTATATGAAAGCCTAAACGACTAGGAATTATTCCTGAGATTTGACCCTTTTGATACTCTCCTATTTCCATCGCAACCTCCGTACTGATCTTGTCCAATGGAAACCATCCCAACTCCCCGCTACTTTTCTTGCTTTCGCCTTCTGAGTATTTCTCTACAATATCCGAAAAGTTTGAACCATCCTCAGTCAATTCCGTTTTTGCCTTTTCCATTTCAAGGTATTCACTTTGCTCTTTTGAAATTTCAGCATATTTCTCAAGTAATCTTTTTGTATACATCTGATAAACTATGACTTTATCTCTTAAGTCATCAAATTTCCAACCATACAATGAGGCCAATCTTAATTCTACGGCTTTTTTACTACCAGCTATTGCAACTGCTCTATCAAGTTCTTCTTGTGCATCTTCTATCGTTATATTGATCCCATGCTTATTCGCTAATTGCTCAATAATCCTATCCTCTACTTGCTTATCAAGAATTTCTCGCTCCTTTACCTTTAGTCTCATTTTACCGTCCTTGGTATTGAAATCTACTCGAAGACCTTTACTTGCTAGATCTTGGTCTTCATAAAATTTTCTTACAGCATCAACGTTTTGGATTAATTCTCTTGTCGAAATCAACTCCCTTTCCTCCCCAACAAAAGCCACTGGATATGGAATCTTCTTGAAAATCGGTCTTGTGATTTTTCCAAGTGGTCCATAGAAATAAATTCCAATTGGCACAATTATTGAAATTGTTACTAGTATTGCTATAAGCAGAATTAATACTTTTTTAAAGTGAAATTTCCTAGCAAACTCCCTTAAGACAGAGGCTTTATTTTTTATTTTTTCCGATTCCTCCCTCTTTTCTTGCTTCTTCTTTTGAGTGAGCCTGTCTTGTTTCTGCTTGTCTTTTTTCGGCTCTTTTGCTTTTCTTAGCTCCACTATCTCCTCTTTCGCATCTTTCTTTTTTTTATCTTTTTTCTTTCCCATATGTTTATATTCTTCGCTTTTTTATCTTATTTTTAAGCTCTTTTTGAGAATATCATAAAGACTTCTTTTTTTCAAATAAAACTCCTTTGCGTGAAAAAAATTATCTATTTTTCAAAAACTCCAACAATCCATGATGCAGGTTTCTTTTTCCATCCCAAACAACAGTATTATACCCCTTCAAAAATTCATCCGGACTTTCATCCCTAAATGTTATTGATCTTACCTCTTTTGGCAATGCTTCACTGATATGCCTATCCGTGCCACCTCTTATTACAGAGAATTTATCCCCCCAAGCTTCTAGGTAATTAGGATGCTTCAGGATATCCTTAGGTAAGCCAAGCATACTCAGAATTGCTTCGTCGTGAATAATGTGTTTTACTGCAGTTTTTTTAGAGACACCCTTAATTGCAAAGTCTATCGCAAACGTTCCAGCTAAGCGAGCCGAAACTGGGATGTTATTTTCTGTAAATAATTCGTCTGCTCTTTTTGAAATTAAAGCTCTTAAGTCTAACTGTCCATTAGTTTTTGGTATCTGCATTCCCAGTCCTTCAGCCTGTTCTTCTGATAAATCCGTAGCATTAACAACTTCGAATGTAATTTGAGGCCCCCTATCATCGAGCATGATTGAAAGTGGCTTCAGTTTACTCTTCTCTCTGAAGACTGGCTTTGTCATAGTTGGATACACTTTTAGTCCAAACTCTGAAATTAATTGTTTAATGATTTTCCTCCATTGTTTCTTTTGTGCTTCAGAGAAAATTTTCTCATACTTATCATAATATGGTTCATCGTGAAGCTCTCCGTTGGGATCAAATCCTTGAACTTCAGTCCCACTACAATGCGCAATCAAGACGCCTTTTCTTAAACTTTTATCAATTTTATCCGTTATTCTTTTTTGGACGCCCTTGAGACCATGACCAGTGATCATAAAAATGATCCGTCCCTCCTTAAGAAGTTTTTCTAGTTCGATAATCATTCCCTCACTAGCCTCGGTGTAAACTGCAGCAATTGTCTCATCTACATCTGAAATTATAAGTTTTATATCATCATTAAATTTCATAATCAATTTATTTTTAATTATTTAAATTATATAGTTAGAGTTTACTATTCTTTTCTCATCGCCTCCATTGGAGAAAGTCTTGAAGCTGTTATTGCAGGCTTCATTCCAAAAACCAGTCCCGTAATAATTGAAAACACCAAACTTAAAACTACAGCTTCTATTGTCAATGGAAATTCCAATGCAATTCCCGGTAATTTACTTTCAGCAATCGCTTGAGCTAGTTTAGAAAAACCAAAACCGAAGACAACACCCAAAAAACCACCGGCAAAAGTCAGAAATGTTGCTTCAGCAAGGAATTGCTTAAAGATGTCTGAACTTTTTGCACCCACAGATTTGCGAAGACCTATTTCAAAAGTTCGTTCCGCAACTGCAACATACATCACATTTGTGATTCCCACTCCGCCAACAATAAGTGAAATTGAAGTCATTGCAATAAGCAAGATATTCATAGTGCTGATTATAGTGCCAACCATGTCAATCGCTTCGGCAATACTCATAACTCCAAAATCATCATCATCTGGGTCATCAATGTCGTGCCTATCACGCATTACATCCTCCATCTCTAAAACAGTAAGGTCAATCTTGGATAAGTCATTGACAGCGAAGATTGCAAAGGAAATATAATCCGTACCAAGAACTTTTTTTTGCAAAGTTCTTGCAGGCATGTAAATCATTTTGTTAAAATCCAAGAAACCTCCCCCTCCACGCTCTTTCAAAATTCCAATAACTCGATATGATTGATTATTAATTTTGACTTTCTTTCCTAACGCATCCTCATTTCCGAACAGCTTTTCCTTGACTCCTGCTCCTATAACAACAACTTGCTTTAAACTTCTATCGTCTTCGTTTGTAAACATCTCACCGCTTTCAAGTTCAAAATTCTTGTCTACATCAACAATCCCCGCCGTTATTCCAAAAATCATTGATGTCTCATTTTTACCCTCACGACTAACAATGTCTTGGCCAAAGCTACCTGCATACCAAGATCTCACATTTTTAAGCTCTGCAACTTTTTCAGCATCACCAATTTTAAAGGTAGTGATTTGAGCACCACCTATCTGAGAAGAAGCGTTTTCTGAAGAAGCGTGCTCTGTGTTAGGAGTCTTAACTTCAATATTAATCACATCAGTTCCAAACATTTCAACTTGTGACATCACAAAACGTCGTACTCCTTCTCCAAGCGACATTACAAAAACAATTGCCATTACACCAATAACAATCCCAAGCAATGAAAGCATTGTTCTTGCTAGGTTTGTAGTTAAATTTTTCCAAGCCAACTTAATGGCCATTGCTATTGTGCGCATTTTTAGAATCTAGTCATATCTTAATGCTTCCATTGGACTGATTTTTGAAGCTTTTGTTGCTGGATATACACCGAAAATTAAACCAATCCCGAGAGAAATCAAAACAGCTGTTATGATTGAAAATGGGGACAATAAAAATTGCCAGTTATACCCCATTGAATTTATAATTACAGCCGCCAAGAAAGCAATGGAAATTCCTAATATAATTCCAATAATTCCACCCACCAAAGAAACTGTTATTGACTCCACGATAAATTGTACTAAAATATCAGCTCTTTTCGCGCCAACTGCTCTCCTGACTCCAATTTCTCTAATTCTCTGACTGACAGCAATAAGCATTATATTCATAATGCCAACCCCACCTACAATGAGAGAAATTATTCCGATCGCAAGCAAGAAATATCTAAGAACATCCGTTATATCGCCGACCAGTCCTAATGCAGTTGCTTGGTCTCGTATGGTAAAATCGTCATCCGAAGGATTATCGATATCGTGTTGGTCACGTAATGTTGCAGCGATATTAGCCTTTAATGGTTTAATTGATTTTTCATCAATAGCTTTCAAGCGAATCAGCGCCAGGTGATTAATTCCTAAGATTAATTTTTGCGCAGTTTTAAGTGGCACTGTTACTGATCCATCTTGATCAGTAACTCCCATTGCAGAAGAACCTCTTTCTTTAAAAACTCCAATAACAGTAAAATTCTGATCTTTTATTTCAATAACCTTATCAAGAGGACTTCTTCCAGCAAAAAGATCTTTGGCTATCGTGCTCCCCAGGACCACAACCTTCGACATATTACGCTCCTCATCCTTAGTGAAGAACCTTCCTTTTTCCAATGATGCATTTTCAACCTCAATATAACTAGCTGTTGTTCCAAGGAAACTTCTGGTCAAATCTTCTGTATCACTCTCAACCTTAACTGTTCCCATGACATATCCAGCCGCGGCTTGCACATCAGGAAGTTTATTTTTTTTTCTCAATTCTTCTAAATCATCATACGTCAAAGATGTAATAGCTATACCAAACATTGCTGCGGGAGGACCGTCATCATTTGAGCCACCCGGGATAACTACAATTAAATTTGACCCGATATTTCTAATTTGATCCAAAATCAATTCTTGTGCAGAAAGTCCTACTGAAAAAATAATAATTACAGCAGCGACACCAATAACAATTCCAAGCACTGTTAAAAACGACCGCACTTTGGATGCGATCAGATTTTTCAAAGAAATTTTCACAGCTCCTGCTGTCGTGTATAAAAGCCACATACTCTTCTCTGTGATAAATAACTTATTTCAAACGCTCTCCGTTCTTTGCAATTAAACGACTCCCTGTTGTCTTATCGCTACTGATTTTTCCATCAACGACATAGATAATCCTTTTTGCATGCTTAGCTGTTTGAGTTTCATGAGTCACTAGGATAATCGTCTTTCCTTCATTATTAAGATTTTGCAAGATTTTCATTATCTGCGTTCCAGATTTTGAATCTAGGTTTCCTGTTGGCTCATCTGCAAAAATAAGATCTGGATCATTTACAAGAGCTCTGGCAATAGCAACTCTTTGTTTTTCACCACCAGAGAGTTGGTTCGAAAAATGATCAATTCGATGCTCAAGATCAACCGCTTTCAATGCTTTTAAAATTTTTGCTCTGTTCTCTTGTGCGTTAGTTTTCCGATGATCATATAGAAGTGGGAGTTCCACATTTTCATACACGGTAGTTTTTGAAAGTAAATTGAAAGATTGAAAAACAAAACCTATATTTACATTCCTAAGGTTTGCCGTGTCATCGTCAGAGAGATCGCTAGCATTTCTGCCAGTTAAAAAATACTCGCCCTTTGTTGGCTGATCCAATAGGCCTAGCATTTGCATTAATGTTGATTTCCCACTACCAGAAGGTCCCATAATTGCAACAAATTCTCCTCTTTCTATTTCAAAAGAAACACCTCTGATAGCTAGAGTTTTAACTTCATCAGTCTGATAGGTTTTATGCAAGTTTATCACTTGAATCAATTTCGACATTTTGCTTGTAAAATACTATTTTTTAGTTGGATCGTTTACAAAAACAATAACTTTATCACCAGAGGAAATACCAGAAACAATCTCTATTTCTCCGTCATCTCCACGTAAGCCAGCTTCTACTTCAACTGTTTTCACTTCATTATCACCGATTAAAATGTCTACATATTGTTTATCATCTTCCGTTCTCAGGGCTCTTCTTGGAATCACAAGTACATTGCCTTTTTCAGCTGTGTGTATGTCAACATCCCCACTCATACCTTCCCTTAAACGTATATCTACGTCAGATAATCGTAATTTAACTTTGTAATAAACAACATCTTGAATTACTGTTGCTGCTGGTTCAATTTCAATTACCTTTGCTTCGAATTTTTCACTTTCTTCGAAAGCATCAAATGTCACAGTTGCATTTTGTTCAAGTTTCACTTTTACAATATCAGACTCTGGAATATCTGCTTCCAAGGTAAAATCAGAAGAAAGAATTTTACCAAAAACACTGTTCATCGATGTTCCTAGGACTTCTCCTTTTTTATAATTCATTTGTGCAACTGTTCCGTTTATCGGCGAGACTAAGGTCGCTTTTTGTAAATTAGCTAAAGCTGTTTGGCGTGTTGCTCTTGCACTCTCAACCGCAGCATCTTTGCTTCTTTTTGTATAGTTTGACTCCGCAGTCTCTATGCCCTCTTTTGCACTCTTAACTGAACTTTCAGCAGAAACAATCGATAAATCACGTGCCTTTTTTGCAGACTCCACACCCTCTTCAGCGCTATGCTTGGCAATATTTGCTGAATTCAAGGTAAGTTTTGCGCTTTTTGTCAATGAATCACCCGCTCCATTATCGCTTAATACTTGTGCGTAATATTCCTGGGCATCCTCGTAATTACTCTTTGCATCTTCGTATGCCCTCTCGGCTGCATCAACTCTTTGATCCTCCAAGTCTTCGGTCTCTTCTAGAATATCTTTAGCGTTCTCTTTTTTTTGTTCCGCTTCTCTTATAAGATCATTGCTTGCACCAGAATTTGCTAGAGCTTGAGCCAATGCAGCATCTGCGCGCCTCAAGTCTTGTTCAAACGCAATGTCATCAATCATTGCAATTGTTTCGCCAACTGCAATTTTCTTTCCAACATATGTATTTATGGATTTAATCCTTCCGACGGTTTCAAAGTTCAGCATAACTTCTTGTTTAGACTCGAGGTCAGCTGTTACGGATACTGTTTGTTCTACAGAGCCCATAGTTGCTACCTCGGTTTCATAAGTGATTAAATCTTTCTTCCCTGCAAAAAAGATTTTGTATCCAATGCCAATAATAATAACCGTCGTCACTGTTATGATGATTTTTTTTCTCGTTGTCATTTTTCTGTTTTAAATATTTTCGCTAATACTTCTTTTATATTCTACTATTTATTTTGTTTATTCACAAATAACTCAACAGTATTCTTCATCAGCATTGCAACTGTGACTGGACCAACACCACCAGGAACTGGGGTAATTGCACTAACAACTTTTTTTGCAGCTTCAAAATCAACATCACCAAAAAGCTTCCCATCTTCTCTGTTAATTCCAACATCAATCACAACAGCGCTTTTCTTAAACATTCCCTCTCCGATAAGATGTTTTTTTCCGACAGCCACGACTAAGATATCTGCCCAACGTGTATGAATCCCAATATCTCTTGTTTTCTCATGACAAACTGTCACAGTCGCTCCCCGATCCACCAGAAGCATAGTCACTGGCTTGCCTACAATGTTCGAATTTCCTACAACAACAGCATTCTTACCTTCTATTTCAATTCCATAAACGTCAAGGATCTTCATGACCGCCATTGGAGTGACGGGAGAAACTACAACGCTAGTTTCTCCATATTCACTGAATCTTCCAAAATTGCTACAACATAAACACTCAACATCCTTCTTTGGAGTTATACTATTCAAAACATCTCTCTCTGAAATATGCCTTGGTAAAGGCAATTGAACTAAAATAGCATCTGTACTTGGATCATTATTTAGTGTTTCCACTTCTGTTAATAGATCTTGCTCCGAAATGTCTGTCGGTAGCTCAACTTGAACAGACTCAATTCCAACCTCCTTACAAGCTTCAATTTTCTTTTTAACATAAATCCTACTTGCGGAGTCATCTCCAACAAAAACAATTACTAGAACTGGTTTCTTTTCAAAAGAGGAGATTCTTTCTCTTGTTTCCCCGTTAATAATATCAGCGACTTTTTTTCCTTTTAAAATCTCCATCAAATTCCTTTTTTTAGCTTTATTTATTCTAATCTCACCAGACTCTACAAACTAGGGACTGGAAATTTCGCACACATTTGTCTAATTTCTTTTTTGATCCCATTTAACTCAGCCTTATCTTCCCTATTTAAAATTGCTAAATCAATCAAATTAACAATATTTTTAATCTCTTTGACACCTATTCCCCTGGAAGTAGCAGCTGGTGTTCCAAATCTTACACCAGAAGGATTCATTGGTGGATTTGGATCATTCGGAATAGTGCTACGGCTAACTGAAATCCCAACTTCTTCTAATATTCTTTCCGCATCTTTTCCACTTATCCCTTTACTTGTCATATCAACAACTAAAAGGTGGTTGTCAGTGCCACCAGAAACAACGCTATAACCTTTTTCGATAAATTCAGCTGCCATTATCTTTGCATTCTCGATGACCTGCTTGGCATGTTCCTTAAAATTATCTTGCAGGGCCTCGCCAAAAGCCACTGCTTTCGCAGCAGTAATGTGGTCATGTGGACCACCTTGCATTCCTGGAAAAACAGCTCTGTCAACTTGCTTCGCAAATTTTTCTTTACACATAATCATTGCGCCGCGAGGGCCTCTTAGAGTTTTGTGTGTCGTTGTTGAAATAACATCGAAAAATGGCACTGGATTTTCCATTTGACCAGCCGCGATGAGCCCTGCCGTGTGAGCAATGTCAGCAAATGTATATGCACTAACTTCATCGGCAATCTCCTTGAACTTTTTCCATTCAATTTCTCGAGAGTATGCGCTGTACCCGGCCACAATCATTTTTGGTCGCTCTCTTAATGCCATCTCTCGAACCTTTTCCATATCTATTTTTCCAGTTTTTTCATCTACTTCATATTGAACAAAATCATAGAGCATCCCAGAGAAATTTACTGGGTGACCATGAGAAAGATGTCCTCCGTGGTCAAGTTTTAGACCCATTACTTTGTCTCCTGGTTTTAAAAATGCAAAATAAACTGCAGCATTAGCTGGTGATCCTGAAAGTGGTTGGACATTAACATGCTCTGCTCCAAAAATCTCCTTGGCTCTTTTAATTGCAGTGTTTTCGACATCATCAATGATTTGGTTTCCTCCATAATATCGGTGTCCTGGATATCCTTCAGAGTATTTATTCGTCAAAACTGTACCCATTGCCTCCAATACTGCTTTTGAGACATAATTCTCTGATGCAATAAACTCTAACTCCTCTTTCTGTCTCATCTCTTCTGCTCTTATGATTTCCATCACCTCAGGATCTTGTTTTTCTAAATTTTTATAATTCAACATTGATATTTTTTTATCTATTTATATTCAAACTAAGCTAAGTAAGGATGTCTTACTTTTTCCAAAAATCGATTCAACCCTCTGGAACTTTCCTTATTTTGCCACAATAATAAATAAAGTCTTGTTCGTCTTCTTGGAATTTTTGATTTTTTGTGCCTAGTTACAACATGTTTTGCTTATTTAATGCTAAAAAAATAATGCCACCAATAATAATAATTTTCTCTGTGTACAACAAGTTCAGTTTCTTTCTCTGTTGCTTTTGAAATACCCTCTTCCTCTAAGAAGCCTTCTTTTACCAAAACCATTTGTTCCCCTTCCTTAATTAAATTCAACTTATCTTTTGCTTCTTTTTCCTTAAAATCATCCGTCTTTAGATAACCTATTAATTCATTTAAGTCTTGATTTTCTCCCTCTAATCGGTTGATCTGCAACTGAAATTTTGAAATCTCCTCATTTATTCCATTCTGTTTCTTTGCTTGATGAGACATTCTAAGGACAACAAAAACAAAAATGACTATTAATATAAGAACGATGAGGGATAAAAAAACTTTTTTCCCCCTTGTTCCTGTGTCACACCCGTTTCTTTTGTTTTGCGCTCTTACAATTTCAGTTTTCCTCATTTTCAATTTTTTACCGCCCTAAAGTTTCTAAAAATGGTGCTATCGTGAACCCTACCATACCCAAAGCTGCTAATACTGAAATGATAATCCAAAGAACCCGAATTTTCTTTTTCGTACTTTTTAACATAATTTTGCCAACGTTAGATTCTCTTTATTTTTTAACTTCTTGTCCCTTAACATACTATCTAGTATACAACATAAATCTCTCTAGGAAAAATTGCAACTAATAAGTTGGTTTTTCAAAAATCCAAGCAATCCAAATCACCATTGACTTTGTGCCTTTAGATGCTACAATATTACTTAGTTAATTTGATTAAATATTACGATAGTATGCCAAAGCGAACTTACCAACCAAAAAGCAGAAGGAGACTAAGAAGACACGGTTTTCTTAAGCGATCTGCTACTCAAAATGGACGAAATGTTTTAAAAAGCAGAAGACAAAAAGGAAGAAAGAAATTATCTGTATAGTTTTCACAAAGACCGCAAGCTTGAAGGTCTGCTTTTTACTTCTTTACTTCAATTAAACAATGTTACCTTTAGAGAATCGCCTAAAAAATTCATCTGAAATCAAGAAGGTCTTTGAGGGCGGAAAATCGGCACGGAACGATTTTTTATTTTTAAGGTTTAATTGCAATAATTCACAATATTCTCGCATAGCCTTTAGCGTTGGATTAAACCACTCTAAAAGCGCTGTAAAAAGAAACCGAACAAAGCGATTACTGAGAGTTGCCGCAAAGCAACTTCTTGATAGAATAAAACCAGGATTCGACATTGTTATTTATATTAAAAATGTTACACCAGAGAATGTGGAAGGAGAAAAAATAACGCACTGTCTAAAAAAAGCACTGGCTTTTGCTAAGATTCTAAAACAATAAAAAATTAAAATGGGACTTATTAAATCAGCTTTCTCAATATTGATATTCCAACCACTACTCAATTTATTGATCGTACTTTATGTTATGATGCCAGATTTCGGCATAGCGATTATTTTGTTCACTATCATCACCAAACTTGCACTTTTGCCTTTGACGAAAAAATCAATTGAATCGCAAAAAGCAATGCAAGATATCCAACCCGAGCTTAAAAAACTTCAAAAGAAGTATAAGGACGATAAAGCAAAGCTTGGACATAAATCAATGGAACTCTACAAAAAGCACGGGGTTAACCCTGCTGGCGGATGCCTTCCGATTATCATCCAAATGATTTTTATCATCGCATTATTCCAAGTTCTAAGGCTTACGCTAGATTCCTCCCCCGAAGCAATTAACCGAACATCTGAACTTTTGTATGGCTTTGTGAAAAACCCTGGAGCACTAAATCCTATTGCATTTGGATTTTTCGATTTAAATAAACCAAGTATTCCACTTGCAATTGTCGCGGCTGGGCTGCAATTTGTTCAGTCTAAGATGATGATGGCAAAAAACAAAAAAGAACAAGCAGAGCGAGAGAAAAAAAATGGAGCCGAAGAAAAGAAAGATGATGAACCAGACTTCTCAACCATGATACAAACACAAATGGTATACATGGGACCAATTATGACATTAATTATCGGAGTTAAATTTGCTGGTGGACTAATTCTTTATTGGACAATTTCAACGATGATTATGATTATCCAACAATACTATGTTCTACGGGAAGAAAAAAAGGAGAGTAAGTTAAATTAGTAGTTTGGAAAAAATTAAGATTTATAAAAATTAATTATATACCGAATATGAAACTTGAAGAGAAAAAGAAATTGATAGAAGAAACAACCAAGGAACTTTTAGAAAAAATGGGATTTCAAGCAACGGTCTATATTGCAACCAATGTTTCAACCTCGGAAGAAGAAACTTCTGAAGAAAATCCAATCTCTGTAGAGCTTCAGTTAACTGATTCAAAATATTTGATTGGTAAATATGGTGTCAATCTTTCAGCTTTGCAACATATTTTACGCGTGATTATTAGAAATAAAACAAAAGAAAGAATCAATTTCAACGTTGATGTGAATAATTATCGTGAAGAACAAAAACAAGCGATTATTGCGCTTGCCAATGAAATGGGAGAAAAGGTTAGAATGGAAAAGAAATCAGCTATGCTTCGCTCAATGAATGCATATGAAAGAAGGATTGTTCATGTTGAGTTGGAAAAAATGGACGGAGTTCTCACGGAAAGCGTTGGTGAAGGAGAAGACCGAAAAGTTATTATCAAGCCAACTTCCATTGGAGATGAGTTTGATCTCTAAAATAAAACTAAGTTTTCAAATAAAAAAATGTCCGTTTCCAGGAAAATAATCTACAACGTTACGGCATCCTCAATATCAAAGGTAATAACTACTGTTATTGCTCTGGTTAACATTGGTCTTATCACAAGATATTTAGGCCAAGAGATGTTTGGTAATTATGTCGTTGCTTTGGCTTTTTTCTTGCTTTTTACTGCGCTCGGAGATTTTGGAATATACCAAACAACAACAAGGGAAATTTCCCGCCCAGGTGCAAAAGAGGACGAGATAGTGAATAATGCAATAGGGCTTAGAATCACAATCTCCTTAGCAGTCATTGCAATTTCACCTATTTTTATTTGGCTTTCATCTTACTCAAATGAACTTAAAATTGCGCTGGGGATTGTTTTGTTTGCATTCTTCTTTGCATCCTTCACTCAACTTTTAATTGGGCTCTTCCAAAAAAGACTGTTGATGGATCGCGTGGCTCTTGTTGAAATGTTTGGCAAAGTATTGCAGTTAGCGCTAGTTGCAATCGGCGTAAAAATGGATTTGGGATTTAATTTTATAGTTGGGACACTTTTAGTCACAATGTTTTTTAATTTTATCGTGATCTTTTGGTTAGCAAAAAAGTTTGTTAGGTTTAAACCTTCTTTTGATATCGCCTATTGGAAAAAATTTCTTTATCAGTCCTTCCCAATCGGACTTTCCGTGTTTGTTTCCTTTATCTACTTTAAAGCAGATTCAATCATACTTTCTTGGCTCAAACCATCAGCTGATGTCGGTCTTTATGGCGCTGCATACAAAGTGATTGAAAATCTGAGTTTTTTTCCAGGAATGATTGTAGGCCTGACAATGCCCATTATCTCGTATAATATTTTTTCAAATCGCAAAAAATTTGAAACTATTGTCAATAAAAATTTCAAGATATTCTTGATACTAGTTATTCCGATTCTGATTGGGACACAAGTGCTAGCAGAGGATATAATTAATCTAATCGCTGGTTCAGAATTTGCAAGTTCTGCTAACATTCTGAGAATTGTAATCATCTCATTGGTGTTTATCTTCTTTGGACAACTCTTTAATAGCATCCTGATCGCTGCCAAACTGCAAAAGAAACTACTTTGGGGACTTTTATTTTGTGCTGTTTTAAATGTCTCTTTGAACTTTCTATTTATCCCAAAATTCTCCTATCTAGCAACTGCTTATATTTCAGTTTTAACTGAATTCTTTGTTGTACTTATTGGTGGAGTATTGATTTATAAAAACCTTAAATTCTTTCCAAAATTTGAAAGATTTCCGTCAATTATTCTTTCGGGAATTATTTTGTGGATTTTCCTTGAAACAACAAAAAATTCTCTCTCCTTCGCTACTATTGTAATACTTAGTCCGATTGTATACTTCACGGCAACAATCATCTTAAAAGCAATTTCAAGGGAAGAAATTGTATTACTCTTGAAAAAAGATCATCGTGAAAAAGCAAAAAAATAGCGATTTAGAGATGGTTATCACAGTAATCATAATCACCCATAATAACGAAACAACTATTCAGGATTGTCTAAATTCTGTTTTTAAAAATCCTACTCCCGGTTTTCAAAAAAAAATTGTTGTTATTGATAACGATTCGCAAGACGGGACTCCAAAAATTCTAAATGGACTTAAGCATGATCGGCGAATATCAAAAATAATTCTAAATAGCTTCAATGATGGATTTGGAAAAACCATCAATACATTCATTGAGCAAGCACAAAAAAGAAAAGCTAGGCCTTCGGACTTCTTTTTTATTTTAAACCCAGATACAACACTAGAGTCGACTGCTCTAAGTCGACTGCTTGAAGCTGCCACTAATAAGAAACACTTGGGACTCTTGTCTTGCACTATCGTTCATCCCAAAACAAAAAAGGTTTTATTTAAGGAAGGGAGTATTGATTTTCTTCGTTTTAGAACTACCCATACAGCCCCAGGAGCATTTCAAGCAAGCTATGTGACTGGTTGTGCATTATTAATCAGTAAATCCCTCCTTCAGAAGATTGGAGCGTTTGATCCCAATTTTTTCTTATACTACGAAGATGCTGACTTTTCGAAAAGAACTTTAGATGCTGGAATGGAAATTGCTACCGAAAGTTCTGCTCTTTGCTATCACGAGGAATCCCACTCTGCCACATCAGAAACAAAAGATTACTTTTTAACCAGAAATGCTTTGTATTTTTTCCATAAACACTACTCATTCTTCGCACTTCCCTATTTTTGGGCAGTATTTTCCGTAAGACTTATTTATCATAAATATTTCTCAAAAAAACAAGTTGTGCTTTACGCCATGCAAGATTTTTGGAAAAATTAAAAATCATTTTCAACTATTTAGGTTGCTCAAACAGACATTTCCTTTATAATAAAGACATCTTATAAAAAACATTAAAAATATAATTAATAAAAAAATGACAAGGAGCCATTTCAATACAACTTTTTTGTTTCTATTAATTGCGTTTTCTGGATACGGTGCCTATATGCTTTTCAAGCCATTCCTTCTAGCACTTTTAATAGCCTTTATTCTCTCTCAATTGTTTAAAAAATATTACTTGAGATTCACTAAATTTTTCGGAAAGAGAAAATCCTTGGGATCCTTTGCGACTTGCGGAATGATTCTTGTGATTATAATTATTCCCTTGATTTTTGTTTCCAGCCTTATTGTTTCAGAGGCAAATGATCTGTATAATCTTATTGAAAAGAATCATTTCATTGAGAAAGTAACCAACGGTGAGTTAACAATCCCAATCTTGGAAATAAAGATCACAAATAACAATATTCATAGTATTATAGGAACTGATAAATTCATGGACGGAGTAAAAGATGCAGGCGGATTCATTGCATCACTTGTTAAAAGCGCATATCAAAGCACGAGCCAGTTAATGTTCATGATGTTTGTTATGTTTTTTGCATTGTATTATCTCTTTAAAGATGGCGATCAGATAATCAAAAAAATGATGCAGATTAGTCCATTGAAAAATAGACAGGAAAAAGTTTTAATTAACAAGTTTGTTGAAATTTCACGTGCAACATTGAAAGGGACACTTGTGATTGCCTTGTTGCAAGGAACTCTAACAGGTCTTTTGTTGTGGGCGCTTGGGGTTTCTTCTGCAGCTCTTTTGGGAGTAGTCGCGGTGTTCTTTTCCCTTATTCCGATGCTTGGACCAGTTTTTGTTTGGGCGCCAGCTGCAATAATCCTTCTTTTGATGGGTCAGATATGGCAAGGGGTTGTGCTTATTATTTTTGGAACATTTGTTATTAGCTTAATTGATAACATTCTGCGACCAAAGCTTGTCGGAAACGATTCTGGGTTACACCCTCTCTTGATTTTCATTTCGACTTTTGGAGGTCTAGCATTGTTTGGGCTTATTGGATTTCTAATAGGGCCAGTAATAATTGCAATGTTTGTTGCAATTTTGCATATCTATCAAACTGAATTTAAGGAAGATTTACAAGAGTTCAATAAATAACCTTTTTTCATGGAAATATCAGAAGAAGACAAGATTTGCTTAGGGAAACAATTCTCAATCAAAGAATCTGGAGAAGAGATCGGCAGAGCCTCTTTATACTTAGTTCATAATAATTTGCACTCTAGACCATTTGCTTTCCTAGAAGATGTTTTCATTCATGAGTCCAGGAGAGGAAGTGGGCTTGGCACCAAACTAGTAGACCTTGTTATCAAAAGAGCAAAAGAATTAAATTGCTATAAATTAATAGCAACCAGTAGAAATTCTAAGCCAAAAGTTCATAGATTATACAGAAAGATTGGCTTTGAAGATTATGGAAAGGAATTTAGAATCAATCTATAAAAAGACTAGAGAAACTTATAACAAAAAACGGCACTTAAGGCCGTTTTTTGTTATAACACTAACTAGTTGAAATCTTAACTATACCACTAAGATTAAATAGTTTCTGTTGGTGCTAATGCTACGAAGTCACTTTCAATAGAGTCGTGATTCTCAAGTGCAACCATTTCAGCTCTTCTTTTTGCAAAACCAGTTCCCGCAGGAATTAATTTTCCTAAAATTACATTCTCTTTCAAACCTCGCAAGTAATCAATCTTTCCTTGGGTGGAAGCATCAATTAAAACTTTTGCTGTTTCTTGAAATGATGCAGCTGAAAGGAAACTATCTGTTGAGAGTGCTATTTTTGAAATTCCAAGCACTAATTGTTCACCAGCAGCTTCTTGTTTTTTCTCTTCCCTTATATTGTTGTTCATTTCTACAAACTTTGCTTTCTCAACAATATCTCCAGCAAGCAATTCTGTGTCACCTGGATCTGAAACTTTGACTCTAGATAGCATTTGTCGAATAACGATTTCGATGTGCTTGTCATTGATTCCTTCACCCTGTGTTTGATAAATTTCCTGAACTTCACAAATAATATATCGATGAAGAGCTTCTCCTCCGCCAACTTTAAACAATTTCTTAAGATCAAGGTGTCCTTCTGAAAGTACTTGCCCTTTTGTAACTAAGTCTCCTTTTTCGACTTTTGCGTTCATAACAGCTGGAATCGCATATTCTTTTTCTTCAATCTTCTTAACTTTTCCAGTCTGAGCCTTTCGCAATGTAATGATTTTTTGCTTCTTATTTTCAACAATATCTTCTATTGTTCCATCAACTTCAGCGATCATAGCTTCTGCTTTTGGAATTCTTGCTTCGAAAATTTCCTCAACACGAGGCAAACCTTGTGTAATATCAGTTCCAGCAACACCACCAATATGGAAAGTACGCATTGTTAGCTGTGTTCCAGGTTCTCCAATGGCTTGGGCTGCGATTGTTCCAACAGCTTGACCAAGATTAACAAGAACATCTCTTCCAAGGTCCTTACCATAACATTTCTGACAAACGCCTCTTCTGGTTTGACATGTTACTAGACTCCTAATTTTCACTCTTACAACTTTAACATCTTCAATTACTTGAGCTTGAGCTGCGTCAACAAGTTCATTTTTCCCAACTATCTTTTTTCCTGTCTTTGGATCTTTCACAATTTCGAGTGTCGTTCGTCCTTCAACGCGTGTCGCGAATCCTTGTCCGATTTGGTCAGAGTCTTCTCGATATAGATAAGCTCCTACTGTATCACCACAATCTTCTTCTGTAATTACAACATCCTGTCCAACATCGACCAAACGACGTGTTAGATATCCAGCGGTTGCAGTTCGAAGAGCTGTATCAGCCATACCTTTTCGAGCACCATGAGTAGAAATAAAATATTCCAACACATCATAGCCACCTTTCAAAGAACCTTTAATTGGCAATTCGATAGTCTCCCCTGTTGGTCCAGCAACTAAACCTTTCATTCCAGTCATCTGAACAACAACAGCCTCAGAACCTCGAGCCTTTGAATGAATCATTGCGTGAATTGAACCATCTTTGTCAATTGCATCAACCACCATTTCAGTGATCTTGTCCTTCGTTTCATTCCAAATCTTAATCACTTTTGTTTTTCGTTCAGCATTTGTCAAAAGACCCATATCATACTGAGCTTGAACTTCTTCAACTTTCTTATCAGCTGCTTCAAAAGTTTTTTGCTTATCCTTAGGTTCCTGAAAATCATCCATCCCCAAACTAATTCCCGATTGAGTAACATATTCAAACCCAAGGTTTTTCAATTGATCAACAAAGATAGCAGTTGCGTCTGTTCCATCGTTTTGTAAAAACCCAGCAACCAATTCTTTCAAATCTGTCTTTGTTAACTTTTTATTAACAAATCTAAGTTTTTCAGGAAGAATATCATTGATCAAAACTCTCCCAGCTGAAGTTTCTATTTTCCCCTCTTCTCGATATAGATTAATCTTAGCTCGCAAATCAATAATTTCCATTTGATATGCTCTTATCACATCTCCCATTGATGAAAATGATTTACCTTCACCTTTAACTCCAGGAATGATAGTCGTCATATAATATGCTCCCAAAACAATATCTTGTGAAGGAACTGTAATCGGATCACCACTTGATGGTTTAAGTAGATTTTTGCTAGAAAGCATAATCTCTGCACTTTCTTTTCTTGCTTCAGCAGTCAAAGGAACATGAACAGCCATTTGATCACCATCGAAGTCAGCATTAAAGGCTGTACAAACAAGTGGATGGACTCTAATAGCTTTTCCCTCAATTAGTACTGGTTGGAAAGCTTGAATTGAAAGTCTGTGCAAAGTTGGGGCACGATTAAGTAATACATAGTGATTACCAATAATGTTATCCAACATTTCATATGCCTCTTCTCTTTCAGCATCAACCATTCGTCCTGCAGTTCGCACGTTATGAGCATGCTCTTTATCAATCAGTTGATTGATAATAAAAGGTTTAAATAACTCCAATGCCATCTTCTTCGGAATTCCACACTGGTGAAGTTTCAGTTTTGGTCCAATAACAATTACTGATCTCCCAGAATAATCCACTCGTTTTCCAAGCAAATTTTGTCTAAATCGACCTTGCTTTCCTTTTAACATATCGGAAACTGATTTCAATGCTCTTCTTTGTCCAGTTGAAGCAGCTACTTGCGCTTGTGATCTTCTTGAACTGTTGTCAATTAAAGCATCAACTGCTTCTTGCAACATTCTCTTTTCATTTCGTTGAATCACCTCGGGAGCGCCAAGATCAATCAATTTTCGAAGACGGTTGTTCCGGTTGATAATCCTTCGGTAAAGATCATTCAGATCGCTAGTAGCAAAGCGTCCACCATTTAATTGCACCATCGGTCGGAGGTCTGGTGGAATTACAGGGATAACCTTAAGCATCATCCACTCAGGTTTGATTTTTGCATTTAAGAATCCTGCTAGAACTTTCAATCTCTTTGCTAATCTCTTTTTATCAGAAGTTTCTCCATTTACGATTTTTTCGCTCAAAGCTGCTACTTCCTTTTCTAAGTCAAGTTCTTTTAGAAGTTGGAAAATTGCTTCCGCTCCAATTGAGGCTTCGAATACATGGCCGAAGTTTCTTGAAACACTGTGATAATCAATCTCAGAAAGTGTTTGTTTTTTATGAAGACTTTTCAATCCTTCTTTCGAGGCTTGATAGATTGCCTTTACTTCTTCTTTCTCAGTTTCACCTTCAGCACTTTTTTGATTTAGCTTATATTCGCTTTCAAGATCCTTTAAAGCTTCTATTCTACCCTCTTCATCAACTGAGACAACAATATAGCTAGCAAAATAAACGATCCTTTCAAGTTCTTGCACTGACATGTCTAACGCCAATCCAATTCTAGAAGGAACACTTCGTAGAAACCAAATATGCGACACTGGAACTGCCAATTCAATGTGTCCCATTCTTTCTCGTCTCACAATAGACTTTGTGATTTCAACACCACATTTGTCACAAACAATACCCTTATATCGGATTCTTTTATATTTCCCACAATAACACTCCCAGTCCTTTGAAGGTCCGAAAATCTTTTCACAAAAAAGTCCGTCCTTTTCGAATCTCTGAGTTCTGTAGTTAATTGTTTCTGGTCTCATGATTTCTCCGTGTGACCATTCAAGAATTTTTTCAGGTGAAGCAATTTTCAATTGCACTGCACTAAAATCTGAAATTCTCGTTATATTTTCTGTCATCGAGTTTTGCTATTAAAGTTAAAGTTAAGTAAATTTATTTTTCAAAAGATTTTTCTTCCAAACCAGTCTCATCGTCTCTTTTAATTCTTTCGTTTTTCTTGAGATTAGTTTTTGATTCCAATAAATTTACTTCTAGTGCAAGAGCTTTGAGCTCATTAACCAAAACATGGAATGCTGCAGGAATATTCGGTGGCTTAATTGGCTCACCCTTAATGATTGACTCATAAGCCCTGGAACGACCAAGTACATCATCGGACTTGATTGTAAGCATCTCTTGAAGTGTGTGTGCTGCACCATATCCTTCAAGCGCCCAAACTTCCATTTCTCCAAATCTCTGTCCTCCAAATTGAGCTTTACCACCAAGAGGCTGTTGTGTAATCAACGAGTATGGTCCGATAGATCTCATATGCATCTTATCTTCAATCAAATGATTCAATTTCATAATATACATATAACCAACCATTGTTTTCTCCGTGAATGGTATTCCGGATTTCCCACTAACTAATTGAATCTTTCCATCTTCAGGAAGTCCAGCCTTTCTCAGTTCCGCCTTGATTTGATTAGCAGTTACACCATTTAGAGATGGTGAAGCTGCTTTATATCCAAGTACTTGAGCGGCCCAACCAAGATGAGTTTCAAAAATCTGTCCAAGATTCATACGAGAAGGTACACCGAGTGGAGTCAAGATAACATCTACAGGAGTTCCGTCAGGAAGATATGGCATGTCCTCCATCGCTGCAACTTTTGAAATTACACCTTTATTACCATGTCGACCAGCAAGTTTGTCACCCACTGAAATCTTTCTAAGCTGTGCTACTGAAATTTGAATCTGTTGAATAACGCCAGCTTGAAGCTTGTCTCCTTGTTCTCGTGAGAAAATTTTAATATCTACGATTTTTCCACTCTTTCCATGAGGCACATAAAGTGATGTGTCTTTTACATCTCGGGATTTTTCACCGAAGATTGCTCTAAGCAATCTTTCTTCTGCAGTCAAATCTCCTTCACCTTTCAATGTAACCTTTCCGACTAAAATATCGCCAGAAGAAACCTCTGCTCCAATTCGAATGATTCCTGTTTCATCAAGATTTTTTAATCTATCTTCACCAATATTCGGAATATCTCGAGTAACAACTTCCGGTCCAAGCTTTGTATCTCTAACGTCAACTGAGAATTCTTCAATATGCACAGAAGAATATCCATCTACGTGTCGCAGTCTTTCAGAAACAATAATAGCATCTTCGAAATTAAAACCTTCCCAAGGCATAAATGCCATCAGAACATTCTTTCCTAGTGCCAGTTCTCCATGATCGGTAGAGGCTCCATCAGCTAGCAGGTCTCCTTTTTTAACCATTTGACCTCGCATAACTCGAGGAACTTGGTTCATACTTGTAAATGCATTTGATTTTGCAAATGTTTGCAATGGATAACTGTGCCTTTTTGCTCTCTTGCCTTTTGCAGCCTTCTCTTTCAATACAATATGAGCACCATCAACTTCAACAATCTCGCCTTCCACTCCAGCCAAGACAACTTGTCCTGAATCAGCAGCTGCTTTATCTTCAAGCCCAGTCCCCACAAGTGGAGCATCTGGAACAATACAAGAAACGGCTTGTCGTTGCATGTTTGAACCCATAAGTGCACGATTGGCATCATCATGTTCCAAGAAAGGGATTAATGATGTCGCGACAGAAATACATTGTTTTGCAGAAACATCAACATAATCAACTTCCGTGGTTTCGATCTTTGTAGCTTCGGTGTGAACACGGGCCTCAACAATTTCTTCAATTAAGTTATCATATTCATCAATATCAATTCGCGCATGTGCAATATTGACCTGTTCTTCAGCAATAGCGTTCAGAAATCTAACTTCTCCAGTAATAAATGGGAGTACCTTGATTTCTTTATCAACGGAATTCTTTAGTTTCAATAAATCAGCCCCTTCAATCAACTTACCTTTGGCAAGTAAAACTTTTCCTGCAGAATCTTTTACGTCTTCCCTTGTGATTCTGTTCTCAGCTAGCTTATCATCAACCTTAACAGTCTTTTGCACAATTCTATAAGGAGTTTCGAGGAAACCATAGTCGTTGACTCTTGCATAGCAAGCTAGATGACCAACTAAACCAATGTTTGGACCTTCCGGTGTTTGTACTGGACAAATTCTCCCATAATGAGAATTATGAACATCTCGAACTTCAAATCCAGCTCTTTCCCTTGTTAGTCCTCCAGGACCCATCGCAGAGAGTCTTCTTTTGTGTTCAAGCTCAGCCAAAGGGTTCACTTGATCCATGAATTGTGAAAGTTGTGATGAAGAGAAAAATTCTTTAATTGAAGCCGCTACTGGACGAGGGTTTACTAGTTGTCCATGCACGACAGTAGTGACATCACAAGTACTCATTCGATCCTTAATATTCCTTACCATTCTTGCTAGACCAACTCGAACCTTGTTTTGAACAAGTTCACCAACGCCTCGTAAACGTCTGTTTCCAAGATGATCAATGTCATCAGGAATAGAGGAAGGGTCATTGCTAAGTCTAATAATCTCACCAATGATTTTAACTATTTCATCTTTACTCAAAATTCTATTCTCTTCTTTGTCTTCAGACTTATCCATATCCAATCGTAAGTTTAAACGATATCGTCCGACTCTTCCGAAGTCATATCTTTCGTTGCTGAAGAAAATTGAATCAACCATTTGTTTAGCATTTTCTGTTGTTGCTAAATCTCCTGGTCGCAATCTTTTGTAAATTTCTTTATAAGCCTCACCTGCTGTTGTTGCTGGATCTTTTGCAAGAGTTTCTTTTACCATCGCAACTTCACCATCATCAATGCCTTTGAAAGCTTTTAATATATCTTTTTCTTTTTCTAATCCAAAGACTCTCAAGAGAGAAGTTACTGGAATTTTTCTCTTTCGATCAATCTTAGCCCAAATTGCTCCGTCCATATCAGTCTCCATTTCAAGCCAAGCTCCTCTGTTTGGAATTACTTTTGCACCGAAAAGTTTTCTCCCCTTGGTGTACTCCATTGTGAAGAATGCTCCAGGGCTTCGAATCAACTGAGAAACAACAACTCTCTCAACACCGTTGATAATAAAAGTACCTCGATCTGTCATTATTGGAAAATCAGCAAGGAATATTTCTTGCTCCCTAACTTCACCAGTCTTCTTAATTAAAAGACTCGCTTGCGCTCGAAGAGGCGCATCATATGAAATATTTTTTTCTTTTGCTGTTAATTCATCATATTTTGGTTCATCTAAATAGCAATCACTGATTGCGAGTTCCATTTCATTTCCAGTGAAATCTTCTATAGGACAGATTTCTTTCAAAATCTCAGCAAGTCCTTCATTTAGAAACCATTGGTATGATTTTATTTGTGACTCAATTAGGTTTGGCAAAGAAACCATCGGTTGTTTTTGGAAAAACTTTCTTTTTGACAAACTTGAGTGTGAACTAAACTTTGACTTCACTACGAGATCCTTTTTGACTTTTTTCATATTAGCGCAATTTGATTATTGATTATTTTCTTGGTACACAAAAAATAATCAGTTCTACTGATTAATATATAAACTTAACTATTTTTTTCGGTCATTGCTTCTCTTAGCATTGAGAAAAGAGATCAATTGTATTATACGGGCCAATAAATGGCCTTTTGTTCCTGTCGCAAATTGTTCGGACGAATAAAACCAGACAAAAAACCTACGCTTATTTGTTTTTTGCAGTTTTATTATACATATATACAAGACGGTAAAAACCAAAAACATACAAATGTTTTTGCATTCAACCATCTTTGATTTAACAAGTTTATTTTACACGCCAGATTCTTTCTTGTCAAGCACTTTTTTTGCTATGATAATGAATATTCCATCATCCTTGCAACAACTTTCGCAATTCGTGCTGAAGTGTACGATTCATTATCAGACTCCACTTTAATATTTGGATCAATATCATTAATCTTGAGCTTGTTTCCGCTCAAAAGCCCGTCGATTCTTTTTAGTAAATTTTTCGAAAGGTTTCCATCTTCTCGCCAAATGTCCTCGCCGACAATTTTATCCTTGTGACTCAATTCCAAACGAATTTCTGCGCCTTCTATTTTTATCAACAGTTTATTCTCCATTTCATTCTTTCTAATCTTATATTTCCATTCTACCACAATCTTTGAATAATTTCCCTAGCGTCTGTCGACATG
>JABGXP010000004.1 GCA_018675685.1 bacterium
GTCTAACCTCAGCCGAAGGATTAAACTTGCCAGAAACAATCAGAGGAAGTCTTGCCTTGAACGGTCTAACCTCAGCCGAAGGATTAAACTTGCCAAAAACAATAGAAGGACATCTTAACTTAAGCGGTCTAATCTCAGCCGAAGGATTAAACTTGCCAGAAACAATCAGAGGAGGCCTTACCTTGAGAGGTCTAACCTCAGCCGAAGGATTAAATTTACCAGAAACAATAGAAATAGATCTTGATTTAAGCGGCCTAACCTCAGCCGAAGGATTAAACTTGCCAAAAACAATAGAAGGATATCTTAACTTAAGGGGTCTAATCTCAGCCGAAGGATTGAATTTACCAGAAACAATTGGAGGAGACCTTATTTTAAGAAGTCTAACCTCAGCCGAAGGATTAAACTTGCCAGAAGCAATCGGAGGGTATCTTAACTTAAGAAGTCTAACCTCAGCCGAAGGACTAAACCTAACAGGAATAATAAAAAAAGAGGTTGACTTAGGTCATCTTAATTCAGACGAAAAACAAGAAATAAGAGTGAATTATCCACATTTTAAAATAGAATAAACTTTAATCTAAAACTTGGCAAGATGGAATAAAAAAATTGTTTTTCGCAATTGTATAATTTTTGAAACTTGCAAATATTCTAGAAAAAGAAAAAATGCTATAATATAAAAAATATCCATTTTTAAAATAAAAATCATGAGAAGAAAAATCGAAGATCGCAATGTTCGAAAAATCTCCAAGCGTGGAGGAAGCTACTGTGTGACTATCCCCGTGGAAATGATGAGGGAGTTGAAATGGAGAGAAAAACAAAAGATTGTTTTCAAAAGAAGTGGTGACGGTTTGAAAATTGTGGATTGGAAAAAATAAAACATTATAATGTATTATAAATAATTACAATAATATGACGATTGTTCTAAGCACCTGGATCCCAAGATCCTACCTGCATCTAAGAGAGGCAAATTCTAAAATTAAAGACACTGGACTAGACATTCAAAATGTAGAGTTTGATGAGAATCTAACTTTTGATATTAAAAACGTTATCAAGGGTGCTGTTATTAGCTTTACTCTGACTCCTGTTGGTATTTATACAGTTACAGTAGAAGTGCCTAAAAATAGAAGCAAAAAAGAAGTTATCAAAAAATTAAAAAAAGTTATTTTAGATTCTTTGATAAAAAATTGGCATACAGTTACTTATAAGCAAATCAAAAATGAAGTTATCGTCTTGAAATATTCGGCATTATATTTTTCAGATAAGATTTCCACATCATCTGTCGATAAACTCGAAAGACGTTACACAGAGTCATATACAAAAATCAATTTGCCAGCGCTACAAGCGCTTCAATTTTCATCCATCTTAACTGTTGTTATCGATGATTATATCTTGAAAATGTCTGAATATTATCATCAGGCCGACAAAGTGATAGAATCTCTAAAAGAAGATTTTGAATTAAGTGAGCTTAAAAAAACTATTTTCAAGATGGATTTTATCGAGAAAAATACAGGAGAAATTATGGCCAGGATAGCTGATTCAAAAGATTGTCTGGAAAGAGAAATGGAATTAATCAGCAATGCAAAAGTTGAAGATAGTAACATTATGCCTGTTTTCAAAAAGGTAGAAATCGATCTCAATTACGCTGATAGACTTTGGCAACAGATGGATGTCATGCTTGATAATCTAGACAATGCTTCAAACGCAAGATTAAGCTACCAAGAGACCATTGAATCAAGACGAGTTGAGTGGTTTTTGTCAATTGAAGCAGCCAGTGTCGTAGCAACATTATTAGCTAGTGCATTTATCAGTGAGTTTACTGGTATAAATGCCCTTTTCCTTAGTTTAACCTTTTTAGTTGTTTGGGTTTGTATTTTTTATATAATCAAAAAAATTAGAGCAAAATAATAACGAGTTTTAAAAACTTAAATTATCTCGCATAATCGCAGAGTTTTTGAAATTCGTGAAGGTTCTAAAAGAAAAATCGAAGATCGCAATGTCCAAAAAATCTCCAAGCGTGAGGGGTATTCAATGACTATCCCCGTGGAAATGATAAGGGAATTGAAATGGAGAAAAGAACAGAGGATTGTTTTTAGGAAAAGTGATTAATCTACAAGACTCAATTTCTATTTCATATAGTGGTTCAAGGTATAGATCCAATCTTCATCGGTTCCTTCTTCGTCCTTGGTTCTTTTGAGCCAAGCAAGATATTGCCGATCTTTATTAACGACATCTTCAACTTTTTCACCGTTATATTTTCCAAAAGTGAATTTTTTGATTAGAACTGGATTGTTTGAGATGTCAATCATGCGCGCAATGATTTCTTCTTCAGAGGCCTTTGGCGCTTTTTCTTGAGCGTCTTTCATAAGATGATTGAAAAGTGCTTCTAGAACAATAACATCCCCTTCAGCACTGTGTGGGGCAACTTCAACTTTAATTTCATAATAATAGCGCAAGAACTGGAGGTTGTATTCTGGAATTTCTTGCTCTGAATCTAAATAGCGAGCTAAGCGCAAGGTGCAAATAATTGAGTCTGAGGTTCTTAGTTTTTCATTCTGGAGCATTGCAATGTCAAATTTGGCATTATGTGCTACTAAGATATTGTTTTGCAGAACTTTCTCCAAGTCTTTAGCGAACTTACTATCTTTAAAAGTTTTTTCTTTTTCCACCATCTCGTTAGTGATATGTGTAACACTCATGGCTTTTACTGAAATCGGAATGGTTGGTTTGAAGTTTTGCACGTTCATTTTTTTGCCCTTTTTATAAGCAACTTGGCAGAGACGATCTTTTTCCAAATCACTTCCAGTAGTTTCAGTGTCTAGGAAAATTAATTGTTTTTTCATTTTGAAAAGTTGTTATTTAAATTAAGACTATTTTAAGTATACAACAAAATAACTTTCCATTAAAGGTGTCTTTTACCGGTAAAGTGAAAAAAGAACTTGTAAACTAGATATAAATTCATATTAGCATTATTTCAAAGCATTTCTAGTAAGTCGGTATGTGTTTTGAAAATAGGTGTGTTAGTGCTAAAATAAGAATGCTTCAGCATCTTATTAAAATAAACAATTTAAAAAGCATGAAACTTAAGGTTAAATAAGAGCAAAAAGACAATAATTAGTGAAATCAATCAATTAGCAATTAAATATAATTCGAACATAAAAAGCAACTTATAAAACTATGATTATTACAACAGGAGAAAAAATTCCAGGCAAAGAAATAACCAAAATCCTTGGAATCCCACGTGGAAGCACTGTGCGGGCACGCAATGTTGGGCAAGACATTGTTGCTTCGCTCAAGAATCTAGTGGGTGGTGAAATTAGCGAATACACAAAATTACAAGCGGATGCAAGAGAACAGGCAATGCAACGGATGCAAGCTGATGCAAAAGAGTTGGGAGCTGACGGCATAATCAACATGCGAATGCACACCTCAATGATTATGCAAGGAGCATCTGAAATTTTAGTTTATGGAACAGCAGTAAAATTTAAATAACAGACTAAATATATGGCAGAAAATGCAATTACATTATTATTTTGGGGTGTATTTATCGTTGTAATTATATATTTAATTATACGTCGAAAAGAGGAGGCTAAAAAAGAAGACTTCAAAGATAGGGACAACTAAATCAAGAAGAATGTATTTATATTTGCTATTCCAATTTGAAAAACTATGAAGAAAATAACCAAGCTCTTTCTTGTTTTTGTCTTCGTTGCAATATTTTCTGGTTGCACTGACAAAAAAGAGAAAGAAGTTGTTTCACACGATTCTTTAGCGGGTAATAATGAGAGAATCAAAGCAAGAGAGAAACGAATACAAGAAGGTTCTCGGTATAAACCAAAACCAGGAGTCTCTTGGCAGTGGCAGTTGCAAGGGGAAGTTGACACTAAGTTTGATGTCGATGTGTATGACGTTGATCTTGAATTTGCGAAAGTCGAAACAATCGACCAACTTCATAAAAAAGGAATCGAAGTCATTTGCTATTTCTCTGCTGGAAGCTGGGAAGATTTTCGAAGCGATGCAAAAGAATTTCCAAAGGAAGCTATCGGGGGGCCATTAGAAGGTTGGCCAGATGAGCATTGGTTGGATATTTCCAATTATGAAAAATTTGCAAGTATCATGACCGCAAGACTTGATCTTGCAGTCACAAAAGGGTGTGATGGTGTCGACCCAGACAACGTGCATGCATATCAAGCAAAAAGCGGTTTTGATATTAGTTATGAGGACCAACTAATTTACAATAAATGGTTGGCAGATGAGGCTCATAAAAGAAACCTTTCGATTGGTTTGAAATATGATATTGAGCAAGTGAATGAATTGGTTGATGATTTTGATTTTGCAGTAAATGAGAATTGTTTTTATTACCGAGAATGTGATAAATTGTTGCCGTTTGTCGAAAAAAACAAAGCAGTATTTGGCGTTGAATATGAATTAGAGACCGATGAATTTTGTGATAAAGCGAATAAAATGAATTTTAGTTGGTTGAAGATGGAATATAATTTGGACGGAGGAAGAGTTTCTTGTCAATAAGAAATAACTATAGAAAAAAATGAAAAAATCAAAAAATACAAAAGTTCAAAGTTTTCTTGAGGACATGATGATTCTTGACTTGGAGAGATTTGAAATGCTTTTAACAATGCGTGAAATTGTTTTTGAAATTCATCCAAAGGTGAGAGAAAAAATGATGTATGGTGGAATTATGTTTTCTCTGGAAGAAGATTTTGGAGGGCTTTTCGTGAATAAAAAACATATTTCTTTTGAATTTAGTAATGGTTTCCAGTTTAAGGACCCAAAGAAATTGTTAGAAGGGGGAGGAAAATTTCGTCGTCATTTAAAGATCAGGGGTTTGGAGGATATCAAAGGTAAAGAAGTTGAATTTTTTGTTAAACAAGTTCTATAGCTAAAATCAGCCACACGACACAAATAAGTAAGCAAAATTATAAAAAAAATCAAAACAAGAAGATTTAGCCTAAAAAACCACATTCGACTTTAAAATTATCTATCGGAAGAAATTGATAAATTGATTAAAAAGGTGAGCGAGAAATATTTTTTTTAAAAAAAGCCATCAGTAAGCCTTTTAGACTTCACGATTTCTCGTGTGAAAATTTCCCAAGAACTCATTCGCTCGCCGCTACTAGAGTTAATAATTATCATTTACTTTCAATAATCATTAGATTTTTTCAACTGATGGTTTCACTTTTTGCCGATTACACCGGCACTAAAACCCGTACAACTCATTGCGTAGTTGTATGTCGGCCGAGAGAGTATCTATTCTCTTCTTGGCGGCCCTCGGGTGCTTAGATATTAGCAAAAATTTCCTCAAAAAACAAATTTGATTCAAAGAATTTGTTTTTTTGTTTCTAGACTTGACAAGTGTGCTATGATAAGTATATAAGAAAAAGTTCTTTCATAGTAGGTTTAAAAAATAAGAAGTTGATATAATTAAATGTTTTTTAATTAAGGCATGTATGAAATTTTATATAGACTTTTAATATTTAAATTTACCAAAATGAAAAAGAGAATAAAAATTTTAATAGCTCTTGGCTTAACGCTACTTATTATTGCACCTGTATATTTTATGTTACCAGGGAAAACTAAAACAACTAAAAATTTAAATGGGTTAGAGAAGGCTACGTTTGCAGGTGGTTGCTTTTGGTGCGTTGAAGCTGATTTTGAAAAAATGCCAGGAGTGGAAGAAGTTATTTCTGGTTATACTGGAGGAGAAGTTGCTAACCCTAAGTACAAACAAGTTAGCGCTGGTAAAACAGGGCATCGTGAGGCAGTTCAAGTCTATTATAATAAGGAAAGAGTTAGTTATCGTGATTTAGTACAATACTTCTTCCGTCATATTGACCCAACTGACGAAGGCGGTTCTTTCGGTGATCGAGGCAAACAATACTCCTCGGCTATTTTCTATGCAAACGAAGAGGAAAATAAAACAGCACAAGAAGAAAAACGAAGGTTGATCGAAGCAAAAGTCTTTGACAAAGAAATTGCAACAAATATTTTGCCCCTACGCGAGTTCTATGATGCTGAAAAATACCACCAAGATTATTCAGAGATAAATCCCCTCAGATATAAATATTATCGCAATGGTTCAGGTAGGGATAAATTTCTTGAAAGTATTTGGGAAAAAGATGATACCAAGGTAAAGGAATATCTTAAAACTGTTGGAGGCTTCAATCTAAGCGGTTTGACACCTCTTCAGTATAAAGTTACTCAGGAAGAAGGGACAGAACCAGCCTTTGACAATGAATATAACGACGAGGAACGAGAGGGAATATATGTTGACATTGTCTCTGGAGAGCCATTGTTTTCTTCGAGAGATAAATTTGATTCTGGCACGGGTTGGCCTAGTTTCACAAAACCAATAGCAGAAGGTGCAGTTGTCGAGAGAATTGATAAAAAATTCTTTGTCACTCGCACAGAGATTAGTAGTTCAATTGCAAACTCTCATTTAGGACATGTTTTCAATGATGGCCCTGCGCCGACCGGAAAACGTTATTGCATGAACTCAGCTGCTCTGAGGTTTGTTTTAAAAGAAAATCTAGAAAGGGAAGGATTTGAGAAGTATCTTGAAATGTTTAAATAAAAATTACCATGAAAAATATTAAATTGATAAAATTAGTTGGGGGGCTGCTTCTAGTCCTAGCAATGATCTTTTTGGTTAGGGAGTTAGATTTGACAGAATATTTGTCAGTCTCGAAAGCACAAGAAAAAATTTCCGAGTTTGGTATTTTGGCGCCAGTATTCTTTATTGTAACTCTTATTGTGATGACGATCTCTTTTTTGCCAGTCACTCCATTGGATTTTGTTGCAGGTGCACTTTTCGGGACTTTTCTTGGGGTAGTCTACGTTGTTATTGGAGCAACTATTGGAGCAACTATAGCTTTTTGGTTCACTCGTACATTCGGCAGACCTTTTGTCGAGAAGCAGTTGGCGGGAAAATTCAAGAAATTGGATTATTATGACAAGAAGATTTCTGCGAATGGCTTAGGAATAATGCTTTTTTTGAGACTTGTGCCACTCTTTCCTTTTAACGGACTTAATTTTGCAATGGGGCTTACGAAGATTAAATTCAAAGACTATTTTCTAGGAACTTTATTTGGAATTATTCCAGGAAGTTTCGCCTATGTTTATTTTGGAGAATCACTCGCAATGGCAAATTGGAATAACCTTGTGATTGCCGTTTTACTTTTGATATCACTGGCGTCGATCTATCCGATTTATAATAAATTCAGAAAAAAAGAGAAAAAAGAATTTGATGTTATTGTGATCGGGGCTGGTTCAGGTGGTTTGAATATTGCCAGTTTTATGAACAAGGCCGGATTCAAGACTTTATTGATTGATAAAAGTGATGAAAATATTGGCGGGGATTGTTTAAACTTCGGTTGTGTCCCATCAAAAGCCTTAATTCATGTTGCAAAAACAGTTAGATCTGGTCATAATGCTCAAAAATACGGAATAGAAATCAATGGTTTGGTAGACATGGAGAAAGTAAGGCAGCACATCAAGAATGTACAGAAAAAGATAAGAAAAAATGAAAGTGCTAGTTATTTCAAAAAACAGGGGATGGAGGTGAGATTGGGAATAGCTAAATTCGTTGCAAAAAATGGGATTAAAGTTGAGAGGGTTAGTGGGACATTGAAGGGATTAAAAGGGAAATAATTTTATGAAAAAAGAAAATCTTATTCTTGTGCATTCTTTTCCTACTAATAGTAAAATATTGTGTGGGTTTAAAGATTTCCTAGA
>JABGXP010000005.1 GCA_018675685.1 bacterium
TCCATCGAAGTATTTAGCCTTTCTAAATGACAATTTCATTGTTTTTAGTTTTATTTTTACCTTATGTGGGACCAGGAGGATTTGAACCTCCGACCAATCGGTTATGAGCCGACTGCTCTAACCACTGAGCTATGGTCCCTTGAAAACTCCTCACTTTGTCACTATAAACAAAATAAGAGCTCTGGTCAATGCTTTTTTCAAGTTAAATCTCAATCAATTAGAGGTATTCGAGGGTCTTCCTTGTTGAAACAACGCTCAAAAAACTCCTATTTTACCCAATGCTTTTGCTTCTCTTGCTGTTGTGCCTTTTTATTCTCTTGCTTAATTTTACCCTTTGCTGCCACTCTTAAATCGGCAAGATCCTTGCTTTTCAAGTTTTTCGCTAAAATCAATAGTTGTTTTTTTTCGTTTATTTCAGGCTTTTCTATTACCTCGGCCAATAAAACCTCTAATATAGCCCCTATTTGCGGACCAGGGTTGATTTTAAGTTCTTTTATCAAGATATCGCCGTTTATTTTTAGCTGTTTAACTGAGATCGGATCTTTTGAAACCTTTTCAACCATATATTGAAAGTGTCGCAATTTGTAGGGAACTGCCTTTGGAACGCCGCTGCCAAGTCTGTCCCCTATTCTAACGTCAATTAAGTCCTTTATGTTGCTTTTACCTACTTTTCTCACAACTCGCCTAACCCCAGCCTCACCAACTTCATCGACATTATAATAAAACATGTGGTTTCTCACTAAGAGTACTGTCTTCTCGATTGTTTTCTTTGGAAATTTCAATCTTGTTAAGATTTGCCCCACCATTCTAGCTCCTGCATATTCATGGTTATAAAAGGTGGCTTTCTCACCATTTCCGCGCTTAACAGAGGGTTTTCCAATATCATGCAAGAATGCAGCCAATCTTACTTCAAGCTTTTTTGAGGGACATTTAGCCAAGCTTGCCATTAGATGTTTATAGACCGTATTATAGGGACCATAATAATGGTGGTGATTTTGCTCTATTCCAATTGTTTGAACAACCTCTGGGATGATATATTTCATTAAGCCCGTTTCGACAAGCAATTCGACCCCTTTCCCGGGGTTATCTGAAAGGATAATCTTTTCAAACTCATCTCGTATTCTCTCTTTTGAAATAAAAGACATATTTGAAACCTTTTCACAAATAGCTTTTTTGGTTGTTTCCTCTAACTTAAAGCTCAGTGAGACCGCAAAACGAACTGCTCTCACCATTCTAAGCGCATCTTCATCGAAACGTTCAAGTGGCTCTCCAACAGCTCGAATAAGTCCATTTTGAAGATCTGCCCTACCCTTAAAAAGGTCTATTACCTCATATTCTGCTATATTTGAATTTTCCTGATAATTTTTTTCCTCTTTTTTCCTTTGTTTTAGCGCCATTGCATTTATAGTGAAATCCCTTCTTGAAAGGTCTTCTGTTAGCGTTTTGGCAAATTTAACCTCATCTGGGTGCCTCTTGTCTGAATATTTAGACTCTATTCGAAAGGTGGTTATTTCAACATTCTCATTCTCTCCAATTTCAATTTGTGGCAGTTTAAAGCCAATTTCCTCTTTGTTGAGTTTTTCGATAGCGTTAAACATAAGTTCTCTGCCTTTTATTGAAATAACCTCTTTAAATGCGCCTTCTTTATTGAAATATGTTTTCAACCAATTATTGTGCTCTTCTTTTATTTCTTCTCCAAAAGAGCTAATCCTGTTAAAAGAAAGGCTATCTATAAGGTCCGCCTCTACAATAATTTGGGTCTCTAAGTTTTCCCTTGAAACATTAGTATCATGAAAGATGGCTTCTTTAAGTGCTTTTAGCAGCTTACTGGGAAATTTTCCCTTAAGCTTGCTTATAACCGCTTGTCCCTTCTTGATATGCCCACCATCTCCTTCAACGGCTCTACCAATGTCATGTAAAAAAGCAATGGTTTCAACGAGGTCAAGGTCCACCCTTTTAAAGGTTTTTGTTATCTCCAGGGCATTTTTTGCTACATTCTCCGCATGTAATAAGCCATGTCCTGGGCACTTAACTTTCTTTAAATACTTTTCCTTAGCCATATTAAGTAACTCTTTCTTTGTTTCTGGCGCTATTTTTATCTTCTCAGATAGAACCTCTAGTCCAGAAAGATACTTATTTGACAATAACACCGTTCCAAAGGCATTTTCATATTTACCATCCGGGAAAACCTCAAGTACTTGCTCCGGTGTTGCTTTTGTAGCGATATCCCAATCTTTTGGTGTTTTTTTCAATAAAACATCCCTGACTGAACCACCAACCACAAAAGCCTCGAAATCGGCCTTGGCTAATTTCAGCAAAACGAGTTGAACGCTTTTTGGAATTTTTATATTTTTCATATTTCAATATAGGTGTGCCCCCGGCAGGAATCGAACCTACATCTAAGGCTTAGGAGTCCCTTGTTCTATCCATTGAACTACGGGGGCAATCTTTAATGTGGAGATATGGGGATTTGAACCCCAGACCTCTCCCATGCCATGGGAGCGCTCTACCAACTGAGCTATATCCCCGGATCACGGGTTATTCTCTTTAAATAAGACAAAAATGCCTTTTAAAAGTTTCTGGGTTATTTTATTCCCCTACCACCTTGTATACAACAAATTGACTAAAAAATCAATCCTTGTTTTTATTTAATTAAAGACCCTTGACTTTTTTCGCTTTTCAGGTTATAATTTAACATTCCAGTTTAGTCTTTAGAGGCCTTTTGTGGCTTTCCTGACTGGAAAACAGTTTTTTAAAAAATATATATCTTTTTTCTTTAAATAGGAGGTGCCCCCCATGAAAAATCTATTTAAAATAGTTTCTTCTCTGCTTTTTTCTTTGTTTTTGTATTTTGGCTATTGTGCCAGTGTTTCCTTCGCAGGAAGCTCTGACGAGGTAATATTAAAAGAGGTGATTACTGATGAGGCTGGTATTTTCGAGGTTTTTCATGAAAAGACCTTGTCTAAAGAGCTTTCTGTCGCTATGAGGATTCTTTCTGGTTCCAGGATATTCTTATACACCAGACCTCAAATGGAACCTTCTGAGGATTCTTTTTTGACGGAATTATTTGAAGTTAACCAATTAAAAGATCGTGATATCTTGCTAGTTTTCTTTTACGAAAAAAGTAACAATGTGGCTAATTTTAGGATTTTTTGCGGCTTCGAAATGCAACAAGTCCTTAACAAAAAACACGAAGCTCAAATAATAAACCATATGTCCGTTCATCTCCGAAGGAAGAACTTTGGACAAGCTTTTCACGCAGGGATTCGTTATTTAAATAAAATAGCGCCTGAGTTAAAGAAGGATTTAGATTTCTTGTTCAACCAAAACAAAGAGGTTGTCGTAAAAAAGAAGGCTACCAACAAAGCCAAGAGTGCTGTTTTTTCGAGAATTCCAAACAAACGCTCGGGAGAAACCTATACGATACCTAGTTTAAAGGGCTTTATTGTTGATAGTGCAAAAGTTCTTAATCCTTATGATAAGTGGGTAATTTCCAGAACACTCAAGGAGATTAAAGAAACTTCTCCACAAAAAACAAAGGTTGTCTTGTACACAATGAATTCTATTGAATGCAAGGAGTGTGATAACAAGACTTTATACGATCAATTGTCTCAAAAATGGGCATTGGAGAAAGCAGCTATTCTTATTGTTTTTTCTGTTTTCAACGGTATTGATGGAGAGTTTGGAAAATTCTGTTTAAAGTTTATCCCGAGTTCCGATGCAGCTGTATACCTTAGCCAAAAAAACACTGATTCTATTGAATTAAAGATGTCTGAATTTATCAAAAAAAGAGATTTTTCTAAAGGATTGTTGGAGGGGACAAGGCTGCTCAAAACAAGGATTCATTTCATTGAAGAAGTCAGTCTGCTCTCAGAAAATGAAATGGTTACCGGGGATCTCAATCTTATTTCACCTACTAAGCTGTTTTTGAAAAAATATACCTTTAAAAACAGTGTTGGTCTTAAGAATATCTTTTATTTATCAACTAAGGTGATATTGATTTCCCTATTAATCCTTTTTATCTTTGCTAAGCTTCTAAAGGCTTTTACCCGAAAAACTCCAGTTGACCTTTCGAAGGAAGCTGAGGATAAAATCAAAACTGCTCGGATACTTGAGATTATTTCAGAGCAAAAAAGCAAATAGCTTTTAAAAGCGTATCAACAATAATACTTTGTTGATGCGCTTTTTACTTATTTGCTGTATTAATATTGAGTTTATACCCCTATCTTTTCTTTTAATTAACCTTTCTTTATTGTTCCACGTGGAACAATGGTTCTAAATTAACTCTTTTCACGCCTCGTCATTGTTCCACGTGGAACAATTTTGTTTTTCAAGTTGCTCTTTGTTCTACTTCCTATCTAATGTTCCACGTGGAACATTAGATTCCTTTTTTTATTATTAGTTATTCCGTTTTTTGTTCACCTTTTGTTTTTTCTTATTGTTGCTTTTTAATTCTCATTGTTCCACGTGGAACAATTCTTTCTTTTTTATTCTTATTTTTTTACTAAATTGTTCCACGTGGAACATAAAGCGAAGGTGGTATAGAGAATAAATTGTTCCACGTGGAACAATTCTTTTGCGTTTGTTTATTGTTTATAGGTTTATATTCATTATTTTCTTCTATTTACCTTCTCTTCCGGACATAAGGCGCAGGAAATGCCTTTTTTGTTTCTTTAAGCACTCTCTTTTGCTCTTTGTCAATTATTTCAAACAGTTTAATTCTTGTTTTCTTTTTTTCTTAGGGAATCTTCTCGGGTGGAACTTTTTTATGTTTTCCTTTCTTGACAAAACACGGGGCTCATGTCTTGACAAAAAAATCTACCTTGATAGCCTTAAAATAAGGAGTTCTTTGTTAATACTTTTATTGTTAATGGTTTTCAAAACTGGCCTTTGGCCAAAATAAATAAAGGAGTTTGTTATGAATAAAAAATTCTCTATACTATTGGCTATGGCTATTGTTTCTTTTTATCTTTTAGGGACAACCTCGGTGGTCCTTGCGAGAAGCCTTCTTGATGGTCAATGGTTGGCTACCTCCTCTAATTCCTCTACTTTTCATTCTCTTTGGGAGTTCAAGAAAAGGGACTTATTCTGTGATAATAAATTTGACTGTAATTTCTCCCTTTCTGGAAATAAACTTACTCTTATTTTTAAATCGGGGAAAAAGGCGTTATTTACCTTAGCAAAGCAAGGGGAGGGTTTTATTTTTTTTAAGACAAACGGGGCTAGGAGTCCCATCAGTCTTAATCCTGCCCCAAAAGGCTATTCAGCTTTTATTGTAGCAAGGCAAACAACTTCTTTAAAAGAAAGGGTTTCCTTATCCAAAAAAGCTCTTAAAAAGAAGGGTCTTCCGACTTTTGTTATCAATAAGCTCTCTGCCTTACTTTTCACAGATCAGGAATATGAATCAGCAATGGTTGGTTTTAAATCAATTAATGATTTAAAAAACATTGCCGCTTGCAATATTATGATTACAGCCACTACAGGCAAAGCTCCTAGTGGTGTTGACATTGTTTCGGCAGCAAAACTTTTTTGGGAAGCAAATGCCAAAAAACATCCTTCATTAAAGGCTTTTTACCAGAGAGCACAGGCAATTGCATATGCTTGCGCGGTAGTAGGGAAGCACTCCTTGGCGCTTAATTATCAAGGAGCCTTATACCGACAAGCTCAGCGTAGTCAAATTCTTTCTTCTGCTAAGATGAAAAAATCAGGAGTTAATGTTGTTAATCTGGGTAAAGTTTGTGACCTATATCAAAAACAAAAAAAACCTGCTTCCTTCGCAATAAAAGATATTTAAAAAAACAGAGTAACCACTCTTAAAGAGTCCTTTTGGAAATTAATTAAAAGGACTCTTTATTTTTCTATTTATAGCTACTTGACAGGTTTTGAACTTTTATTTAAAGTGTTTTTCAAACTTTTCCACAGTTTATCCACATTTATAGCTATTTTTTTTCATTGATAAAAGCAAAAAACTCCTCTACAATAATGAAAGTGATTAATTTAAATTTACTGATATGACCAACCAGGAATTATGGCAAGCTGTGTTGGGGGAGATGGAGCTATCAATATCAAAGGCGAGTTTTACCACGTGGTTTAAAAATACCTCTATTTTTGGTATTTCTGAAAGCCTAATTGTTATTTCTGTTCCTAATATCTTCGCTAAGGAGTGGTTGGAAAAAAAATATAGAGAACAGTTGCTTTTAGCCATTCAACAATATAATAAAAATATAACTTCACTTTCTTGTAAAATAAGCGTTATTGATTTAAATACTGACGAAACTCAAGTATCTGAAACTAAAGAGCAAGTTATTGATAAGTTTTCTGGTGCTAAAAGTGTCACGAAGCGAAAGAATTTTAATGGCATTATTCCTAAAAAAAATATTTATAGATCAAATTTAAACAAGCGATATACTTTTGATAGCTTTGTAGTTGGTGGAAATAATGAGTTGGCTTATGCGGCTTGTAGATCAATTGCTGAGGCTCCTGGTCAAAATTATAATCCTCTTTTTATTTATGGGGGCGTTGGTCTTGGAAAAACACACTTGTTACAATCAACTGGGAATTATGCTGGTAGTTTGAACCCTGATATTAAAATTCGTTATGTGAGCATGGAAAGATTCACAAATGAACTTGTGGATGCAATTCAAAAATCACGTGCAAAGGAGTTTAAAAATGATTATATTGATTTAGATATATTAATTTTAGATGATGTTCAATTTCTGGCCGGTAAAGAAAAAACACAAGAGGAGTTTTTTCATATCTTTGAGTCATTATATCAATTAGGAAAGCAGATAATCCTAAGTTCTGATAGAGCTCCTAAATCAATTCCAACAATTGAAGATCGTTTGCGTTCTCGTTTTGAGGGTGGAATGATGGCTGATGTTAATAAACCAGACCTGGAGACAAGAATAGCTATTATAAATAAGAAGTTGGTTGAAAAGAATTTTTCCTTACCTGAGAATGTTGTAGAATACTTAGCAACTCATATATATCATAATGTAAGGGAGCTTGAGGGTGCTTTGAACAAAATAATTGTTACCTTTCAACTCAGAAACACAGTTCCAACAATTGAAGATGTTACTGAAATGACTAAAGATGTCATTTCTATTAATAGACAGAAAGATCTAACAGTTGATAAAGTTATTAGGTCTGTGGGTGATTTCTATGATGTTAAGTTAGAAGAAATAACTGGAAAGGCTAGGCAAAAGAAGATTGTTAAACCCCGACAAATTGTTATTTATTTCCTACGACAAGAATTAAACCTTTCTTTTCCGGAGATTGGAAAATCATTGGGAGGGCGAGATCACTCAACTGCAATCTATGGTTATGAAAAAATTACTAAAGAATTAGAAAATAACCTTTTACTAAAAGATCAATTAAAATTTATTAAAGAAAAGTTTATAGAATATTAATAATTGTTTATAAGTCTGTTGAAAGCTTGTTCAATACTTGTTATTTCTTTGTTAAATCATCTAATTATTTTTGTTAATAACTTTATTAAAACTTTAATTTTTTCTTTAAATTGAGTTTTTAATAAATTAATCAACAAGTATTCTTTATTATTACTTGAAAGTTTTAAACAGAATTTATCCTTTAAGTAAAGTCTCATTGGAACTTATCCACAGATTCTGTTCTTTAATAGATAATAATAATAAATTATATATAGATAATATTAACTACTTACAGAAAATGAAATTTACTTGCAAAACAATTAATTTAAAAGAGGGAATCTCAAAAGTTGAAAGAATTGTTTCTAAACAAACAACCCTTCCAATTTTAGGTAATATTCTAATTTCTTCAGAGAAGGGGAGATTAGTTTTAGCTGCAACAAATCTAGAAATAGCTATTAAGGTCTATATCGGAGCTAAAATAGAAAAAGAAGGAAGCATTACAATTCCAGCTAGAATTATTGGTGGTTTTTTAAACACCATCAAAGATGAAGTTGTTTCAGGTGAACTCGAGGGAGCTGAATTAAAAATAACCACAGAGAACCATAAAATTAAAATAAAAGGAATTGACGCAAAAGATTTTCCTATTATTCCAGATGTGCCAGACGAACCATTTTTCTCTATTCAATCGAAAAAAATAAATAAGGCTATTTCTGGAGTGCTTGTTTCTGTTGCACACAATGACACACGACAAGAATTAAATGGTGTTTTAATGAAATTTAAAAATAAAGGGATAACACTTGCGTCAACTGATAGCTTTAGGTTAACAGAAATTGATATCAAAGGAATAAAAGTAATAGACGAAACTAATTTCGAGACATTTAAAGAAAAAAAGAATTCCATTATAATTCCAGCACTTGCTTTAATGGAGGTTCAGAGGATCGCAAGAGACGAAGAAATTAATGTCATCATCGAACAAAATCAATTATTTATTAGTACCAGTGAAACTAAAATTGTTTCAAGGTTAATAAATGGTAACTATCCAGAATATAAACAGGTTCTACCAAAGAAGTTTGATATTGAACTTGAGGTTGAAAAAGAGAAATTAACAAATGCTGTTAAAATTGCCTCTTTGGTTACAAACTCTCAAAATGGTGAAGTTAATTTTAAAAACACAAAAGAATTAGATGCACTGTTAATAACAGCCCAATCAATGGATTCAGGTGATAATCTCTCTGAAATACCCACAAAAATAAAAGGAAGTGAGTTTGAAATTTTATTCAACTGTAGATTTATTCTAGAAGGATTAGCTAGTGTTTTGTTTGATAGTGAAAAAGTTTTAATAAAATTAAATAAGCAAAAATCACCAGTGATGTTCAAAAAGATTAAAGCAAAAGGTGAAATAGATGAATCTTTTTCATATATTATTATGCCTATTGTAAAATCCTAAACCCCAACAAACTTAAATGAAAAGTTTTGAACTATTATTAAAGAAAAGGGTAAAAAATAATACAAAGCTTTCTTTTGATATACACACACTAAGACAAACAACAGAAGTTGTTGTTCATGACATGTTTGGTGAGGTTGGAAATAAATATATTAAAGTAAGGGATTGGAAGAAGGGAATCCTTTTTTTATCAATTTCAAAATCTGTTTGGCGAAATGAAGTTATGCTGCTTCGCAATAAACTAACATTTGAGATTAATAAAAAAACCAAACAAAAAATTATAAAGTTTATCAAAATAAATAAATGAAAATCCTGAAAATAGTGGACAAGGGGATAGCTTTTTTAGAAAAAGGACCTGTTACGATAAAAACAATATTCATTTCTTTTATAGCAATTGTTGCTACAAGGTATCTTGTGGAAAATATCTTATTTGGATTTAAAACGTATGATTTTGCTTTCCTTCTTGGATCTATGATACAAGGAACATTTTTGTTTTTTTTGATGGCTTATGTTGCAGTTTTAACATTCCTAATTCTTTTTATAAAAGAAAAACCTTCGAAACTGGCAACGGTATTGTTGTGGGGGCAATGGATTATTGTGTTACCTCCTATTATTGATAAAATAATTTTTGGCGAAAAAGATTTTTGGAGTTTCTATATTTTTGATAGTATACAGGGACTTTTTAGTAGATTTTTTCATTTTTTTGGAGACAATCCTTCTTTTGGAATTACCTATGGAACAAGAGTTGAGATTTTTTTAGCAATGTTGGGGATAGGGCTTTATATAGGTTTTAAAAAAAGAAGTTGGATCAAGGGGTTGACTGGTTTTTTAATAATGTATATAATTTTATATTTTTTTGCTGTTTTCCCCAGTCTGTTAACATTTTTAATAGAAGGTTTTTTAGGTGAAGATATTTTTAAAATCAAAAGCAGTGATATAGCGGCAACCTTTTTAACATCTTTGGAGATCTTTGATTTTGATAAAAAATCAATGAAAATAGCCCTTCACTTCAGGGCGTCACTTTTCTACACTCTGTTTTTATTTGGAAATCTATTGTTTTTGCAATTCATTTTAAATAAAAACAAATTTTTTGCACTTTTAAGAAATGTGAGGTACCCACAGATGTTTTTTAACGGAGGATTATTCTTTGTTGGTTTGGCGATGGGATGTTTTTATTTTCCAGCAAATATTTCAAAAGACATTTTCGCTATTATGACTATAGTTAATTTGATAATTTCAATTTCTTCAGCCTGGTTTTATTCTGTTCTTATCAATGACATTGAGGACACGGAGATAGATAAAATAACAAACAAAGAAAGACCGCTGATCAGGGATGTATTCACAGTTAGTGAATATAAAAATTACGCAGCTGTGTTTATGGGCCTATCACTACTAACAGCCTTAGTTGCAGGAATTAAATTTTTTCTTATTATTTGTGTTTATTTGTTGGCAACTTGGGTTTATTCCTGTAGACCAATGAGATTAAGAAGAGTTCTTGTGATATCTAGTTTTATTTCAGCGGCCGCTTCAATGCTCTTCTTGTTTATGGGCTTTATTGTTGTTTCTAATGGGCAGTCATTGGAAAGTTTCCCGTGGAAGATAGGTGTATTTTTGTTTATAGTCTACACACTCTTAATTCCCATTAAGGACATTAAAGATATAAAGGGTGATAAAAAAAATGGAGTGGTGACAATCCCAACACTTTTTGGGGAAGATAACTCAAGGTTTATCTTCAGTGTAATTATTTTTATTAGTTATTTAGCATCAATATTTATCCTAAATGAGAATAAACTTTGGCTTTCGGCTACTCTTTTTGGAGCTTTGAATTATTGGATATTAAATAATAAAAAAATAAAAACAAGAAATTTAAATGGTTGGATTTTAGGAACAGTTTTTGTTTACGGTATGCTACTTGTAGTGATATCATTTTTTTAAATTTTGCAGAAATCAAAAGTGTGGTATAATCAAAACAAGTTTGAAGAACATACTTAAGATATTTTGGTGTGAGTGTTGTTTATATCAATCATCGAAAAATAAAAATAAATGAAAAAGACTAATATTGCGGAGTTATTAAACAAAAAAAAGATTGTTTTTTTTGTTATCCTTGCTTTTGCTTGGATCCAATTTTCATCAGCTGATGAAAATTCATTAAACTATTTTGAAGATCTCGATAAAGATGGTTTAAACAATCAAGAAGAGGAAGCCCTGGGAACCGATCCTAATAATGCTGATACTGATGGTGATGGATATTCTGATGGAGTTGAACTCGAGAGCGGTTTTGACCCATTAGTTAAAAATGAAGGTGGAGAAAAAGAAAACACCACCACGTTTATTACAAACTCAGACGAAATAATAGGATCAGCGGAGGACGTAGCACCTGAAACCACCAACGTTCAAGGGGAGGAATTAAATGCAACAGAGGTTTTTATAGAAAACATCAAGGAACTAAAAGAAGAAGAACTTGAACTTCTAAATCAGGCATCGGTTGATGAGGAAATCTTAGAAACAATTGAAGCTACGGGGGATGATTCAAAATATTCCTTAACAGAAGAGGAGGTACAAGCAATTGTTGAAAAAACAATTCAAGAGGTTAGCTTAGGTGAAGAATTAGAGGTTATTTCTGAGGAGGAATTAAACATCCAAGAAGAGGTGACAGAGAAAAATGACCAGACATTGGAGGAGGAAAAAAAAGATGTAGAGGAATACTTTGTACAAGTCGGCTACATCATGTTTGAGGAAGCACCATTTCTTTTTCAAGACAGCGGTAATGTTATGGGAATCACAACAGCATTGATAGCAGGAGTTGGTTCTGATATCGAAGGCGGTGATGCTTCTAATATCACAGATCTAAAAGGGAAATCAGGGGCTATATATGAAAAAGTAAAAGACCTGGAAGTGCCATATGTCTTAAAAGACGTTCATAAAATGGGACTATCCTTGCAAAAATACATGCTAGGACAAGACGAGGAAATAGTAACAGACAAGGATGATCCGGTTGCTTTAACTTCAATGCTTGGTAAAGTACAAGCTGTTATGTCAGAGGTTGATATTTTAGGAGCAGATACTACAGACATATTAGATCAATTTGAGATTGATTCATTTGATATTTCCGGAATGACAAATACAGTAAATATGGAAGATATGTTAAATCAAGCATCTATGTATGGTCTGTAGAGTTTTAGTTAAAGTATAACATTTATACGGAGCAAAAATGACAAAAATAAAAAAAATAATAGCGACACTGACTATAGCAGCTTTTCTATTTTCAACTGCCACTCCTGCTGTTGTCCATGCTGAAATGTGGGGAACAAACATCGCGTCTTCTTTGATGAAACAAGTATTAGAACAAGTTTTTCTAGTGCTTAGAAAAACAATACTTCAAACACTAAAAAAAGAAGCCAATAACATGATTAAGGGTAGTATTGAAAAGGCAGTTTCCGGTTCTTCCGGGGAACCCATGGTTGTCTCTGATTACGAAGATTTTATTTTTGGATCCGCGCAAGTTGCTGCAGAGGATATGTTAGACGATTTCTTCTCTGTTCTTCAAGATGGAGCCACAACAACAGAAAGGGACATGCTAAGGGGTGTCGAACAAACAATTAATAAGCAACTTTCCCCAGGACAACCAGAGGTGGATCTTCATGATACTGTGAATTCAGCTGATCCAATAGGCAATGTCTTTAACCAAAGCTTAGGTGGTGGTATTGGGGCTTTGATGTCCTATCAATTTGGGGACTATAACAACTCAACCAACGCCTATGTTAACTCCAGAGAAAAGATCGAGCAAAGAGCGGAGCAAGTAGCCCAAGCTCAGCAAACAGAAGTCTTAGCTGGTAGTGGATTCAATACAGTAGTACAGGGAAGTAAAGTAATCCCAGGAAAAGTTTCCCAGGAAATCGTTACAGCCGCAGAAACAATGCCGATTGAGATGATTAATAATGCTAGTTCCCTGGAGGAGGTTATTGCTAGTTTCGTAGTTTCTTCAATGACCTCTTTTATTAAAAGTGGTATAAATGTTGTTTCAAAGCCAATTAACAACGAAATGAGAAAAATTTCCAGAAACATAGGTCAAAATGGAATCAAGGAACTTCAAGATCAAATTAAAAGAGGCATTAATTAAAAAGCAAAAAAAATGATATCCTCCAAAAACAAAAAGAAATATCTCAAAGCAAGTCTCCTGATAGTGGTGATGTGTGTGTTCTTTGCAGCACCACTTTTTGTATCTGCAGACGAAAGTGTAGCGGGTGATTCACTTGCTGGAACTGTCTCTGGCTCAGAAAATAAAGTATCGGGCGCTGCTCGATGGTTGATCACGCTTTCCTTGCAATTTATGCAAGCAATCTCTGGTTTTATTTTGGGATTAGGAATGGCTCTTGTAGATCTCACTCTTTCAAATAAACTATACGATCAAGTCTTCTTTGCACCCAATACAGTGACTGCTCTCAATACTGGCTGGGGACTGGTAAGGGATTTTGTGAATATGTTCTTTATTTTGATTTTAATATTTGTAGCAATTGCTACAATCTTAAGAGTAAATAAATTTTCAGATAAGAAGTTTATCGTTTATGTTGTTACAGCTGCTTTGTTTGTAAATTTTTCCAAACCGATTACTATGTTTGTTATTGATATTTCTAATTTAGCAATGTCATTTTTTATGGAAAACATTAGAGAAGGAAACGCCAGTTATTCCTCGGCGCTGCTAAACGCTCAGGGAATGGGGGAGGCTTTTAAAAGCGATACCACAAAGGCAAATACAATGGGGATGTTTGTTAGTTGGGCAGTTGAGATAGTGTTTAAATTCATCATGGGAATTATGCTTTTAGCCCTAGGACTGTCTCTTGTTATCAGACTTGTAGCGCTGTGGGTTTTAATAATACTTTCCCCATTAGCATTTTTTGCGATTGCTCTTCCAGGAACAGCAGTTGGTGGAATTAAAACTTCCTGGTTAAACAAATTAACATATTGGTGTTTCTATGGACCAATAATGTTGTTCTTTTTCTGGTTAGCCTTAGTACTAGTGAGTGCTGTTAGTACCACTGTGGCATTCGGTGATGCAGAACTACAAATGGCTGGAATTAATAAAAATCACTTTATTGTGGGCGCATTAAAAGTCTTTATCCCATATGCTGCTTGTATTTATATGTTATTTTACGGATTTGATCTTTCTAA
>JABGXP010000020.1 GCA_018675685.1 bacterium
GCATAGAACCATCACCATTATAGTCTAAATACCATTCCATGTAAGCAGAGCCTTTTCTAGCAACACCTACATTATCAGCTCCATCACCATCCCAGTCTCCTACGACGGGTGTGTCTGTGGCTAGACCAAAGCTATAAACTTTGTCTATTTGGGTACCATCCCATTGACCATTACCATTATAGTCTAAATACCATTCCATGTAAGTAGAGCCTTTTCTAGCAACACCCACATTATCAATTCCATCACCATCCCAGTCTCCTACGACGGGTGTGTCTGTGTCAAAGCCAAAGCCTGGAACAAAAATTAATTCGCTTAATTCAAACTCTGCCACAATAGTATGATTAGCACCAATATCAGAAACAGTATACTGATTATTTGCTACTTGATTAATCACCGAAATACTATTGTCTATTAGAGAGCTTAAGTTTCGTCCACTATCCGCAATAACATCATAAGTCACATCGTTTCCATAACTAACTGCACTGATATTAGGCGATATTGAACCACCCGTACCTGATACAGAAGCATTAAGTATGAATACATAAGGAGAAAATGTGATCTCTACTGTTGTTTCAAGTTGCACATTCGTTAATTGCAACGGTGAAGAAGGATTGCTCACTTCTATGCCATTTACTTCAACCCTTGATACATAATAACCAGTGTCTGGAGTATAGGCAATTGAAATGTCATCACCAACATTCACTGTTCCAAGGTCTTCTATGGTTCCATTTCCCACAACATTAACAGTTACGGGTGGTGTCACAAACGTGGACCAATGAACTTCGCTTGAATTTGGTCCATTACCGTCTGCGTTATAAGCATAAACGACAAAGTACCAATGTGTCGAAGGCGTTAAAACCAGCGGCAATGTATATGATATAACATTACCTACGTCGATTTCGACAGTATATGGTCCTCCTTGCGTGGTACCATAATTTAGAACGTAGCCATCTATAGGGTCTCCACTGGTTGGTGCATCCCAACTAGCTGTTGGCGACAAAAGTGACGCCACTGCCTGCGATTCTGTAAAAAACAGGATAAGCAGGAACGAAAAAAATACTAACGATAAAAGTTTGACATGTTTATTCATCTGTAAATCCTCCCAGTTGGGTTTTTCTGATTATTTCTTTGTATATCGAATCCTTTTGGATAAGATTTAAGAAACAATATAGTATTGTTTAAAGAACAAATTTAGAAGAAACCAAGAAAAAAACTATTAATTTAAAGGCTTCTCTTTAACGAGAGTATAACCATATTTGTATAAACTTACAATAGAATAGCAAATAAAATGTAGTAATAATCTTACTTTTATGCATTTTATTTTGAAACAGTTGAATTATGGTTGATTTCTGGACTGTCACTATTTTTTTTGAAGTATATACGCGCTTCGTTCGAATTTCCACCCATAGCGTTAGAAGATGAGACTGCTCTTACGATAGCATAATAGACAACATCTTCCTTAAGATTATTAATTATCCCGGTTTTTTCCGACGTTTCAACTTCCCAACAATCATAATTGTAAGATTCTCCTTTTTTTCTCAAATAGATTCTGTATCTTGCTTTCACAAGATCAATATATTGCCAGGTAACCGTGACTTTTTTATTGCCAATTCTTGTTGGACATTCCTTTTTTTGATTTTGATAAAGATGCAGATACGTTTCATGACTCTCATTGTTTATTCTTTTTGAGCTACTGAAAACGAACGGAATCTTTTGAATATCATAATCAATTCCATCAAACTCACCGTCGTTATCAGAGTCTTGGTCTAAAATGTTCGCAATACCATCCTTATCATAATCAAGACTACACGCTTTTGGCCCCCAGGTTACATATTCAATTCCATCGGGAATACCATCCTTATCAGTATCTTGCTCATTAGGCGATGTTTTTAATTTTCTTTCTAAAACATCAGACAATCCATCGTCATCTGTATCAAGATTGTTGCTCCAAATGATCACTATCTCAGAAGAATAGCCGAATTTATTATCAGCAGTTGCTGATATATAATTAGGCACATCAGGTTTCAAGTGGAGCTTACTTAGTTTGATTGAGAAGGCTCTTTTTTCTAGAGAAACTTTTCTATCATAGTTCCTGCTTGATAAACCGACATGAATCGTATAACTAGGCGTTACTTTGCTGTCAGTAAACTCATCCCAACCTAGTCGTACCTCTTGTGCATTTGCTGTTTGAGTAAAAAAGAAAAGAATAATCAAAAATGTTTTTAATTTCATGGAGCACCCCTTCGTTTTTTAGTGGTTGATTAAACACATAATAATATATATTTAGTTTTCAAGAAACTACAAAATTTAGTATTTTGTTTACTGGAAAGTATAACTTATTTTTTTGATTTTGTCAAGAGTATAAATGTGCATATTGAAAAAAGGAGCTCATCGTGTGAATACACAATAAACTCCTTTGGGTTTTAGCACTTTTAAGTGCTAGTTATCGATTAATACCGGCGGCAGATACTTGAACTGATTGAATCCAACAACACTTACACTGCGGGAATTTCCATGCCCTTGAATCATAGCGGCAAATGAAGGAAGATAACTCTTCCTTTGGGGACAATCTTGGTGCAGAGCGTTGTTGTCATAACCATTTCCCGTAGGTTCGGTATAGGAGAAGGGTATCTCCACACCATTTACTGGGAGCAGAATGTGATTCGGAAATGGATCCGTTGTGAACTTACCAATTTGCGGTAAGAGTGGAACCAGATGTCCAATGCCATGATAACTGAGCTGAACCAGAGCACATACCTTTGGTGAATCCTTAAATGCTTTATGCTTTGATGCCATGTAAGCACTGGCGGCCCAAGTTGCATGGCCATCACAATCCTTGCCTCTATTCCACAATGCTACAATTGGTGGCATGGGAATTTCTTCCGGACCTGCGAACCCCTTCTTGCTCGTGTCTGTTTTGTGATCTGACACGTACGGCAGAATTTCTTCGATAAACTGCATGATTTGCTCTACAGCTTCATCTGGAGTCTCAGCATCGCCGACTACTGCATCAACTATTTCAGTGAGTCTTGGAGTGACTGCGACGTATGACGAGAAGTCTGAACTCCTTGGTTCTGCGTTGGATTTGCCTGTATTTGCATAGACAACTCTTTTTTTATGGAGATTATTCTCCCTAACCTGTTGTAATTCATCCAAGAGATCCTGATAGGTCACGTCTACGTTCTTGTTTCCCAAGAGAACTCGGTCATCATTTTCCATTGTGAATAGATAGGAAAAGGGAATCATAATTGATTGATCAGGTTCACGACTGCCCCAGAAACAGAGTTGTTTTTTTTCATTCACGATTGGGACAGGAACCGTCATCAGATGCCCAGTGTCATTATCCTGCCAATTACCAGGAGTCGAACTTTGATTATTAAGCCAGCGAACAATAACATAATTGACTGGAGGCTTTTTTCTGTAAAGAAAAAGAGCTTGCTTACCTTTGCCAACAATTTCAATATCGTCAGGATTAAGGTATATTCCGTATGCTATTGAGTATTGCCGGGACACCAACCACTGAGTTTTTTCAATATCCCACTCTCCAGTTTGCCAATTACATAGATCCGTGAAGGTGTAGAAGGCTATCGGCAAAGATTGATAGGGTTCCAAAGATGAAACGCCAATTGCACGATCAACCGATCCTTTCCTCCACAGTCCTTGAGTATTGGGACGGAGACATAGCCAGGTGTCATTCGGTTTGATTCTCCTGGTTTTTCCATCAGCAAACATTCTCTTGAAACCTAATTCCAGACCGTTCATGCCTTTTGTTTCTAGAAAAGGTTCAAACAATACCCTGCTTGAATTAGTGATGTCGTTTGAAATACGACCAAATTCACTATACGGGACGACTTGAAATGCTGTGCTCAAGTCTTTGGTATTGATAGCCTCTTCAACAGAATGGCCATTCTTGAGCATTCGAGCAGAGTAGACCCAATCTGTAGCTGGGAAATGAAGATAATCCTTGCCAATATTGTATCCAGAAAATCTTACGGGATCCAATTTAGTACCGAGCTTTTCACCTTTTCCAGTTGACACAATTGAAATCGTGTCACCCAAAGGGAAGGCCTTTTTGAGAAAGTCAGAAAACATTTTCTGTGCTGATATCAAGAAATCCAGGGGTTTTCCAGGAGGTATTGCAAATGCAACGCCAACAATTCCTTTGTAAGGATTGAAGCAACTCTTGGAGTCTGTCCAGAATCCTGCTATAGCCACAGTGACTATCAAAATGGTTGTAGTGCAAATGATAACTCTCAGAAATTTCTTCCACGGATTGGACCGAGAAGAAGCCTTTAAGCCTTTAGAAAGTGTGGCTTTTTGCCAGTTTTTCTGATCTAGGTAGCTCATGTTATCTCCTTTGACTTATTAATTTTCAGAGTAGTTAATAAGTTTTTTGGTAGTCCATTGAACCCTTCTTCTTTTTGAAGGGTCTTTACTTGTGGTTCCAAGGGAACGCACAAGATTCATGACATTGTCGATAAAACCGTAGGGAATTTTCTCCTCAATTATTGCAGCAACCTCCACCTTGTGAATTCCTTCTTGGAAAGCTGCTAATACAATTTTGGATAATTCATTTTCTTCCACATAACGCCCATTGCACTTTATACCATATCCTTCCCCCGTTTCTTCCAAGAAAATATTAATCATAGGCAAGCGAAGATCGCTCTCCATTGATTCTTTAGGCTCCATTTGTATGGCGAGTAGGAATGCAATACAAATTAGCATAAAGAGATCTACAAATGACCAAATAGTTCCGTCATTTTCTTCCATTTTCGCCACCTCCTTTTTGTGCGATTCTGAAAATAACAAGAACCGTTTTTAATAGTGAATTTCTTTCTGAAATAACAAGTCGATTCAAGGTTGAAATGCATAATTTGCCAAGTAAGGCAAAGACTGTTGTTCCAATGGCGTTTCCAACTCCAACAAACATCGAAGCGTTGCTAGACTTGCTTAGCGTTGCGCTGGCAAGTCCCATTGCCGTTCCCAGGAGACCCAAGATTGGCAAGATAGTTTCAAAAAAAGTTAAGAGCTTTGGACCTTTAAATATCATTTCTTCAAGGTAGCCCTCCAGATTAGCTTTCACCTCGTCTGACCAATGTTGTTTTTCCGAAGTAGAGAATTTTCTAAAATGTTTCACAAAAAGTGAACCATTGAAAATGTCTTTAACCGGCAACTTTGTGGCACTAAGGTTGATCTCATCTTGATTTGCAACCATTTTTTCTACAACCCTTGCTTCTTTCACTGTAACAATAAATGTTGAAATTGACATAACAATGCCAATCACTGTAATCATTACAATAGGAATCATCAATGGGTTGCCGATTGTCATAAGAAAGAGATGCTCAATAATGTTCTCCATCGATAGTGTTAGCGACAGACACCCGAGTAGAGCGAATGCCGTTAAATACTGGATAGTGAACATGGTTGATCGTTTGAAACCTTTTCCATATCTAACCTTTTCGATTAATGTTTCTTGTTTTTCCATCACATGACTCCTTCTTGGTTTTAAGTTAACGGTTTGGTTTGAATCATTAAAGTTTTCTATGCGTCGATACTTAGATTTTAAGGAACAAATTTCATAATACACAAAATTTTAGTAGCATCTATGCATTATAGGAATAATAATACCTTTCTTTTTGTATTTTGTCAATAGTCTAGGGTGATGTTTGTAGATATTTTCTTCAGATTGTTTTTTTTCAAACTTTCATGTACAAAAAACGTGACTTGTTGGTCTTTAAATGTTAGAATTTAGAAGAAGTTTCAAGGAGGAATGAACAATCTAAGAAAGAAATGAAGAGAAAAATGAGTTTCAAGAGAATTGAAAAAGAAGCCAAAAAAGTTTTGGTATTAAACTATGAGTTTCCACCAATCGGTGGGGGAGCTGCCACAGCAACATTCAACATGTTGCGTGTTTTGGCTAGGAAAAAAGATATTAAAATCAATCTAGTAACTTCTTCGGAGGGTAGTTTTAAACAGGAGGATTTTGCAGACAATGTTAAAATTCATTACCTAGATATTGGAAAAAATGGAGACATTCATAGTCAATCCAACAAAGATCTGCTAATTTTTTTTTGGAAAGCTTTTTGGTATTGTTTAAAATTAAAAAAAGAGGAAAAATTTGATTTGACCCATGCTTTTTTTGGAATTCCTTGTGGATTCATTGCAATGTTTTTAGGAATTCCATATATTGTGTCTTTGAGAGGCAGTGACGTTCCTTTTTATAGCGAAAAGTATCATTGGTTAGACATTTTATTCTTCAGTTGGCTAAGTAAAATTGTATGGGCAAGAGCGAAAAATGTGGTCGCAAACTCCCAGGGTTTGAAAGAGTTAGCCCTTAAAACAAAACCAAATCAAGAGATTGAAGTGATCTATAATGGTGTGGATACAGAAAGATTTTTTCCTAAGGAAAAAAAGAATGATGAATTTGTGGTTATTTCAACCTCAAGACTCATTAAGAGAAAGGGAATCGATTTGTTGCTTGAGGCTTTTATTTCTTTTTCAAAAGAACATAACAACGTTAAGTTGGTTATTGCTGGAGATGGTGAATTAAACGAAACACTTAAGGGGCTAGTCGATAAGAATAAACTCACGGACAAAGTTAGTTTTTTGGGTGCAGTTGATAGAGAGGAAATTCCAGGAATATATCAAAAAGGAGATGTCTTTGTGTTGCCTTCTTTGAATGAAGGAATGAGCAATTCTCTTTTAGAAGCGATGGCTTCAGGACTTGCGATTGTGGCCACTGATACAGGCGGAACAAGGGAGCTGGTTGATGAGAGAAATGGGATTATAATTAGTCCAAAAAGTGTGTGGGAGATCGAAAAGGCACTTGAGAAATTAAATAACAACAGAAATCTGCTTAAAAGTTTAAAAAAAGAGAGTCGAAGCAGGGCACTGAAGATGCGATGGGAAGAGATGGCAGGAGATTATTATGAGATGTATTTTAAAAAATAGATGTGTGGAATTAATGGGATTGTAAAATTAGACAAGAACAAGGTCTCTGAAAAGGAGATTAGCTTAATGAATAAGGAAATCCAATATCGTGGTCCTGATGATCAAGGAATTTTTACTCATGAGGGTGTTGGGTTTGGTCACGTTAGATTGTCTATTATCGATCTTTCTTCGAAGGGGCACCAGCCAATGGAATATGCACATCAGAATCGAAAGATAGAAATAGTTTTTAATGGGGAAATTTATAATTTTCAGAAAATTAAAGGAGAACTTCAGGGAAAGGGGTATGTGTTTAATTCAACTTCCGACACAGAGGTTTTGGGGGCTGCGTATCTTGAATTTGGTTTTGACTGTGTAAAAAAGTTTAATGGTATGTTCGCATTTGTCATCTATGATAGGCGAAAAAACATTCTTTTTGGTGCACGTGACCGTTTTGGAAAGAAGCCCTTGAAATATTATTTAGATAAAGACAAGTTCATTTTTTCAAGTGAGTTAAAGGCAATTTTAACACAAGGAGTGAAAAGGGAAGTTGATTTTGAAGCAATTAATGATTATCTAACTTTGCAATACGTCCCAGCTCCAAGAACTGGGTTCAGGAATATTTTCAAACTTCCCCATGCTAGTTATTTTACACTGGATTTGTCTAGTAGAAAGATGGAGATTAAGAAATATTGGAATCTAGATTATTCAAAGAAATTAAAACTTCCAGAAAGTGAATTGATTGAAAAAATTGAAGAAAAATTTGAGGAAAGTGTGAAAAGAAGGATGATTGCAGATGTTGAAATTGGTGCATTTTTGAGTGGCGGAGTAGACTCAAGTGCAATTGTTGCATTTGCTTCAAAATTTAAAAAACAACTCAAAACTTTCACGATTAAATTCAATGAGAAGGATTTTGATGAGAGTGAATTTGCAAAAAAGGTTGCAAAAAGATACGGGACAGATCACCGAGAGTTTTTGGTGGAGCCTGCTGACATGAAATCAATTATCAAGAAATTGATTCGACAGTATGAAGAGCCTTATGCCGATAGCTCTCAATTGCCAACATATATTTTAGCGCAAAAGACCTCCGCATTCGTTACAGTGGCACTAAATGGTGATGGAGGCGATGAAAACTTTGGTGGCTATGATAAATATGAAAAACATTTAGCAATTCCATTTTTGAAGATGATGCCCTGTAAAAAAGTGCTAGCTGCTAAATTGTTTCAAATTTCCAAACAAAAAGAATCTTTTTTATTATATAAAATTGCTTTATTTGTAGAATTACTAGATGAAGCACCAGTAAGACAACATTTTAATTTTACTCATTATTTTGATATTTTTTATAAAAATGATTTCTATAAAAATGAATATCAAAAAAGATTTGAAAAAATTCAATATGATTCTTTTGATAAATTCAAAAAGGAAGGAGAATTCAAAGGACTTGATCAAATTTTGTATTTGGATTTCAACACCTATGTCCCAGATGACTTGATGGTAAAAGTAGACATTGCGACGATGGCTAATGGATTGGAAAGTAGGAGTCCAATCTTGGATTATGAATTTGTGGAGCTATGTGCTCAAATAAGAATAAATCAAAAAATAGATATTTTTGGAAGAAGGAAGAAGATTTTCAAGAAAATGCTAGAAAAATATCTAGATAAAGATATTTTATATCGAAAGAAAAAAGGATTTTCTGTTCCAATTAAATATTGGTTTAGAAATGAATTAAAAGATGAACTAGAAGAGGCAATTTTTGATAAAAAGGGTTTGGTGCTGAAAATGATGAAAGAAGAGAAAATAAAAGAGTTGTTTGATAGCCATCAAAATGGACAGAATCATTCCAAGAAACTTTGGTCATTGATGTCACTTAATTTGTGGCATAGGGAGTATTTCTTAAACAAATAAATTGCTATGAGAAAAAAAGAACCGTTTGTTTCAGTTTTGATATGCTGTTATAATGCAGAAAAGTTCATTGCTCAGACCCTAAAGTCAATTTTAGATCAAAATTATCGTAACATGGAAGTTCTAATTCTGGATAATAGTTCAGATGATGATACATTGAAGATACTAAGGTCAAACAAAAGATCTAATGAGAAGAGGCAAATAAGAATATTTCATTCTGATAAAAATCTTGGTCCTTACAAGGGATTGAATTTTTTATTAGATAAAACAGAAGGCGATTATATTTCGATTGCAGATCATGACGATATCTATCATCCAGATAAAATAAAGAAGCAAATTAATTTTTTATTAAAAAATAAAAAATATGTCGGTTGTGGAACCTGTGCTTATAAATATTTTGAGAAAAACAAAAATTTCAAGTATGTGAAGGTTTCATCGAAAGGCTTCTTTTCTCTGCATCCCTCTTTGATTTTTAAGAAAAGTAAGGGACTAAAATATGAAACCAATGTTAGGTATAAAACAGATACTTTTTTTATGAGATATATTTTGTGTAAAGATAAACGTTTACTCTTTAATATTCAAGAACCTTTGTATTTGATTAGGGTCAGGGAGGACGGCAATAATCTTAGCTCCTCATGGAATAGGAATCTATCCTTTTCTGATATTATGAACTATTATGATTTCGCAAAAGATAAAAATACCTTACTTAAATATTTGTTTAAAAAAATATTTAAGTATAATTTTATTATTAAAATTTTGGATAGTTTCGGCAGAAAAAATTTAGGTTATTTTGAAAAAGATAGATTTTTGGTGAAATACGTAAAGTATCTAAAAAATTAAATAATAAGACTAAAAAGCATTAAGTTGTTCAATCGAGGAGAACAACCAATGAAGTCTCAGAAGAAGAAGTGTGATTTTTTTGCGATAATTCTGTGAGGATATTAAAAGTGAATAATTTATGAATAACAAAAAAAATCTGCCCTTGGTGAGTATAGTAATGTTGAATTATAACGGGTTGCAGTACCTGAAGAGAACTATCAAACCATTGTTAAATTTGGATTATCCCAATTGTGAATTTATTGTTGTTGATAATGGTTCTGCTGATCATAGTTTGGCTTTTATCAAAAAATTTAAAAAAATAAAATTAGTAAATAGTCCTAAAAAAAGAGAAAAAAACTTTGCATGTAATTATGGGATTGAAAAATCAAAAGGGGAGTACATTCTTTTGTGCGACAATGATCTTTTGATCAGAGATAGTTATCTGATAAATGACTTAATTGAATATTCCAATAAGCTTGATAGTTGTGGTTCGATTAGTGCTGCCTTTTTTAACGAAGGGGAAATTTCCACAAAGGGATATGGAGGTTTTTTAGGTTATTATTTTACGAGAGAAACGAAAAGAGTTAAGAGAGATAAACTAGTTAAATTTGATAAACAATTGATAGGGTATCCCTCAGGGATAGGAATTTTTTTAAAGAGAAGCACCTGGGATATGACTGGCGGTTTTGATGATAGCCTGAAATTTGGAGGAGATGATAATGATTTGGGAATTAAATTGTGGTTATTGGGGTACAAGAATTATCTATATTCTAAAACATCGCAAATGCACATAGGTATGGCAGAAAGAAGAGATAATAAGAAATATTCTTTAAAATGGAAGGAAATGTTCTATGCTCATTTGTATACTATATTCAAAAACTATAGGTTAAAAAATTTGATTCCTACATTTTTTTTATATTCCGTCTTTGGTTTCGTGAAATCTATAAAGCAATCATTGCTTAGACTTAACATAGGACCTCTCTTGGCTTTTTTTCGTGGCTATTATTTGTTCTTAAAAAACTTGCCGCATGCAATCAAGAAAAGAAAAGAAATGCAATCCAAGAGAGTTGTAAAAGATGATATATTCTTAAAGATCAAACCTTCTAAGTTGTTTGTAGATGAGAAGAATAATTGAGAAAAAACATAATCAATGCATGAAAGTAATTCATTTTTTTAAATATAATTTCCGCATAATTCACAGGAAAAGAGAAGTATTGCACAGAATACATTTTTGAGAGAGTAAAACCTAAGATAATTAATTTTTGATAAAGATGACCATTAGTAGATATTACTTCAGACACAAAACGTTCATTTGTAACTTCGCTTGGCAAGTATTGCAAGTATTTGGGAAGCAAGGCATGACATTTTTAATTTTTTTTCTAAGCGCAAAACTTCTTTCGCCATATGATTTTGGTGTCTACAGTTATATCTTGGGAGTGGTTTATCTATTTGTAGTTTTTAGCGATTTTGGAATATCTTCTGCAACATCTAAATATGTTACAGAGTATAACTTACTGGACAAAAAAAAGCTGGAGAAGGTATTATTCAATGCAATATTGGTGATAATGGTACTTGGAGTTATAACTTTCGGTACCTTAATGTATTTTAAGAAATATCTCCTAGTGGAAGTGTCTGACTATACATTATGTGTTCTCCCATTGTTATTTTTGATACCATTAACATCTCTTTATGACGGTGTATACAGAGGACTAAAGCAATTCAAGAAATTATCTTTGATTACAACAATGGTTGGACTTTGTTGTTTAGCACCAATCTTTTTGTTAATAGAAAATTTTTCCCTTTTCGGAGCGTTGATTTCTCAGGTTTTATTTTATATGGTTCTTATGATTGCTCTTATCGCTGGCTATAGAAATGTTAAGATAAAATATGATTTTCAATTAATAAAGACACTTCTATCGTACTCGTTGCTAATCGGTGTGGCCAATGTTGGATATTTTCTTTATACGAAAATTGATATTATTATCTTAGGAAATTATGGATTCATTACTGAGATTGGACACTATGAAATAATCAATAAAATATTTGCTATACTTATTATGCCTGCTATGATAATGGCTACAGTTGTCGCACCAAACACAACAGAACGCTTTGTTTTGAATAAAAGAAAGAACATCAGTAAGAAAATATTCAAAGAATCGCTCATCCTTTTCATTGTAGGGCTTGGAATCGCTACTCTAGTATATTGTTTCCACCAGTTATTTTTCAGGATATTCTTAATAGAGTATGATGCACTTCTGATGTCACAAATATTAATACCTCTTTTATTCTTAATTCCAATTAGGTATTTTTCGTCCTATATTAACATTGGATATATCACTCCGAGTGGTTTTGTGAAAATATTAACTGTCACAACGCTGTTTTATGGTGTTCTAAATGCCGTCCTAGATCTTGTCCTTATAGAAAAGTATGGTTTTATAGGTGTGATTTATGCGACACTCATTTCACAAGCATTGTTGATAATGACTACACTCACAATGTTTATAATAAGTATTAGTAAGAAAAATGAAAAAAGAAAATAACTCAAATATGAAGTATAGTGATTCGCATAAGGGTGAAAATTATGGATTAAATTATGATACGATTCTGTATGATAAATCGTCATATGATAGTGTGATTTGGAGAATCGAAGAAGTAATTCTAAATAAGATCCTAAGGAAATTCGATAGAAGTCAGAAAGTATTAGATTTTGCATGTGGAACAGGCAGGGTTTCTGAGTTTATAGAAAAACTTGGATTTAAGAATGTATGTGGGTTTGATGTGTCAAGCGAAATGCTAGAGAAGGCAAAGACTAAGTTATCTAACGTAAAATTGGTCAATATCGATATAAACAGCGAGAATGTTGATTCATACAAAAGTAAGTTCAAAGTAATCACAGCCTTCCGTTTCTTCCTGAATGCGGACAACGAACTTAAAAGAAAAACATTCAAACAACTTAGTTGTTTTTTGGCTGATGATGGCGTCCTAGTATTTAATATCCATGGGAATAGTAAGAGCCTAAGATTCTTCTATGTGATGTTGTTTAATATGAAAAAGAGATTGGTGAAGCTTTTGTTTAACAAAAGTGAAAATATATTCTCCTATAAAAAACAAACGTCTGTTAGTGAAATTAAGAAGTATTTAGAGGCAAGTAACTTAGAAATCATTGAAATAATTAGTTACTCATTTCTAACAAAGGCACTATTCATGATTATTCCAAGAAAGTTGTTTTTGTTTCTAGAAAATAAACTCGTCTCAAGAAGTAGATTAAACGGAACACATCTTATTTTTATAGTTAGAAAAAATGACAAAAAAGGACCAATTCATTAAAAAGAACAATAAGTATATCAGGAATGACCTAGAGTCAGCGTTGTTATATTATGACTTCATCTTTTCGGGAGTTAAGATGTTTAAACTTTTTGATTCTCAGTTTTCAAGAATCTTGACTCATAAAGTGCTGAGAATTGCTCTAAAAGCTATCTTTTTGTTTAGAGTCAATTATTTTATCTTCACTTCTGTGAGACTTGAGGGAGACTTTATAATAAAAATCAATGGTAATGGCCAGTGGCCGAGTGAAGTAACAGTTTTCAATAGCGATGGCAAGCTATATGTCAAAAAAAAGGTGGCAAAAAGAAGTATTTTTTTAAAGGAAGAGTCTTTTTATGAAACGTATAAAGATGTAAATTCTCAAATTAGGCTACCAAAATATAATTTTGAATCAAATAGATGCAATATCGTGACAGAGTTTGTTCGAGGTAAGAGTTTGGATCGTATGTTAAATGAAGGAGTTTTTTCTTTTCAGGATTCAATGAAGATTTTTGAATCTATATTGAATGACTTGAATGCTATGTATGGACCAAGAAACCCTGAGCGATTGATTCACGGAGACCTTAGTACGTTAAATATTTTAATTAACAAAGATCATGATTCTAAAAAACCGTCTTTTTTCCTAATAGATTATAGTGATTGTTTCTTGTCGGTCCGTGAGTATGATGCCTATGTTTTACTAAAAAGTTTTCTTTGCAATTTTCAAAAAATTAAAAGAGATGACTTTATTGTTGGCTCTGAATACAAAGATCTCTTCTTGAGTAAACTTGGCATTCGTAATGATGAATTAGAAAGAGTGGAAAAGATTTTTTTTGGGATATTAAAAAAGAAACATCCCAAAACGTATAGACATCTTAGGATTTAAGCTAGTTAACTTCATACAGAACAAGGATGGGAGCCGACTTCCCAAAAGACTCTTTTGTTCTTATTTTTTCCAAAGCCTCTCTTTCAGTGGCATCGAAGGTAGACAGATAATCTTTCTCTGAAAGGGTGATACAAAAACCTTCAGATAAGGAGGATTTTAGTTTTTCTAAGTTCATTATAGTAGGTATTTTTTTATAGACGGTTTTATAGATACCATCACTGTCTAAGAAAAATCTCCGATCTTTTTCTAGCAGGTCGGAATTTAAATAAACAGAGTAATCAATATCTATGTTATAAAAGCTTAATACAAATGGGTTTTCTAGAAAAGCTATGTTTTTAGTTTCCTCACAGTGTATTTTGAGGGAATTTGATATTTTTGAGTATTCGGTATAAGTTATTTCTGTGGGAATGGCAGGTTCTTCTAAAAATGTGGCGGGGTAGTTTTTGTAAATATTAAACAAAGCAAGCACTAAAAAGATAAAAGTGTAAGTCTTTTTGTTATATATTAACAATAAATACGTTAGGGAGATTATTGAGATTAGGTAGAAAAGAGGGAGAAAGTAGATTATAACCCTGGTCATTTGCAGGTCTAATGATAAATTATAGTGAATTGTGAACAGGGATATAGCAGTTAAAATAAGGATTAAAATTTCTTTTCTGATTTTGAAAAAAAGCAAAACAAATGAAGAACTGAATAAAATAAAAAAGAAGGGATTAAGATTTAGAAATAGATTGTTGTATTTAAAGTCATTGCCCGATGTATATTTAAATGTTCCATAGAGTAAACTTTGAATTAAAGAGAATACATCTAAATAAATAAAGACAGGGGGAATGAATAAGACTATTAACAATAAGATTAATATTTTTTTCTTCAAAAATATCCTATAGAAATTTAATAAACAGCGCTTCCTTTTTTGCATCAGAAAGACATAGGCCGTTAAAGATATAGAGGGAAGTATGACAAAATTTTTCCCAGCGTCTTTACTGAAAAAATAAAGAACAGATATTACTAATATCATTATGCTGGTGATAAAAGTTGTGCTTTGGTTATCCCTTAGTCTTTTTAGTGATGATAAAAACAATACCAATATAAAGATAAAACAAAACTCATAAAAGACATATATTCTGATATAGAAATGGTTAAATATAAACCATGGTATGGTGGTATAAATAAGTAACATGAGCATGGTTGAAAATTTTGGTAAAAAGATCTTTTTGCAAATGTGATACACCAGAAGAGTGTTCAATGTTCCAAGTAGGATTGGAAATAGCTTAGCAACAAAAAGGTTTTTCCCAAAAAGAAACAATAGAGCACCAACTAAAACAGAAACATGAGATCCTCTTGTATAACTCTCCCCCTGGAGTTTCTTGTAGAATTCACCATTCTCAAAAAACTCGATGCCAGAGAAAATATGGTTGTATTCGTCTATGTAGCTGCCCTCATAGACTAAGGGCATCATAATCTTTATTGAGACAGAAAATATAATAATTGCATAGATAAGTATCTTTATTTTTCCTTGCTTGATCGAGTAAGTATTTTTAAGCTCTTGTTTTTTCTCGAAAAACTCAATCAGTTTTCGGTTCTTTATCATAACAGTCATGCACGCTATTATGGTTGTTGAAAACAAGACATTCTTTAAGAAGATGTTTTGAATGTCTGAAAAGATAGACACGAAAATTAAAAGGAAAATAAATGAGTTTTTCAAAAATACAATTCTAGAGGGATCTTTCCCCTCCATTTTTGCGAGTCCCAATTCTATATCAGAAATAATGTTTTTGGGTCCAACAGCTACTAGATAATGGATAAGTGGGATTGCTAATAAAAAATAGGGCTTAATTAAAAGAATGTGCCCTCGCAAATCTATCCATGTAAAAACTAGAAATAAACCCGATGAAATCCAAAAAGTATCTCTAAACAATATCTCCCCCCTGGTCCCTGGTTTCTTTATTATTTTTTCAATAAAAATACCCCAGGTTTTTGTACCGAGTCTTTTAAATTCTTGAGTTTTTTTCTTTAGATCAAATTTCATTTTTTAATTTTACCAAAAAAGTTCCTTAAGTCTTTTGAAATAATTACCAAAGGTCTTTTCAGTTTCAAAATCAATCTCTGTTGCGGTGATATTTCCTTGTTGGATTCCAGCTATTTCAAAATAATAGACGTTGCTTTCTGAATTTAATATTTCTTTTAATGAAGTTTTGCAAAGTAAATTTTTGATCTCGGGATTTTTTTCGCATTGCATTTTTCGCATATTAGCTTCTTTTGGTGAGGTGCCCGAAACAAAAGAAAAGTCTGGATTGATTTTTGAGAGTAATTTCTTGGAAAAAATTGGATGGAGTGTATTGGCGCCTGTGATATAGAATCTTCCATCTGACTTGATGATTAAATCTTTTGGAAACTGCGAATCTTTTTTTAAATTTTCAGAAGTAAGTGGTTTACCAGCTTCTAATTTTGTAGAATCACTCTTTGTTAATTTTTTTGTTTTAAACTTGTTAGTCTTGAAAATATTCTTAATGTCGTCGTCTGTGATTTTTCGCAACACTCCTTGTTCAATATAGAAAGTGGAAAAGAATGATGAGACAAGACTTCCATTTGGGCGGGAAGTTTCATTCTTTCTAAAAAGTCTTTCTTTTAATTCTTCTTTTTCTGCAATAATATTCCCTTTTTCTCGTAAAAGGGGAGAGAGCGTCTTGATTACTCTCACGTCTATATCGTCTTGGTCTATTTTTTCAAATTCTTTATCTGTCAACTTCAAGGACAGATTGATGTTAGTATGATCTTTTCCACTGAAGTGTTGGATTGTTATAATAGCTCCTTTTTGTTCCAGCGATAAATTTTTAAAAGTTTTTGCTTCAATTTGCAAAACGTGAAACGTGATAAATCCGAGTATAACAAAAAGGCCTATAGTGTAGAAAGAAGTCCGAAGAAGTTTAAATTGTTTTTTTGTTAGTCTATCTAAGGAAAATTTCTCGGATAGTTTTTTTTGTGGCATATCTTTCGATTCACGAAAATCAGTTATTTGGAAAATGAAACACGGTCACTCATGAGTGATTTCAAAAGCAACTTTCCTTCTTATTATAACAAGTTATAAACATCTTGGGAACTAAAACCACGGTCTTTATGCAAGTTGACAAAAAGTCCATAAAAGATACCATTTAGGTTAGTTCTTAATGAAAAATGACGAAAGTCTAAAACCTTAATCGAGAGGAAAAACAAAATGAAAAAAATTGCTATTTTTGGAACAGGCTATGTCGGACTTGTTACTGGCGCTTGCCTTGCGAGTGCCGGGATGAAAGTTGTTTGTGTTGATATCGAAGAGAGAAAAATCAAAATGCTTGAGGAGGGGGAATGCCCGATCATTGAAAAGGATTTGCCAGAAAGAATCAAAAAAGGAGTGAAGACGGGTAATCTCTTTTTTACAACTGATGCTAAAACTGCGATCGAAGAATGCGATGTGATTTTCATTGCAGTCGGAACGCCAACCAAAAAGGACAGTGAAGAGGCTGATTTGAGTGCAGTTTTTGCAGTAGCTGAAACAATCAACAAACATGCTACGAAACGCAAGATTGTGGTGCAAAAATCAACTGTTCCAGTTGGCACGGGAAGCCAAATCGAAGAATTTTTCATGGGGAAGGCTGAAGGTGGACATGGAATTGCTTTTTTTCATGCTGTTGTTTCTAACCCAGAATTTCTCAAAGAAGGAAATGCGGTGAAAGATTTTGAATCTCCTGACCGTGTTGTGATCGGAACTTCTGATGAGGATGCGAAAAAGGTGATGAGCCGGATCTACGCACCTTTTATGCGAACAGCAGTGGGAACGACAGACCGCATGATCTTTATGTCACGTCCTAGTGCTGAACTCACAAAGGTTTTTGCAAACACCATGTTGGCAATGCGAATTTCAGCAATGAATGCAATCACAGAGCTTGCTGAGAAATTTGATGCTGATGCAAAAGAAATTCGTAAAGGTATTGGAAGTGACTCCAGGATTGGACCAGACTTTCTTTTCCCAGGTGGAGCAACTTTTGGAGGCTCTTGTTTTCCAAAAGATGTCAGGGCTCTGATTGCTGTGATGGAAAAAGCTGGCATTGACGCAAAACTGTTTCGCGAAGTGATGAATGTCAACCGGGAGCAAAGAATGCGTTTTGTTGTGAAAATCTTTGAGCAGCTTGATTGTTCGGTTTCTGAATCCAAAATTGCGATCTGGGGATTATCTTTCAAGCCAGGCACTGATGACGTGCGGGAAGCAGCATCCCTCGATGTAGTGCAGAGCATTCTTGATGGGGGCGGAAAAGTTGCTCTTTTTGATGCGCATGCTAAGGAAAGTTTCCGAGTCGCCTTCGGTGAAAGAGCTGGAGTGGAATATTGCGATGATCAATATGAAGCAATAAAAGGAGCAGATGCACTTGTTATTCTCACAGATGCAATGGAATTTCGATCCTTGGATTTTGAAAAACTCCACTCCTTGATGAACAAAGTCGTCATTTGTGATGGCAAGAATTTGCATGATCCAGAAGAGATGGCAAACGAAGGAGTCCAGTATGTTTGCATGGGAAGACCAGTTTTTACAGCTAAAAAGTCAACCTAAATAAGACAAGAAAGTTGTCGAAATAGTCCAAAGCAGAAATTTTGCTTTAGACTATTTTATTTGGAATAATTTATGAAAAAAATAGAGGACTCTATAGAGGACCCTATAGAGTCCTCTGTTTTAAAAAGACAACCTGATTTGCTATAAGAGTCTTCCTATTAAGAGAATAATAAAAATTCCGAAGAAATTGAAAATAAATGAAACAATGGAGAATGTTATGAAAGAAAATTCTTTTGAGGCATGCACTAGCGCCATTGCAAGTTCATCTGGAAAAGGTAGCGCTGAGGCCACTCCAGCAAAAACAGGCAAGACGTATTTTCTGATAAACCTAGGAGTGAACCTGTCCAATTGTCTCACAATCCAGAGAAAAAGCTTTGTTTGCGATGCATGGTCAATTTCCTCAGTATATGAAACTCGTAGATATTGAAAAATGAGAAAATTTCCCACAGTTGATCCAATGATTGCAATGACTCCAGTCATGAAGATTGGTTCTGTTTTCCCAATCAAAAGCAGTGTTGCAACCGCAGGTCCAAGCGTTAATCCATGGGAAAAAAATGCACCAGCCAAAAATATTGCTACAAAACCAAGTTTTTGAATCAGTAAATGAAAATGGAAATTGTTTTCATCAGTATAGATCAAGATTCCAAGAAAAATAGAAAAGCCAAAAAGAATCAGTTTTGGATATTTAACCCTAAAGGCCAAGCGACTGAGTGTTGAAATTTTTTCCATTTTTTCGAATTAGTATAATAACTTCTTTAGCTATGCTCTTCGTGAGGTATGTACCAACTTTCATGAGCCGACCGTGGGACTCGAACCCACTACCTGCACGTTACGAGTGTGCTGCTCTACCAGATGAGCTAGGTCGGCATATAATTTTATAAAAAAGTCACTAGCATCATTGTATACTTATGCTTTGATTTTTTCAATAATCTAATATATAATAGCAGTGTATGACAATAGAAGAACTCAAGAAAAAAGCGAAAGATTTGAAAAATAAAATCGTCCAAATGGACGACTGTCTTTGACTTAGAAAAACAAAAAAAAGAATTAAATGAACTGCAAAAGGAGTCCGAGAAAGAGGAGTTTTGGAGTGATTCAGTTTCGGCAGCAGCAGTGATGAAAAAAATTGAAGGATTGAAAGAGGAGCAGGCAAGATGGGAGAAAATTCAAAATGAAGGTGAGAATCTATTGGAATATCTAGAAATTATCGACAAGGACAACAAGGATGATCTGAGTGTTGCAAAAAAGCAATATGAACAAATATCCAAAGAATTTGGGTCTGTAGAGACGGAAACTTTGTATACGGGGAGATATGACAGGAAGGATGCAATTGTTTCAATTCATGCTGGAGCCGGCGGAGATGATGCGCAGGATTGGGCTGAGATGCTACTGCGAATGTTTCTGCGATTTTGTGAGAAAAAGGAATATCAAGCTAGGATTCTTCAGGAGACCAAGGGTTCAGAAGCAGGAATAAAAAGCGTGATGTTTGAGGTCAATGGAAAGTTTGCATATGGAAATTTTGCTGCAGAAGCTGGTGTGCATCGACTTGTTCGCTTATCACCATTTAACTCAGACAATCTCCGTCAAACATCATTTGCATTGATCGAAGCAATTCCTCTTATTGAAGATAATAAAGAATTTGAAATTAATCCAAGTGAACTCAAGATTGATACTTTTCGTGCTTCAGGGGCTGGAGGTCAATCAGTGAACACCACTGATTCAGCTGTGAGAGTGACACATCTTCCAACAAAAACAGTTGTTAGTTGTCAAAATGAGAGATCGCAATTGCAGAACAAGGAAAAAGCATTAGCAATTTTGAAATCGAAACTAATTCAAAGAAAGGAACGAGAAAGAATTGAAAAAGAAAGAAAATTGAAAGGACAGCATATCTCCGCGCAATGGGGAAGTCAGATCCGTTCCTATGTTCTGCATCCATATAAAATGGTGAAAGATCATAGAACGGGAGAGCAAACAGCAAATGTCGATGCAGTTTTAGACGGTGATCTTAATCTGTTTATCGAAAAATTCCTAAAAAAACAAGCGAAATAAACTTTTTAAAATAATAGATTAAAAAACAAAAATGATAAGTTTTGAGAATATTTCAAAGGTATACCCCGGAAGTTCTCCTGCACTTGAGAATATTAATTTATTTGTAAAGCCAGGTGAATTTGTTTCTGTTGTGGGTCATTCCGGAGCGGGAAAATCAACCTTGCTTAAATTGCTGTACACAGAGGAGAAGCCAACAACGGGGGTAGTTTCTTTTGACAAAATAAATCTTTTAGATCTACGAGGAAGGGAACTTCCAGAGCTCAGGAGAAAAATTGGAACAGTCTTTCAGGACTATAAACTGTTGCCTAAAAAAACTCTTTTTGAAAATGTTTCATTTGCACTTGAAGTTGCAGGCAGAAGTGACACAGAAATCAATGAAGTGGCACCAAAAATTCTAGATATTGTTGGTTTAGGTGATAAAATGGAAAATTATCCAAGGGAGGTTTCTGGTGGTGAGCAACAAAGAGTTGCATTAGCAAGAGCGTTAGTGAATAAACCCAAAGTTATTATTGCGGATGAGCCAACTGGAAATCTTGACCCTGTTTCAACTTGGGAAATTGTTCAATTGCTTTTGAAGATCAACGAGTTTGGGACAACAGTGCTATTGGCAACTCACGACAAAGGCATTGTGGACAAAATTTCCAAAAGAGTTGTGGTGATGGAAGATGGAAGAATCGTCAGCGATAAGAAAAAAGGAAAATATGAACTTTAAATAAAAACAAATGTGGATTAAATTAAAAAGAACATTCAGAGCTGGTGCAAAAAATTTCACTCGAAATGGCTGGCTTTCAGTTGCCACAGTTAGTGTGATGGTGATCACACTTTTTGTTGTTAACCTGCAACTTGCCATCATTGGAGCGAATGATTTGCGTCTAAAGGATGTTCAAAATCGTGTGAATATTTCAGTTGAAATCAACCCAAAAACATCACTCTCACAAGTCAATGAATTTCAAAGAGACATTCAGTCATATGATGAAGTATTGTCAGTTGAATTGGTTGATAAAGATGAAGCCTTGAAGGAGTTCAAAAGTTTTACTCAAAGTGGCAGCACTATCCAAAGTGGGATTGAAACTTTAGGAGAAAACTTTCTATATGACACATTGATTGTTAGAACTCACAACCCAAGTCAATATGAAAATGTTGTTAAAAAAATCGAAAGTGGTGGCTTTTCAAAATATGTTGAGGAGATAAATTATCATAAATACAGGGCTATTATTGATGGATTGACTAGTGAGATTGAGACTACAAGAAAATTTTCATTAACACTGGCATTCACCCTTTCTCTTGTTGCGATTCTAGTCACTTTTAATAGCATTAGAATAACTATGTATTCACACAAGCAAGAAATTGAAATTATGAAACTTGTTGGTGCATCAAATAATTATGTGAGACTTCCTTTTGTCTGGGAGGGTATTTTCTATGGAATTGCAGCTGCTCTTATTGCAGTGCCACTGTCTTTTGCATATTTAAAGTTCATCACAAACGGAGATGCAACTAGTTCGGTTTTTGCCTTCTCAAACACAAAATTCTTGAAAGAATTTTTGTCAGTATACTTTGTGAAAAACATTTTCATAATCATTCCAGCACAATTCGCCTTTGGTGTTTTGTTGGGAGTGATGAGTTCGCTTATCGCAATGAGGAGATATCTCAAGGAACTCTAACGTTTTTTGCTTGCAAAAGATTCTGAAAATGATAAAATTTCAAAGGCTGAAGATCGATAAAATAGTTTAACTAGCTTTAAATAAAAAAAATGGGAATTACAAATTTTTTCAAAAAGAAAAAAGACGAAGATGCTGAAGTAACGGAAGAAAAAAAGTCTCCAAAAGGACAGCCAACAAATATTTCTGATGCAATGGCTAATGTTGATACATCTCAACTCTCAATGAAAGAGAAGATTGGTTTGAAAATGTTTCAGAAAATGTCACCAAAAAAACAAGAAGAAATGCTCAGACAAGCTATGAACCCACAAGAAATTGCAAAGCACAAAGAGAAGATTATCCAACAAGTTGATGAAATGGTAAAAAATGGGCAGATTGACAAGGGACAAGCAGCAGCAGTCAAAAGCAAGATGGGGCTTCGATAAATTGCTATAAAAGATTTGAATATAAAAAACTCTTTCAAAAGAGTTTTTTATTGATTTTAAGTTAAACAAATGATATTCTAAAAGAAGTTAACAAACAGCTTTAAAAGCTAAAAAAGACTAATGCTTGAAGTTAAGAATTTTTCAATAAAATCTAAGGAAGACGGAAGAATGTTGCTTGAAAAAGTGAATTTTAAAGTTGATAAAAATGAAATCCATTGTATTTTAGGAAAAAATGGAAGTGGAAAAACAACCGTCGCATATTCAATCATGGGGTTGGAGAAATATCAACAAGTGGGTGGCAAAATCATCTTTGAAGGGAAAGATATTACAAAACTGAAACCCCACGAAAGAGCGAGAAAGGGGATCACAATTGCCTTTCAAGAACCTGCACGCTTCGAAGGACTAACAGTGGGTGATTTTTTGCGTGCTGGGAAGAAAGATGCAACTATTTCTCAGTTAAAAAAGTATCTAGAAATTGTTGGACTAAAGGCAGAAGACTTTATTGATCGAAAACTGGATAATAAATTGTCTGGTGGGGAACGTAAGAGGATTGAACTTGCATCAGTGATGATGATGAAGCCAAAGTTGATGATTTTAGATGAACCAGATGCTTCACTAGATATTATTGTGTATAACGAGCTTTATGACTTAATGTTAAGAATCAAGGAGGAGCTTGGATGTGCAATCCTTCTTATCACTCATAGAGAAGAAGCGGGATTGATTGCTAGTGGTGCAACATTAATTTCCGAAGGTAAGGTGATAGCAACGGGGCCGTTTCGAAAAGTGATGAGAAAATATTGTGCAAGAGAAGGGCAACAAGATCGTTGCTTGGCTTTCAAGAATAAGATGATCAGCGCGATGACAGGGGAAGGTTTAAAAAGCTAATTTAAAAATTTCAGTTATGACTAAGCTTCCAAGTGAATTTGTAAAAACTGCAAAAATTTGTGGAATCGAGCACGCACTTAATAATAAGGGCCATTTTCATGTAGAAAAAAATAGCATTATTTCAGAGCAAATGCCGAAAGGAGTTGTTGCTGTCACCAGGGAGACCAATAACGGTGTTGTGGCTGAGATTGTAGTTGGAAAAGGTGTGAAAATTAAAGAACCACTCTTTTTCTGTTTTGGGCTCAAGGGAACGAATGAAAATCAAATGATAGAAACTAAGCTGACCTTAGAGGAGGGCGCTGAGGTGGAAATTCTAGCGCATTGCAGCTTCCCAAATGCTAGCAAATCCTCCCATAAGATGAAGGCGGGATATGAAATTGGAAAAAATGCAAAACTAATCTACAAAGAACATCATTATCATGGAAAAGTTTCTGGGATTTTAGTGATGCCAAAACTGAAAGTTAATATAGATGAAGGTGGGGTGTTTTTGAGTGATTTTGTGCTTTCAAAGGGTTCTGTTGGGCAAGTAGGGATTGAAGTGGAGGTTATTTTAGCAAAAAATGCAAAAAGCGAAATCAGCAGTAAGGTTTTTGGAAAAAGCGAAAAAGATATAATCTCAATTATTGACAAAGTAACACTAGAAGGTGAGAATAGTAAAAGTTTGGTCACGATGCGAGCAGCCGCAAAGGATGGAGGGAGAGTTTTCATGCAAGGTGAGACATATGCCTCTGGTGCAAATTCAATCGGGCACATTGATTGTCAGGAAATTGTTTCCGGAGAGGGGTCTGTGGCAAAAGCAGTTCCGATCGTTGAAGTTTCAAATGACAAAGCCAGAGTGACGCATGAGGCTTCTGTTGGAAAGATTAATCAAAAAGAGCTGGAAACATTGATGACGCGAGGAATGGATGAGGAGGAGGCAACTGAGCTCATCATTGAGGCGATGATGCGTTAGTGTTTAGTATGACAATGGTATATTCATATAAATAATAAGTTAAAGAATAAATAAAATGAGTGAAAAAAAGTTTGAGCTTTCAGTTAACTCTAATATTATGGAAGTGATCGCTAACTATCCTAAGGCTGCAGAAATTTTTGCAAAGAACGGACTGCCTTGCGTAGGTTGTGCGGCAGCAAGATTTGAAAGCATTTCTGACATAGTTGGTGAGTTTGGAATTGATGGAGAGGCATTAATCAAAGAGATCAAAGGGAGTGATTCGAAATAAATAAACAATAGTTTTGGACAAAAAGGGGAAAAATTCCGAGTTAAAAAACGGGGGAGTTAGTTTTCTTATAAACTTTGTCTTAAGTAACAAAGAATTTTTATGATATCAAGGTTAAAAGAAAAAATTATATACGGCGAGAAATCATCAAAATCAATTACGCGTAGCGCAATGTTGATTGCGACGATGGGAATTGCAAGCAGGATCCTGGGACTGTTTAGGGATAGAATGCTTGCTGGTAAATTCGGTGCCGGAGATACTCTGGATATATATTATGCAGCGTTTAAGATCCCAGATCTAATCTATGGTTTGTTGGTTTTAGGCGCACTTTCAGCAGCTTTTGTTCCAGTCTTCACCTCTCTTATTTCGCAAGAAAGGAAAAAAGAAGCTTGGAGACTTGCAAGAACAATGCTTTCTTTTGGGATTCTTCTTTTATCTGTTGTTTCAGTGCTACTTTTTCTTTTTGCTCCGATTCTAGTGAAATTGATTGTTTTCGGGTATGATGCTCAAAAACAAGCAGAAATCGTCGAGTTAACTAGAATAATGTTGCTTTCCCCTATTATTCTGGGAATGTCTGGTATCATAGGCGGAATTCTCAATTCATTTAAAAAATTCTTTTTCTATTCCTTGGCCCCAATTTTCTATAATGTAGGAATTATTATTGGGGTTCTTTTTCTAACAGAACCTTTTGGAGTAAGAGGCTTAGCTTATGGTGTGATCTTGGGAGCAACTATGCATCTTGTGGTTCAAATTCCAGAAGTAGTCCGTTGTGGTTTGCGTTTTATTCCACTCTTTGATTATAAAAGCAAACAGCTTTATCGAGTTTTAATGCTGATGATTCCACGAGTAATGGGAATCGCGATGACCCAAATCAATCTCTTGGTTGTGACAATTTTAGCTTCAACGCTAGAGCCTGGAAGCCTGGCAATTTTCAACTTTGCTAATAATCTCCAAAGCGTGCCACTGGGAGTCTTTGGTATTTCTTTTGCGATCGCTTCATTTCCAGCACTTTCAGGGCTTTGGGCGCAAAACAAAAAAGAGGAGTTTATTTCAAAATTTACTGGAACATTCAGAAAGATTTTATTTTTTATTGTGCCATGTTCAGCGATGATTTATGTTCTGAGGGCTCAAATTGTGCGAGTTGTGTTGGGTGCAGGTGTTTTTAATTGGGACGATACGACTCTTACTTTAAGCGCACTTGGAATTTTTGTGATGTCGCTTTGGGCACAAAGCACAATTCCACTTCTAGCTCGAACATTTTATGCAATCCATAATACCAAAACACCATTTTTCATTGCACTTTTCTCCGAAGTCGTTAATGTCGGGCTGGCACTGTTTTTAATTCGAGATTTCGGAATTCTCGGTTTAGTAGCAGCATTCTCAATTTCTGCAAGCGTTAATGCAGCACTTTTATTTGTAATGTTGCACAACCGAATTGGAAAATTCAAAAAAGGGAGAATAGCCACTTTTGCCCTGAAGATGTTTATTGCAACATCAGCTATGATGATCGTTTCACAAATAATCAAACATTCAATTAGTGATGATCCTTTCGGGAGCGCGAGAACATTTCTTGGTGTATTCACCCAGTTAATAACAACATTGCTTGGAGGTGGAATCACCTTTGTTGTTATAGGAAGAATTTTGAAAATAGAAGAGTTAAGTCACTTTATCGTAGTTTTGAAAAATAAATTATTATCCAAAAGACCACTTGCTGAGAATGAAAGAAATGAAGTAGGTGGGATATAAGTAGCGAGAAAATTTTTTACTAAAAAGAAAACAAGGTAATTCTCAGTTTGAGAACTACCTTGTTTTTTGACATTTCGTCAGAATCATTTTCTACCAAAATTTAAATCTCCTTTTTGGCGTCGAACCTTTTTTAGATCTTGCCTTTCGGGTGGCAACATTTTTTGGAGTAGCCTTTTTGCGTCCTTTGGTTTTAATTCCAGCACGCCTTCCTTTGTTTTTCTTTCCTGGTAATTTTCCTCCAGGTTCTGCCATAGATCACCTCCAGAGTTATGATTATTGGAAAAGTGAAGCACGAAAACAACTAATATGAGAATATCAAAAAATTTTAAAAATGTCTACAATGTCTATCTTGAAGTAAAAAATTGATTTTCTAAAAATAAATAATTTCGGCATTATTTGTTTTTGTTTCATAGACCGCCACTGAAGGAGAATTTTTTTTGGGGGAGCCAGCTGATCCAGGGTTTACATGTAAAGTATTTTTGACCTCCCTTATCAACGCGATGTGCGTATGTCCAGAGAAAACCGCATCATATTCTCCAGAGTCGATAAGCGATTCAAGCAACGGCTTTGAAACTCCATGATAGATAGCAAGGCTTCTTCCAGCCAAGTTCTTTTCAACGCACTGACCTTCAAAAGAAACCTTTCCACCAGGATCACTCGCCAGTTTCGAAAAAGCTCTATCAATATTTCCAAACGCAGAAATAATATTGCAGTTTAGTTTTTCACAATAATCAAGCATGAAAAGGGAAGACCAGTCGCCACAATGCAAAACAATTTCAACTTTTTGCTCATTGAAGATAGAGATTGCTTTTTTGAAGCCCTCAACGTTATCATGAGTGTCAGAGATAATTCCGATTTTCATTAAATTTAGAATCGTTTATTTCTACTAAGTAAGATTTCAAGTTTGCTACCGATGAAATACAGAGTTCCAGTGTTGCAGATTATGTATAGGGGATAGAAAAATAGAAGCGTAGTATCTAGAGAAAATTGTTTGAAGATAAGCATCCAAGGCAGAAAAGACTTCATCAGAAAATAATGCCCTATTGAAGTAAGACTCTCTTCGTTTAAAAAGAGAATTTGTCCAGTCGCAAGAACTGTTAAGATGAGATAGATTCTCACTATGTCAATTCCTAGTTTTGAGCGCTTCATTATTTTTTGAATAGTTTTTATTTTTTTGCAGAATATTCTTTGGAAGCCGCAACTTGTGCGATAGACCTGGGAGTACTTTTTTCTGTTGGGATTACTTCTTCAGTTTTATGAACCCCCTCTTTCGAAAGCGTTAGTTCACGTCCTAGCCCGATATCATCGATGAAGTCTCTGTCATGTGAAATTACTAAAATTGTGCCTTCATAGTCTTTTAGAGTGTTTGTTAGTTGAGTGATCCCATTTAAATCAAGATTGTTATTTGGTTCATCTAAAATCAAGAGGTCAGGAGCAATGTCAGTTGCCAAAAGACAAGCAAATGCTGCTCGAACTCTTTCTCCGCCACTTAGATTTTTAACCTTCTTGTGAATATCATTGTCATAGAAAAGGAATCTTCCCAATTGAACTCGCAAATCATCGTCAGTTTGATCTCCTGGAGCATAGCTAATAATATTTTGGAGAATGGTTCGATCGTTTTTTAAAAGAGTGATATTTTGATCGATAATCCCAATTCTAGTTGCACAGCTGTCAATTTTGCCCACAACTGGATCAATTTCTTTGGTGAGTAGTTTAATTAAAGTACTTTTCCCAGAACCATTTTTTCCTGCAACATGCCATCGATCGCGATCAGTTATTTTGAAAGTTAGTTTTTTCTTCCAAAGATTATCACCATTTTCAAATTGATAATTAATAGTTTGTGCGTTAACAATGTCTCCACCTTTTGCAACTTGTGAGGGTTGGAGTTCGATGTGCATCATCCCTTCAGCAATCACCATTGCTCGTGTTCTGATTAGCTCATCTCTTGCTCGATCAACACACTTAGCATGAACTTTTTTAAGGCGTTTAAAGGTCTCTTCAGCACGCATTTTTCGGCGGTTTATTATTGCCTTTGAAAAATTCCTTGCCTTTGCTTTTGCTGCTCCAATTTTAGAATTCTTACGATGTGCATCAAGAGTTGACTCTTGTTTCTTTATTGATTTTTTATAAGTCCTTTCAGCAAATCTAAAGGCGGTCATCTTTGCTTTTTTCTCTTTATCTCTTTGATCTCGATAGAAATCGAAATTACCTCCATAAAGTTCGGCCTTATTTTTTCTAATTTCGATTATTTCCTCCATCAATCGTAGCAGTTGCCTGTCATGACTTATTATTAAAAGTTTCCCTGGGTATTCTTTGATGAAACCATAGAGAAATTCCCTAGATTCCGCATCAAGATGATTAGTCGGCTCATCCATCAGAGCTAAATCAGGTTTTTTTGTTAGTAGAGAAGTGAAGAATAATTTAGAGGTTTCCCCTCCACTCAATGAAGAAATTCTGCGATCAAAGTCCAAATGACCTAAATCCGCTTTTTCGAGTAATTTCTGTGTGTCATTTTTAATTTCCCAATCATCATCTAGCGTTAGCAGGTCTTTATTTGTTCCAACGCCCTCCATCACCTTTTCCAAGGCTCTAAGTTTCGCAGTTACACCTAAAATATCGCTGACTGTTTCATTAGCGAAAGGTGCAAAGTTTTGAGGAAGCTCCAAAAAGTTACCATCTTTATTGACAGTGCCTTTCTGTGGGTGAATGTCTCCTAGGATGATTTTTAAAAGAGTTGATTTTCCAGTTCCATTTTCTCCAACTAGGCCAGTCCGATTTTTTTTAATTGAAAAATTTAAACCAGAGAAAAGAATTTCACCACTGCGGTGTTTATAAGAGAGATCTTTTATTGTTAGTAACACAAACTTGATGATAATTATTTATTTCGAGAACAAACTCGTGACCTGATTGTAGCAGGAAATTGCTTGTTTTGGCAACCTTATTCAATTTCGATATCAAATGCATTAAGTAGTGCAATGACCTCGGGAAAAGAAAATTTTGTTTTTTTGAGAAAATTTTTACCAGGATCAAAGTTGTATTTTGTCGACCCTCTAAAGGAAGTGTTTGTCATATTAGTATCATCAAACCTTGAACCCTCAAGATCTGAGCCTTTAAAGTTGCATCCCGAGAGGTCTGTGCCAAAAAAATCACAATTTTGGACTTGGGAGTCTTGAAAGGTTGTATCTGGGATTTTTATGTTGGAAAAAACTGATGTTGAAATCAAGCAATCCAAGAAACTAAAGCTAAACAAGAAGCGGCTACATTCCTCAAAATTGAGACCTAGGATTTTGCAATTTTGGAAAGTTGTATTTTGGAAGCGAGTACCAACTATTTTCGTGTTGGAGAAATTGCATTTTGAAAAAATGCAATCTATGAAAATTGCATTTGACAGGTCTTTTTCAGTAAAGTCTAGGTTTTTAAATGTTTGTGCTTCAAAATCTTGATTTGCAAATTTCATTTTTTGAGTAGCTTATCTTGTTTTTTGTTGAATAAATTAATAACCCTTTGGAGATCTTTCTTTTTCTTTAAATTGATGAAGGCAAAAACAAAAAATGCGAGAGAAAGAATTGCCCAACCAGCAAATTGGATATATTTTTCGATTTCTTCTGCAAGTTCACCAAAGAAATAACCCAAAGCAACTAAGAACATACTCCAAACCAAGCCTCCAAGAATGGAGAATTGAAGAAATTTACCAAATTTCATCTTTGCTGAACCTGCTAGGATGAAAGTTACTAGGCACAAACCGGTCGACAATTTAACATAGAAAATAATTTTAGAGCCACTTTCTTCGAATTTATTTTCAAGGTAGCGGATTGTTGAAAGTTTAATCCCCAGTTTTTTACGGAATTTTTTTAGCACTGGTCTTCCGCCCAAGAAACCGACAAAATACCAAAAAATATCACCTAAAACATCTCCAAAAACACTCAAAGTATAAACAACATACCAATCAAAGAATCCCAAAGAAGCCAAAAAGGCTGCGATGATTGTAGTGATTGGCCCTTCGGCAATCATGAGAAACAGCATTATTGGGTATCCCCAAACTTGAAGTTGTTGGATTAATTCCAAGATAGCAGGATTCATTGATTTTTTTGTTGTCAATTCTAAATTGAATATCTTAAGTTTAGAATTTTTTCAAAAAATTTGCAATTTATGTTAAGATGAAATTAATTAAACTACTTTTGAGATAACTAATATAAATAAAAAATATGGCAACAAAAAAGAAATCAAAAAAAATAAGCAGTATTATTGGAGACGTTTCCCCAATGAGAGATGTTTTTATGCAGTTTGTGGGAAGTTTTTTTGGTCATTTCATTGATCAATTGCAAGAGGACCTTACTGAGCGTATTGAGGAAGGTAAGGCTGAGCTAAAAGTGAAATGGGAACTGTTTTTGAAAAATACAAGACAGGCATTTGTGGTCTTTTTTCTTTTAACACTAGGTGCAATATTCCTTTTTTTCGGTTTAGCAAATGTTTTAGATTATCTTTTCAAAATAAAGGGAGCAGGGTTTTTGCTTGTGGGGACAGTGATGACTTTTTTGGGACTTGTCATTGCGATTATAGTCAAAAAATAGTGGGACGTTTAATAATAAAAGTTTAATAAAGATAAAATAAAAAAATGGTCAAACAAAAACAGAGTAGCGAAGAGGAGTGTGGTGAAGATTTGAAATGTTGCGCAGATCAAGCTATGTCTCGTGCTAAGGATGAGTTAAAGAAAGTGAAAAAAAGCGCAGTCAAAATAAAAAAAAGAGCAAGTGACGAAGTGTCAAAATTAAAAGAAGATGTGGAGGAGGGTGTTGAAAAAGCAGAGGGTTATGTAAAAAAGAACCCCAAAAAAGCAACAGCAATTTCAGCTGGAGTTGGTGCGGCACTGGGAGCAAGCTTAGCAATGCTTTTTCGAAAAAAGAAAAAAAAGAAAGTTACGAAAAGAAAAAAGAAGTAGAGAATTCGAAAAGAGAAAATATTTCGTGCTAAAAAAGCCCTAGGGATAATATCCCCGAGGCTTTTTTGTTTGTAATTTAGCGTAGTCCAAGTGTGATACTGGCAAACAATCTACCCCCCAAGTCATGTTTGGCTGAAGCGTTGATGCCTTAATCGTCTGAGATGGACAAAAAAAGAGCAGTAACCTATAATTTAGGTATGAAAATATTCAAAAAAATATGGGGAGGAAACACCCTTTATTATCCTGGGTGCCTTACAAAGTTTGTCTGTAAAGACCAAATGGAGAAATATAAAAAAATTCTGTCGCTTGAAGGCATTGATTTTATTATGCTTAAAGACAATGAACTTTGTTGCGGCTCTCCCGTTAAGAATGCTGGAGCTAAAAAGGTGTTTGAAGAATTGGCAAGGAAAAATCTAGCTGTTTTTCGTGAGCATGGAGTGGACCGAATTGTCTCAAACTGTCCTTCTTGCACGGCTGTTTTTAAAAAAGATTACAAAAAGATTTTAGGAGACGAGTGGGATATTGAAGTGCTTCATATCTCTGAGGTTATTGATAAGTCACTTTCAAAACTTATAAAAGTAGAAAAAAATAAGCAGGCTACATTCCATGACCCTTGTCATCTAGGCAGATCATTGGGAATTTTTGATCAGCCAAGAGCTATTATTAAACAAGCTGGATACAAGCTTGTGGAAATGGAATATTCCCGAGAAAAAAGTGCCTGTTGTGGAGCGGGAGGAGGAGTTAAAGGAAATGCCAGTGAACTTTCAGGGCGAATCAGAGAAGACCGAGTGACTCAAGCAAGAAAAGCCAAGGCTGATGTATTGATTACGAATTGCCCCATGTGTAATAAACAATTAGCTGAAAATGCGCAAAAGATGAAAGTATTGGAATTATGTGATTTGTTTGATGTGTAAGTAGCTTGTGTTTATATTTTTGTTTTTTAATAAAATGGAGATCAAAGAATTATTAGTAGAATCAAGGAGAATTTGGAGAAAGGAGAGATGCAACCTTTCTGGGGTTATTGTGCGTATGGGAGTTGTGTTTGGTGATATCTGTCGCTGGGAAAGGGATGAAAAGAAAGATAGAGAGACACACAATGATGAGGAGCTGCAAAAGGAGCTTGGGAATCTTATTTTTTCTACCATTCGTTGGTGTGATGATTTGGGATACGATCCAAATGAGTGCATTAAAAAAGCGCTTAAAGCTCAGAATGACTTTGTAGAAATAAACAGAACTGATAAAAAGTGTAAATGAAACAATTCCAAGTTGAAGTCGAGGAAGGAACAGTTTGTATCGTTAGGAAAAACGCTTTAGCAAAGAGGGTTTCAATTACAATCAATGCTAGAAGTGGAGCAAGCGCAACAGTTCCTTGGTGGATTTCGAAAAAAAAAGCAATTTCCTTTGTGAAACAAAACAAGCAATGGATTTTGGATAAGTTGGCAAAAGCGAGAGAAATGAAAGCTGAAAGTCTGTTGCAATTGGGAGACCACGACGATTATCTTTTGCATAAAGAAAATGCTAGAAAGTTTGTTTTGCAGAAATTGGAGTATTATAATCAGTTCTATGATTTCCCCTTTCAGCGAGTTGCTATTCGTGATCAGAGAACTAGATGGGGAAGTTGTAGCGGTAAAAGAAACTTGAATTTCAATTATCGTATTATCCATCTTCCTATTGAGCATGCTGATTATTTGATTGTACATGAATTGTGTCATTTGAAACAAATGAATCACTCAAGTGATTTTTGGGAATTAGTTTCACGCGCAATTCCAGAATATCGTAAAATTTCACGAGAGCTAAGGAAAATGTAAGCATTGAAGCTGGTTTATAATAATTAACGAGCAAACGGATGGCAAGAATTATATTTGATATCGAAACAATCGGAGAGGATTTTGAAAAGATGGACAAAAAAACCAAGGAAGTGCTGAAGGAAAAAGTCGAGAGAATTGTTGGTGATCCGAAAGATAAAAAAGCCATGAAAGAAGGGCTTGTTGCAGAAAAAGAAAAATTCGGACTCTCACCTTTAACTGGGGAAATTGTTTCGATTGGAATGCTCGATGCTGATACGAAAAAAGGTGCTGTATATTTTCAAGCTCCCGACGCGGAAGTGGAGGACTTTGAGGAGGAAGGGATTAAATATAAAGCGATGACCGAAAAAGAAATCATTGAAGGTTTTTGGGAAGTCGCAAGGCATGCCGATGAATTTGTAAGCTTCAATGGACGTCCTTTCGATGTGCCGTTTATTCTAGTCAGAGGAGCCATTCACAGTATTAGGCCAACGAAAGATTTAATGTCCAATCGATATTTGAATGTGCAGAAATTTGGCTCAAAGCATATTGATCTTTTGGATCAACTTACTTTTTATGGCTCAGTATGGAATAATAAGGGTAGCTTGCATATGTGGTCGCGTGCTTTCGGTATCAAAAGCCCCAAAGAAGAAGGTGTTAATGGTGGAGACGTTGCAAAGCTCTTCAAAGAAAAAAAATACTTAGAAATTGCACAATACAACGCACGAGACTTGTATTCAACCAGAGATTTGTTTGAGTATTGGGATAAATTTCTAAGATTCTAAAGGTTAGACTGATGCGAATCATTGCTATTATAGTGAATTTCTCTTTAGTGTTTTTGGTAGGAATTCTATTTCTGTACATCATCGGTAGAATACCCCCAAGTGGAGCACTCGGTTTTCGACCAATTGATGACGGATGTTATGGGATTAGTCTTGAGAATAAAGAGGTTTATGGAAAATTTCCAAAAGGTAGAATCTGGATAAAGGTCCTTAATTTAGAATATTATGTTCCTGACAAGAAGAAAAATGAATCAAAGGAAGGTTTTTGTTTGGGAAAAAATTTCTGGCTAGAGAAAGAGTCTGTTGATAAGAAAAAAGTCGAAAGAGGGACAGTTGATGGAAAGTAGAAAGTAATATAAAAACAAAAAATAGCGAAGAAGATAGTTGAAAATTAAATAGTAATTAAAAATAAAAAATGTTTAGATTAATTGGTTTGATTTTTAAGATAGTTTTTGTGTTAATTGTTTTGGGCTTTGTTCATAAATATATTGCAGAGCGATGGGATTTAGGATCACTTGGTTTTCGTCCTGTTCAAAATAATTGCTTTGGGATTCTAATGAAGTCAGGCGAAGTCTATGAGTCATATGAAACACTATCTTTTTTACCCAAAGGGCAAGTAAAGACTAAATATTTTAGTTTGGAATACAATGTTCCTCGAAACAAGCTAGAAGCAGGGAAAGGTTTTTGTTTGGGGCAAGATAAGAAAAAATAAACAAAGGATGAAATGACGAAATTTTTAAAAGATAAAACTAAGGTTTCAATTCAAGGAATTATTGCAAATTCTCGAAAAAAGAGGAATGCTGTTTTTGCAGAACTAGGAATCGACGAAGAGTGTTTCAAGGATGAGGTCACAGAAATTCGCAAAAAAACATTTGTAGACTTTGAGAGTAATTTGAATGAGGCAAGGAAAAATTTCAAAAAGAGGGGTTTTATTTTGCATGAAGCTAAAAAAAGCAGTGATATCGGAGTGATTCTAAAAGATGTTTTAAATGGTTCAAAAACAATCGCACGAGCAAAAACAAACACTGGGAGAGAGATTGGACTCGATAAACTATTGGAAGACTTCGAGAGTTTTGAGACTGATCTGGGTGATTTTATTGTAGAGTTGTTTTCCGAAGAAGATCAGCACTATGTTTTGCCAGCAATTCACATTGATGCTGAGAAAATATCACAGAAGATCAAAGAAACTTTTAAGGATGATATTGAAGCAGACCCAACGAAATTAACACATTATTTATGTGAAAAAATCAGAGAAAAAATTCTGACGGCTGATACTGGAATCACTGGTGCAAACTTTATCACAAAGAATGGGCAAGTTGTTCTGCTCGAAAATGAAGGAAATATATCTCTCGTTTCAAGACTTCCACGAAAACACATTGTTTTTGTGGGGATTGATAAGTTAGTCGAAACTGTTGAAGACGCAACGAAATTATGTAGAGCAGCGGCAATGTTTGGAACAGGACAAGACATCACTCAGTATATATCGATTATTTCTGGTCCTTCAAAAACAGCAGATATTGAAAATGAACTTGTAGTTGGCGCACAAGGCGCAAAAGAGGTGCATATTATCTTGATTGATAATATGCGAAAGGAAATGTTAGAGAAAGGTTTCGGTGATATATTGCGTTGTATTAATTGTGGTTCTTGTCTTAATTTTTGCCCAGTCTACCATCAGGAGGGCAATAAATTTGGTGGTGGAAAATATATTGGAGCTAAAGGAATTATTCTCAGTGCCTTTCGTGAATCTTTGGATACTTCTAATGAGAAAGGTTGTTTTGACTGCATGCTTTGTGGAGGTTGTTATGAAAATTGTCCGATGAAAATTGAACTTCCTAGCATGATTAGAAAGGTTCGACAGATGCAAGAAGAGAAAGGTAACCAAACAAAGGAGAATAAGCAAATGCTTGAAAATGTAAATAAAAAAGGAAATCCTTTCGGAGAAGTTTCTGATAAAGAAACACCAGATAAACTTTATTGTTGCTAATATAAAAAGGTTCTCATTGAAACAGTCTCTAGCCGTAAACTTAAGGACGTTATTATTCTTTTGAGAGGCATCGGAAAGGTTTTAATTTTGATTGACAACATGTGGTTGAAAATGCTACCATTTAAGCTAGAAACAGAAGAAAAAATAGAAATGAAAAGAAGTTAGTCAGAGGGAATAAAGTCATTAAAAATGGCAAGTTATTTTGTTGTTATTTTATTTGAATAACAAAAAAAGAAGATTAATCCCTGGCTAAAATTTTTAAATAGATAATATGCTTAATTTCTCGTGCTATGTATTACGATAGATTTATTGAGTTTGCGATTATACAAGGTGGAGTGCCAGATGGAACAGTTGTTCTTATGTTGATGTTGCCAATTGTCGTTACTATAATTGCTTTTTTTCGGCAAGTTATTGGAATTAAAGCCTTCGGTATCTACACCCCGGCACTTATAACATTTGCATTTGCTGCAATCGGTTCAGAGGCCGAAAGTGTTTGGAAGGGTGCTCTTTATGGAGTCACCATCTTTGTTACAGTGATTTTCATCGGAACTATAATGAGGTATGTCCTGAAAAGGTTTAGACTTTTATATCTCCCAAGAGTTGCTCTGCTTATTACAATCGTTTCTTTATCAACTTTAGCACTACTTGTAGTTGGTGGAATGTTCCAACGAACTGGGTGGGCAAGTGTTTCAATTTTCCCGATTTTGATTATGATTGCACTTGTTGAAAAGTTTGTGGCAACTCAGATTGAAAAGGGTGCTAGGACGGCTATCATTCTTTCTTTTGAAACGCTTTTGATTTCTCTGGTTTGTTACGCTGTTTTAAGTTGGGATTCATTGATTCGTTTTGTCTCAATACATTCATGGGTTGTATTGTTCACTATTGTGATTAATATTTTCCTTGGTAAATGGACAGGACTTCGTTTAACAGAAATGCTTCGATTTAAAGATGTTATCAAAAATGCTGAACACACTGACAAAAACTAAAGGAATCCTGGGAATGAACGCCCGGAATTTGAAATATATTCGCCCATATAACTTAAAAGGAGCAAAGCGTTTAGCTGATGATAAGCTGCGCTGCAAACGTGTTTTAAGAAAAGGTGGAATTCCTGTTCCTGAGCTTATCACTAAGATTAAGACTAAAGAAGAACTTGATAATTTTGATTTCTCCTCTTTGCCGAATAGCTTTGTTCTGAAGCCAAATTTTGGCTTTGGAGGTGAGGGGATTCTGGTTGTTTATGGAAGAAAGAAAGGAAGGAGTAATGTTTGGGTCAAAGCTAACAGAGATCCTATCACAGAAGATGATCTAAGAAATCATGTTAGGAATATTTTAGACGGTTCGTTTTCGAGGGCCAATACCCCTGACATTGCCTTTTTTGAAGAAAGGATCCAACTATTGAAACTTTTCAAGCCTTATGCTTATAAAGGAATCCCCGATATTCGCGTGATTGTTTTTAATCGTGTTCCTGTAATGGCAATGCTCCGACTTCCTACTGAAGCTTCTGGTGGAACTTCGAATGTGCATCAAGGTGGAATTGCGGTAGGTATTGATATGGCTACTGGAGTAACAACAACAGCAATTCAATACAACCATTCAGTCGAATATGCCCCAGGAAAAAGACTGCTTTTGAGCGGTATTAGAATTCCAAATTGGAAGGAGATATTAAAATTAGCGATTAAGTCGCAAGACGTTTCTAATTTAGGGTATTTAGGGGCTGACATTGCTATTGATCGAAATAAAGGACCTGTTTTTATGGAGATCAATGCTCGCCCGGGACTCGCTATCCAAAATGCAAATCAAGACGGACTCCTGGCTCGCCTTCAGAGGGTTGAGGGTTTAAGAATCAAAACAATAGCTCAAGGAGCTGCTTTGGCCCAAAATCTTTTTGGAGGAGAAATTGAAGAGGAAATTGAAGAGCTTTCCGGGAAGAAGATTATTGGACTAATTGAAAAAGTGAAGCTTACCAGCATTGACGGAAGGGCAATCGAAGTAGAAGCAAAAATTGATACTGGTGCTGACTCTTCCTCTATTGACATTGAGCTTGCAAGACAACTTGGTTTTGGAGCGATAATTAACGGATTTAATGAAGCTGATATTTCCAATTACGATATTGATCCTGGAAAAGAGAAGGAAATTAAGGAAGACTTCATGAGTCAGTTTGGAACGAAAATTCCAGGAATAGAAAGCGTCGCAGTTATTTTTTCATCCAGTGGAAAATCAATTCGCCCAGTTGTAAAATGTTCATTTGTGATGGATGAGGAAAAAGTTATTTCTAAAATGAACATCACTGATCGGAGCAAGCTAAATTATCAAATGATTGTAGGGCGTAAAGATCTGAGGAAATTTTTAGTGGAAATTAGATAGTTTAGTGCAAGAAAAGGAAGTTAATTGAATAATCAAAGAAAATGAAATTTTTAATTTTAGGTGCAATTGACACAGAAAACACAAAAGATCTTGAATTGGAAATTTTAAAAAAAGGTCATGAAGTTGCTAAGGTAAATCCAAAAGATTTCCTCTTCAGTGTTGAGAACAATGAATTTAATATAGCTGCGAGTGGAGTTAATCTTCTTAATTTTGATATATATCTTCTTCGAGGATATAACATTTCCATCACTGAAACTAGGATTTTTGTTGAAAAATTGTTAAGTTTAGGGAAGATTGTAATAGATGAGGTTGTTGGAGAACAATATATCCCCAGCAAGCTTTTTGAAGCCAGTTGTCTTTCTCGAGTCGGTTTGAATCACCCAAAAACATTTTCTATTTTAAAAGAGGAATCATTTGATTTATTTAAAGAAAAACTCGACTACCCAGTAATTGTAAAGCCAGTGGATGGACAGAAAGGACAGGATATGTACAAGTTCGAGTCGGAAGACCAATTAAATATTTTTATTAAAAAAAATCAACGTGGCTGGTTGATTCAGGAGTGTTTACCAATAGATGGAGATGTAAGAGTTTTTGTCGTCGGAAGCGAAGTTCTGGGTGCTATTAAGAGATTTACAGTCGAAGGAGATTTTCGCTCAAATGCATCGCTCGGAGCAAACGCTAAAGAATTCGAATTAACCGAGGAGATAAAAGAAATTGCCCTAAAAGCCAAGGAGGCAATGAACTGTGAAGTAGCTGGAGTCGATTTGGCCTGGTCTAAAGAGAAGTGGTATGTGATTGAAGTTAATTTTTCCCCACAATGGCAAAAATTCAAAGAAATAACAGGATTAAACCCTGCTGAAAAAATAATTGAATATGCAATAGGTAAATATAACAATAAATAGATGAAGAAAAAAATAGGATTTTTTAAAAAACCGCAGGGAGTTTTTACAGAAGACTTTATTGGAGAAATCAAGGAAACATTAATGAACATTGAAGGGATCGAACTTTTTACAGAGCTTGATTATCGAGAAGCATTTGTTAAAAACGGAGAGGTGTATATTGGTGATTTCAATCTAAATCAGCTCGATGTTTATTTTTGGCATGATATTGTCCATGTTAAGTTATGGAAAGGGGATAACTACATTTTGAATGTCCTTAGTGCATTGGAAAAAGATTGTGTAGTTGTAAACTCAGTTAAATCCTCGAGAATTGTTAATGACAAATACCTTTCACATCTTGAATTGTTAAAGGCTGGATTGCCAGTTTCAGATTTTTCACTAGTTAATATCAAAAACCGAGATGCAGTAAGAAATGCTTTCAATGGAATGGGTGGTTCTGTTCTTTTGAAACCACGATACGGGGGTTTTGGGAGTGGAATTGTGAAAATCGACTCAGAAGAAAGATTGTTTGAGGTTTTGGAGTTTATGCAAAATTATGTTGAAGCTCCAGATCAGCAGATATTAATGGAACGATTCTATGAAAACGACATTGAAAAGTGGACATCAGTTGTGGTTTTTGGTGACAAGGTCTTGTTCGGTTATCGAAAAAAAGTACTTGGTGATTCTGATTGGAAAGTTTATGATCCAGAAAGAAAAGACGCAAAGGGTCAATTCACTGATTATGTGAAAGTCGATGAAGAATTAGCAGTATTAGCGTTGAAGGCGAAAAATGCAATTGGAAAAGATATTATTTGTTTTGACTTTATTCACACCAAAGAGGGTTGGAAAATTATCGATGAAAACGGTCGGCCAGGATTATATCGACATTGCTTAGAAGCAGCTGGTGTAGATTTAAAAAAAGAAGTTGTGGATTTGATATTGTCAAAAATCAAGAAAGACTAGAAGTTTATTTGTTAAAAAGGTAAAAAATAAAGTTCAAAGATATGAAAAGGATGCTTATTATCGTCGAAAACAGTGAAGAAGAACAGTATCGTACCCTGAGAATTTTAGAAGAGGCAGAAAAAATGGGCTGCAAAGTTGATCTAATCAATAGCAGCGGAATGAAATTTCTGACAAATAAAGTCTTTGTCAAAGGAAAAGAACTCTACTTTGAAGAGTATGATGCGATTTATTCAATCGGAAACAGTGATAGACATCACTATTTTATTATGTTAGCAACAATCAAAACAGGAGTTCGGATTTGGCCTAGCAACAAACATCTTTTAATGAATGACAAGTTTTTCGAAGGAATCTTTTTGGACAATTTAGGAATCAGAACGCCCAAGACAATTTTACTAACAAGCAAGGAAAAAGTAGTTGTAGATAAATTAGTAGAAGAAATTGGCGGTTACCCATGTGTTGCAAAGAAGGTTACGGGCTCTGAAGGAAGATATGTTTGCTTGGTAGAATCTTTTGATGATCTGTATAAATTTCTAGAGAAATTACCACATCCAAGCATTTCAGGAAAGAAAGGCATTCTTTTGCAAGAATATATAGAAGAATCCAAAGGGACTGATTTTAGGACATATTGCGTTGGTGATGAGATTCTAGGAGCTATTCAAAGAACCTCGCAAACTGATGATTTCAGAGCTAATGTTTCTTTAGGTGGTGTAGCGGAAAAGATTGAGGTGACAGCTGAAATGGAGGAGTTTTCAAGAAAAATAATGAAAGAAGGAAATTTTTTGTTTGCTGGAATCGATTTTATTATGAGCAACAGTGGTTTAGTAGCAATTGAAATCAATACATCTGCTGATTTTAAGGGATTTGAAAAAGCCACAGGAATTAATGTCGCAGAAAAAATAATCAAAAAGTTTTTAGAATAAATTTTTTAAAAAAGAGTTTTGCTCAAAAGAACTTAACAATAGTTGTATCTGAAAAAGTGGAGTTTGAAAAAGTGGAAAAAGAAATTTAAACTTGCTAGAATAAAAAAAGAAATTTGTAATAGTAAAATTAGATAATATGTGGTTAGTGAAACTGATACTTCTTGCAGTAGGAACTTGGATTTTGGCCAAGTTGTTTTTGTCGGATAAGGACCTAGGAAATTTAATAAAAAAGAAGAATCGCAAACTTTCCCCAACTAAAGGGAGTAACAAAAAAAGAAAACCAAGAAGTTTTCTTGTGAAGTCTTTATGGACAATGTTTTATATAGGCATTTCGTTAGTTGCTATTGTTGTTTGTATTTTAGGATATGCCTTTGTTAAATATGCAAAGGATTTACCAGACCCAGAAAAAGTAAACAGTCGTGTTGTCGCTGAGTCAACAAAGATTTTCGATCGAACGGGTGATGTTTTACTATACGAAGTGTTTGGTGAAGAGAAAAGGACAATAATTCCATTGGAAGAGATTCCTGATTCTGTTAAATATGCAACAATCGTTTTGGAAGATGATATTTTCTATTCTCATAATGGTTTTGATATGGGCGGGCTCGTGAAAGCTATTTGCCATGAAGCTTCCTCGAGGGCTGGAATGGGTGATTTGGGAGGGATTTGCCCCCGAAGAGGCGGCTCAACCATTACCCAACAATTTATTAAGAATTCTATTTTAACATCGGAAAGAAGTTATGAGCGAAAATTGAAAGAATTAATCCTAGCTGTAGAGATTGAGCAAAAGTTCTCTAAAGATGAGATCTTGCGAATGTATTTAAATGAAATTCCTTATGGTTCAAATGCATATGGAATTGAGGCCGCAGCACAAACATTTTTTGGAGTTCATGCCAAAGAACTGACATTAGCACAATCAGCTCTATTAGCTGGGTTGCCCAATGCTTCAACTTTCTATTCTCCACACGGTTCTAATACGGATAGATTGCTGGTTCGTTGGAAAAAGGCTTTGAATTTAATGTCTGACCTAGGTTATATCACAAAAGAACAAGCTGTTTCAGCAATAGCAGAAGATATTTTAGGACAAATAAAACCGATTAAGGCTGATATTAAAGCACCTCACTTTGCTTTGTATGTAAGAGAGAAATTGATTGAAGAGTTTGGCGAAGAAAAATTAAAGGAAAAGGGCTTGAAGATCTACACTACGCTTGATTGGGATTTGCAACAATTAGGAGAAAAAGTTGTAAAAGAAGGTGTCGAAAAAAATGGTGAACGCTATGGTTTTACAAACTCTGCATTAGTTGCAACAAATCCTAAAAATGGACAGGTTTTGGCGATGGTTGGATCAAAAGATTATTTTGATGAAGAGATTGATGGGAATGTTAATGTTACGACACGTTTAAGGCAACCAGGTTCATCTGTTAAGCCATATGTATATGCACAAGCTTTTTCAAAGGGCTATGACCCAGAGACGATTATTTTTGATGTAAAAACAAAGTTTTCTGAATCTGATAATAAAGAGGAGGAATATAAGCCAGAGAATTATGACGGAAAATTCAGAGGCCCAGTTTCAATGAAGAAAGCTTTGTCGACATCTTTAAATGTACCAGCAGTAAAAACGCTCTATCTCGCAGGAATAAAACCATCGATAAATTTGATGAGGGAAATGGGGATTAGCACGCTAACTGATCCAGGGAGATATGGTCTTTCGCTTGTTCTTGGCGGTGGAGAAGTCAAGCTGATTGAGCACGTGGGAGCTTTTGGTGTCTTTGCTAATGAAGGGAGGAAACATGAACAATCAGTAATTTTAAGAGTTGAGGATGCTGAAGGGAATATTTTACAAGAATTCAAGGAAAAGGAAGGAAGACAGGTTTTAGGCAAAAAGGTCGCAGCAACAATGAGTGCTATCTTGTCAGATAACAATCTTAGGGCCTCAGCATTTGGAACTCAGAACCCACTATATATTGAAGGAAGAAGCGTGATTGCAAAGACTGGGACAACAAATGAATTTCGTGATGGATGGCTTGTAGGCGCTTCGCGTTCATTGGCAGCAGGCGTTTGGTCAGGCAATAATGATAATACAGCGATGAAACCGGGTGCAGCAGGAGCAAACATCTCTGGTCCAACTTGGCATGCTTTCATGGTGGAGGCTTTGAAAAATTCGCAAGATGAGGAATTTTTGAAAATTGAAGATATTGAAGATGAAGAAAATGACGACGAGGAAGTAAAGCGTAAAGGAATTCTATACGGAAAAATAGATTTTGTTGAAAAAATTGAAGTTTGTAAATATGATGACGGTGATTATTGTTTGGAAAATAGTAGTTGTCCAGAGAAAAAAGTCGATAAGAAAAAATATTTCACGGGGCATAACATACTTTACTATGTAAATAAGGATGACCCCCAAGGTGGACCGCCAAAAAGAGCTAAGGATGATCCACAATATAAAAATTGGGAAAAAGCAGTCTTGGAATGGGCAGAAGATCATGCCGACGGTAAAGGTCGCAAGCTACCACCGGAAAAGAAGTGTAAGGATAGTTATTTTGATTAAGCTTAATTTTTTGAGTGTGTAAAAATTTATAGCAAAAAAAGGATGAAACAAAAAACAAAAAAACAAAAAAACACCAAACTTCTTGATAGAATTAACAGGCAAGCTGAAAAAATAAAAAGATTGTTAGTTATTTTGGTTTTGGTTATAACTCCCATATATGTTTTATTCGCTGCCTTTCTATACTTTAATCAAGCCAATTTCTTCTACTACCCTGATAAGAGAGACTTTGAGAAATGTGATAGTTTCAAGGATTATCAAAAAACAAACAGCAATGGAACCAGAATGTATTATCAGGAAAAATCGAAAGAAGAAGTGATCGTTTTTTATCACGGCAATGTTGGTTCGGCTTGTGACAGGACTCATCTAAAACGTATTTTTAAAGGGACTAATAAATCAGTTATTTTTGTTGAATATGCTGGATATGCTGATGATCCCAAGATTCCCAGCAAAGAGTTAATTTTTCAAGACGTTTTCAATGTGAACACTTTTGTTCGTGAAAAAAGTTTCAAAAACATAACAGTCGTAGGGGAAAGTATCGGAACAGGACCAGCCTCTTTCCATGCGAAAATTGGACAAGTTGAAAAACTATTGTTAGTAGCACCATTTGGGAAGATAGAAGATGTTGCTAAGGGTCGATATCCGATTTTTCCAATTTCAATCATGATCAAGGAAGATTATGATAATGTTAAAGCCCTTGAGAATTATAGAGGAAAAGTTTTAATTATTTCTGGGTCTGAGGACAAAGTCCTTCCAGCTAGATTTTCAGAGGAACTGTTTGAGAAATTGAATGTTCGTGAAAAAGAGCATGTTTCAGTTTTTGGGGCAGTGCACAACGATTTATTTAGTTTTCCTGAAACAATAGAAGGGATTGAAGAATTTATAAAAGATGAGGAATAAAGAGAGGTGCAAGTGGGTTGACTTAAATAACCCGCTTTACATTAAATATCATGATACAGCTTGGGGAGTGCCTGTTCATAGCGACAGGCTCCTTTTTGAAATGTTAACATTAGAGGGTGCACAGGCCGGGCTTTCTTGGAGTACTATCTTGGCAAAAAGAGAAGGGTATAGAAACGCCTTTGAATGTTTCGATGTTGAAGTGATTGCAAGATATGGTGATAAAAAAATTCAAAAGTTGTTAAAGGATGAAGGAATCATTCGGAATCATTTGAAAATTCGCTCAACCATTAGGAACGCAAAAGTATTTATCGAGATTCAAAAGAAGTTTGATTCTTTCGATAAATATATTTGGGGCTTTGTTGGTGGAAAAACTATTCAAAATAATTTCAAAGAATCTAAGGATTTACCAGCAGAGACAAAGTTGAGTGAAGAAATCTCGCAAGATCTAAAAAAACGCGGAATGAATTTTGTTGGCCCAACAATTGTCTATGCTTTTATGCAAGCAATTGGGATGGTTAATGATCATGAAAAAGGATGTTTCAGACATCAAGAATTAACTTAAATACTAATAATTCTTGACAAGAATTGAGTTCAAGTTACAATATGAAGTATGATTAGCAACCAAAGCAGTAGAGTGCTAATGTGACATGAAAAGGTTGCGGAAAAAGAACAAATAATATTTAAAAGTATTGAAATGGCAAAGCAGATAAAGTTTGATGAAGATGCTCGACGTAGTATCATGAAAGGCATCGATCAGGTTGCGAACACAGTAAAAGTGACCCTTGGACCAAAAGGACGAAATGTTGTTCTTGATAGAGGCTATGGTGGACCGACAATCACAAATGATGGTGTGACAATTGCTAAGGAAATTGAACTTGAGGACAAATATGAAAACATGGGAGCAGAAATGGTTAAAGGTGTTGCTAGTAAGACGAATGATGCTGCTGGTGATGGAACAACAACTGCTACTGTTTTGACTCAAATTATTGTTGAGAAAGGGGCGAAAATGATCTCGAAAGGGATTAATGTGATTGACTTGAAAGATGCTCTTTTGGGATATTCAGGAACGATCTCCGAGAATATTAGAAGCGAAGAAGTTTCTAATAATATCGAAGGTGATGCTGTCGCACAAGTGGCAACAATATCCGCACAAGATGCAAATGTTGGAAAAATTATTGCAAAAGTAATTAAAGAAGTTGGCAAGGACGGGGTTATTACCGTTGCAGATTCGCAAACCTTTGGGATTGAGCACGAGGTTGTAAAGGGAATGAAATTTGCTAAAGGATACATATCTCCATATATGGTTTCAAACACTGAAAAGATGGAGGCTGAGATGAAAGACGCATATATTTTGATCACGACAGGTAAAATTTCAGCGATTGCTGACATCCTTCCTCTACTAGAAAAACTTGCACAAGCAGGTAAGAAGGAATTGGTTGTTATTGCTGAAGATGTTAGTGGCGAAGCACTTGCAACGCTTGTTGTGAATAAGCTCCGAGGAACAATGAATGTGTTGGCTTTAAAGGCACCTGGGTTTGGTGAACAACAAAAAGCGACACTTGAAGATATCGCAGTTTTAACTGGAGCTGAGATTATTTCTGAAGACAAAGGAATGGAATTGAAAAATGCAGATATTACACATCTAGGACAGGTTAGTAAGATTGTTGCAACAAAAGACGAAACAACAATTGTTGATGGAAAAGGAAATAAGAGTGAAATTGAAACCAGAATTGAACAACTTAAGACTCAAATAAAGGAGGCTGATAGTCCTTATGATAAAGAAAACTTGCAAAAACGACTAGCTAAACTTTCAGGGGGTGTTGCTGTAATTAAAGTTGGAGCGGCTACTGAGGTTGAACAAATTGAGAAACAACATCGAGTTGAAGATGCTGTTGAAGCAACAAAAGCTGCACTTGAGGAAGGGATCGTTCCTGGAGGAGGAGTAGCCTTATTAAATGAATCAACTAAGCTTGCTGATTTCAAAAAGAAAAATGCAAATAAACTTTCAATCGAAGAAACTGCTGCAATTGATATTTTGACGGAAGCCCTAGTGTCTCCAATCAGACAAATTGCTATCAATGCGGGACTTTCTCCTGACATTGTAGTTAATAATGTTTTAATAAATCAAAATGCCTTTGATCGAAAGGTGTTAAAAAGCGGAAAAATGGTAGAGAGCGTTTTAAGGAACAAGAGTCAAATAAATTTCAATATTGGATATGATGCAGCCAGAGATCTCTATGTTGACATGTTTGACACAGGAATCATTGACCCTGTGAAAGTAGTTGTCTCTGCTTTGGCGAATAGCGTTTCCACTGCGGCAATGTTGCTAACAACTGAAGCTGCTATTACTGATTTGCCTGGCGAAAAGAATGATACGCCAGCAATGAGTGGAATGGGAGGCGGAATGCCGGGAATGGGCGGAATGCCAATGATGTAGTTTGAGAAAATAAATTTGAAATAACAAAAAACAGCCTGCAAATGAATTGCGATAGGCTGTTTTTTGTTCGCAGAAAGTGCATTTTTTTAGGGGTCTGCTCAATGAGCAGACCCCTAAGCGGAGAATGATGAAAAAAGTTTAACACATACAATGTGATGCTGGTGCAGCTTTTCTTGGGAACGGATCAAAACCCATGTCCTTTTTTGTCTGCCGGCGGATGTTGGCAATTATGTTTTTTGGTGTCTCAATAAGAAAAATAATTATTTTTTTCATAGAGCGCCTCCTTTTCTCCACACTTTCATTATACACATTTTTTAGCGGAAAAGAAAAGATAGTCGGACAAAGTTTGTCCGACTATCCTGCTTCTATTTACAAATATCTTTTTGCAAATGATCTTTTAAGTTTCATTTAGCTGTAAGCTCAAAGACCTTTCCTTTCGTATCGGATTGTGTCTTGCTCCAGCAGTAAAGCCATAGCAAATGACCCAGAGCAATTCGGTGATTGGGACATTTGCAAATCTGATATCTAGTGGGGTGTCATAGAGAAACCACCAGCTTCTTAGAATGTCCTCAGTATTTATGATTAAGATTCTACCGAAGTAATAAACAGAGAAGAGCAGAACTGTCATGAATGCACTTGTGAGAAGAGCACTTTCTAGAGACGCCTCTCTTTTGAAAATCATGATAATTCCACTGGAACCATATCCCAATGCTGTTGCAAAAATAGAGTTGACTCCCATCATAATTAAGACAATTGTGATGAAAAAAAATGTAAAATAATGGAGTGCCAATCTGCTGTGTTTGATTTCCATATTTCGTTTATCTTTGTTACGGAAAATTGCTTGATATGCAACTGCGGCGATTCCACCGAAAAAGAATGCAAATAACATTGATTCTAAGAGAATATTAACTGATCCGACTTGGAAACTAAGAATACTTTTCGGTGTCCAGTAATCAGTAAAGAAAAATAGATCAATTGCAATGCCAAAAGGCATCTTTGCTAAACTCAATTTCAGTTGCCTTCTTCTAGTGTTTGGTGAAAATATTAAAAACAAAAACCAAACAAAAATGAAAGGCACACACAATCCAATATATGAATACTTAAGTTCTAAAAACATCTGGACTCCTCCTTTGTTTTGATTGCTGGTTTACAGAAATTTGAAAATGATAAGGACTATTTCATGAAACAATAGCATGAATCATCTAATTTAGCAATGATCAAGGGGCTTAGCTTGTTTCAATTGTCATGGTAATAGGAAGGTGATCAGAAAGCTTATTCCCTAAGACCTTAATTTCAAACTTTAGGTCATTTGGGACAAGGAAGAGATCAAGTGCTTTTTGAGGTTTAAAAGAGGGAAAAGTAGCCTGTTTACTTGTAAATTTAAGTTGGGACTTTTCCATCAAAGAACTAAGTTCAGTGAGTCCTCCGTAGACATTAAAATCTCCACAAATTATTTTTGATTTAACTTTTCCAAATTTTTGCTGAATTTCTTGAAACTGTTTTGCGCGAATTTTTTTGCTTAATGAAAAATGCATAAAAAAAAGACTAGTTCTATTTGGAAGTTCAACTTCAAGTAGTAGTTTTTTTGTGCCATTTTCGAGATAGTGTTTTTTGCACGACAATTTCTTTTTTGAAATCACAGCATTTCCTTTCGATTTGAATGGGGGTAACTTACGAAGGAAACTGTTTTCTCCATATTTCACTGCGATGTCATGAAATGCATAACTCTCACTCAGCAGAGTTCTTATTTGTTTCCCCTGTTTGATTTCCGTCAGGCAAATCAAATCAGGGTTTTCAGTCTTAATTATTGCTTTTAATTCACTTAGTACTTCATCTTCAATTTTTTCCGGTAGAAAAGGGTAGCGGTAAAATTTTGTGAAATAATCTTTCATTGAACCATCGAGCTTGGTGCAATAACCAAGATTTAGTAGCAGTATTTTAAATTTTTTCAAATCGTTCATATTTATTTTTGTGAAGCCTTTAAATGACTGCATTTTGAGTTTATGATGAAGAAGAAAGCAAGCTTCAAAAAACTAGGATTATAAACCTTCTTTGCCCAATTTCATTTTAAGAAAGACTTGGTTATTATTGTTTCTGTCAAAAAATACAAGTTCTTTCACCTCAATCTTTATTTCTTCTTCTTTTTTTAATAGAGCAATCTTTGTTTTTTGAAAAACTTCTTCACCCATATCATTGCCAGCTACTGTGAAATGCGGAGAAAAAAACTCAAAGCAGAAATGATAGCCATGTTCATTGACATATTCTTTTTGTTTTCCTTTGAAATTATTATTATTTTCATATTGATCTGGAATCCAAGGATCCTTATATTTAGCTATAATTTTCATGCAACCATCGTGTAATTTTTGCAGAGATAGATTTTTTTCAATATCTAAAAATATAAGTCTCCAAGGATAAAAGCCATATTTTGATAAACTTAATTTTAATGGGCTGATTGTGTTGCAAAATTTTTGAATTTCTTTTTGGAGCTTAGAAATATTTTGGTCTTGAATTTTAAAGTCTCCACGAACTGAAAAGTGGGGTTGAAAAGACAATGCATTCCCAGAAGAGCATTGTGAAGAAATTTCCTCGCTTATTCTCCGAATAATTTCAGAAGAAGCTTTATCTGGTAAACAAGCACAACTTAGAGTTTTCATGACGTTTTGTTAATTATTTTTTTTCAAATATTTTTCAAGTCCAATAATGAGTTGAGGGCTGAATCTATTAGAATTTTCAGTAATTCTTTTTTGTAATCTTTCCAATGATACCCATTGCACAGAATCAATTTCTTCGGGATCGTAAACAATCTCTTTGTTTGTTTGTGCAGAGAATACAGCATTAAACACCCGATCATTTTTTTCACTTGGAGTTATCTTGAAAAGAAATTTGAATTTCAAATCAGTCAGTCCAAGTTCTTCTTTGGCTTCTCTTTCGATACACTCCTTATCTGATTCATCCCCCGTTGTTCCACTAACAGAAAATTCATAGACTCCCGGGAACCATTTTTTTGACACTGATCTTTTTTGGAGCAATAACTCACCTTCGTTATTGAAAAGAAGAAGGACGGAAGAGCGATGGTAGAGTTTATCGGTGTAGAAATCTTCTCTTGAGCGCATCCCAATGGAATTGTCATCTTTGTCGATTTCAAGAATTAGTTCCGGCATTGTAGAATATTATAAATTATTCAAAATCATCCATTTAAAAGAAAACCTAGTAAATAGATTATAAAAAATCCACCAATAAAGTAAAGAAATGCTTTCATTCCCGCATCTTTTCCAGCAAAAATAGCATAGAAAGTGGAGAAGCCGAAACCCAAAAAAATAAAACCAAGAGAAATTGGCAACAAATCTCTTAGATAGTCTATTTTCTTTCCAAAAATTTCAAAGAAAAAGAAATCAGCGAAGAAAGCAAAGATTGAAAAGATTATCATAAATGCTCCCACGCGCTGGTTGATTTGGTAATCTACCTTCATTTTTGACATAGACAAATTTTATATTTATTAAATAGTTACTTATTTGTTGGCTCTTTCAATAGAGATGTTCTACGGATTCATTAGGTCACTTTTGTTTGTTTTCTTTTTTAAACTAAAATTTCCCCATCCTTCATTATAATTAGCGCAATAATCCCTGCTCTCACGAAAGTGATTTATTATAACTTAGTTATAAATTTTAGATATCTAGCTTTTTAGCCAAAAGATTCTCTAAGATAAATTCACCGTTTGGATATATTAGCAGTATGCAGTATTTTTATGATTCTTACCATTGACTTTACCCCCATTTCAAAGTAAGATTGGCTTAGATAAGTCCTATAAAAAGAATTTTTAGAATTGCTAGAACTTTAATCCTAAGGGGTAAAAAAGTTTCTCTATTATACCAATAATTGGTCTACATTCGCAAATAAAATTGACGATTGTAGCGTAGAGAGTGCTAATGAAATTTGAGAAATTATAGACACAAAATGAAGAATATCAGAAATTTTTGTATCATTGCGCATATTGATCACGGAAAGTCTACTTTAGCAGACCGTCTCTTGGAGATGACCGAGACGGTTGAAAAAAGAAAGATCTCTGAGCAGATGATGGACACCATGGAGCTTGAACAGGAAAGAGGGATCACTATCAAGTTGCAACCAGCAACAATGAAGTATGGCGAATACACCTTGAATTTGATTGACACACCAGGTCATGTTGATTTTGGCTACGAAGTCTCTCGTTCTTTAGCGGCAGTGGAAGGTGCAGTTCTGTTGGTGGATTGTACACAAGGAGTACAAGCTCAGACTCTTGCAAATCTATATCAAGCGATTGATCAGGATCTGGAAATTATCCCAGTGCTCAACAAAATAGACTTGCCAAATGCTGATATTGAGAAAACTAAGAAAGAAATTGTTCACATTCTTGGCTGTAACCCCGACGACATTCTTTGTGTTAGTGGTAAGACTGGCGAAGGCGTTGAAAAGCTTTTGGAAGAAATTATTGAAAAAGTACCAGTTCCGGAAGGAAGACCGGAAGCACCTCTTCGAGCGATGATTTTCGATTCCAAATATGATTCATATAAAGGAGTTTTAGCATATGTAAGAATTGTCGATGGAGCTGTGAAGGCAGAAGATGACATTCGTCTTATGGTTGGTGGTAGAGATGCTCACATTATTGAAGTTGGAAAGTTCACACCAGCGCTTGAAAAATTGGATTTATTGAGTACAGGTGATATCGGATATATTGCGACTGGACTCAAAAGCGTTGATCAATGTAAGGTTGGTGACACAATTAGCTTCCAAACGAGCGTGAAAAAGGAAGAAGTAAAAACTCTACCAGGATACAAAGATGTGAGGCCAATGGTTTATGCAAGTTTTTATCCAACTGATGGAGAGGACTATAATCAATTTCGTGATGCACTTGATAAATTGAAATTAAATGACGCAGCTTTAGTTTTTGAAGGGGAGAGCTCTATGGCTTTAGGTAGAGGCTTTCGGATTGGTTTTTTGGGGCTTTTGCACTTGGAGATCATTCGAGAACGACTCTTGAGAGAGTTTAATTTTGAACCGGTTATCACAACCCCGAGTGTTGTGTATGAAATTGTGCTTTCTAATGGAGAAGAGAAGAAGATTTACGCAGCAGCCGAAATGCCTGAGGCTAATGCAATTAAAGAGATTCGTGAGCCACATGTGAAATTAGACATCATTACCCCTTCTCAATATCTGGGCAATGTAATGGAGCTTGTCAGGAATGTGACAAGAGCTAAATATCTAAGCACAGAATATATTGATGAGACAAGACTAGTGCTTTCTTTTGATGCGCCACTAGCGGAAGTGATCGTGAATTTACATGATGGAATTCAATCTGCTACCAGCGGATTTGCATCTTTTTCTTATGAAATGACAGGGTATGTGCCTGCTGATCTTGTTAGGATGGATATCTATGTAGCTGAGGAAAAAATTGAAGCATTTTCACAAATCGTGCCAAAAGAAAACGTTAACACTGAGGGGAATAGAATTGTAAAAAAACTGAAAGATGTGATCCCTCGACAGAATTTTTTAGTTAAATTACAGGCTGCAATTGGTGGAAAATTCGTGGGACGTGAGAACATAACGCCGTATCGAAAAGATGTGACAGGACATCTCTATGGTGGTGACATTACTCGAAAAAGAAAACTTTTGGAAAAACAGAAAAGAGGGAAAAAGAGAATGAAGGGCGCAGGAAAAGTAGATATTCCACAAAAAGCATTTTTGGAAGTTTTGAAACGATAGAGCTTTTGCTTTGTCGTTTTTTTTCTTAATATCAAAAATAAGTGAGATAAAAATTTAAAATAAAAAGCTAAAAATGTTCAAGGATTACAACCGACCAAATTATTCAAAAAGTGATCAACCAAAAGAAAATCGACGAAGGGAGGTCCCTGGTGAAAAGAAGATGGGGAGACGAACCTTCCTAAAAGCCACAGCTCTGATTGGCGCTAGTTTGGGGATTGGTAAATTCGCAATGAATCTTTTTGATGATAAGGAAGTGGAGGATGACAATGAACAAGAAAGACTTGAAAAAGGTGAGCCAAGAGAAGAGTTGGCGACAGAAGGTCAACTGGAGATTGAGCGAGATGATGAAAACATTATTGGTAGCACAATTGAAGAGCAGTTGAAGAAGAGCGAAAAAGTGACATTGAATATTGAAACTAAGAATGCTCTTCGCAAGAAATGGAAAGAAAGTTATGCAAAGAAACCAGTTGATTGTCCTGCAGAAGATAAGGAAACTGGGAGAAATCATCTTGGGCTCTTGCAATCAATGGAAAGAATGCAACCTTGGATTGCGGATATCAAAGCTGAATTTAGAAAAATTGGTGTTCCAGAGAAATTTGCATATCTTGCAATCCCAGAATCACATTTTGACGTCAATGGTAACTCCAGAGCGATGGCTAAGGGTCCGTATCAGTTTACAAAAGAAACTGCAAAGCTTTTCGAACTATCTGTTGGAAATGGAATTGATGAGCGTTGTGACCCAATCCAGAGCGCTAGAGCCTGTGCTGAACATTTAAAATATAGCTATGGAAGATTTAATGATGACTGGGAACTAGCCTTTGCCGACTATAATGGTGGTTTTACGAATGATTATGCCAAGTTTCGTCCCAAGAAAGCAGATAGAAATTATGAAGATTATTTAGCTTGGCGAGAAGGGAGAATCAATAATTATATCGCAAAAGACCACTATCAGCACAAGGTGAAGAAGAGCGACCAGAATCTAACAAAAATTTCTAGATTCTACGGAATTTCAGTTGCTGATATTATGGAAGCAAACGAGATGAAGGATGACCAAATCAATATTGGACAAGAATTGAAAATTCCAGCAACAACTTCTGTTAAAATGTTTAAATTGCGCGATTCCTTGGAGAATTTAAACTATCCAGAAAAATTCTATGCGGTGCTAGATGTAATTGAAGAAGAAGAACTGGAAAAACAGTTTCCTTCATCGCCAGTACAGTTCAATGTAGAAGAAGTTCCTAGGATTAAAACAACAGATTTTTCATATAAAGTGAAAAAAGGAGATGGATTGTTTGCTATCGCAAGAAGGATCAAATCTGCAGCAGAAAAGAAAAGTTCCAAGATGAATCTTTCCATTTTACAGGTTCAGCGGTTTATCCAAGAACAAAACAAGATATCAAATCCTGGGAAAATATATCAGGGGCAGGAATTGAAAGTCAAATTGCCCTTAGAAGGAGGGGTCTCTCTTAACAAGATTGCACATGATCGCAGAATGTTGATTAAGGATTTGGAGTATTTAAACCCAGCCATTGTTGATTCGAAAGAAATTTTGTCTATAGGGAGGATTATTAGAACTCCAAAATAATTTCATAATAAAAATATCTAACGCCTGTGTTGGTAGCCGTGATTTTTTCGGTTAATACAATCTCTAAACAAAAAAAGAAAGTAGTCTAGGCCAAATTTGGCTCAGACTACTTTTCTGCTACGCAGCTCGGGTAAAAAGTTCCCCCGACTTCTTCAGGACACCCCTTTCAGTATGAATTGAGAGGACTTGAGGGTGACCGTTTGAATCAATTTCTTGTTCAGGCAAAAGCTCAACTTTAAAGGCCATAAATGGTCCATCGCCATAGAACGATTGAGCTTTTTTGATCTCTCCGACCAGTTTCTCAAGGGACGCCATTCTTTTCTTGAAGTAAGTCGTAATATTGTCCCCAGCCACATCTTTCCGTATTAGAGTGGTTTTCATTTGTTCAAGGCACTCCTGGACGTCAGTTCTGAAATTAACAAAATTTTGTTGTCCAAAAACCTCATACTCATTTTTGTCGATTACTTTGCTCATTTTTGTCTCCTCAAAGCTGCTATTGATTGAAAAAAGTGCTACTCACAGGTGAATATATTAGTATAATGTCATAAATATGTTATTTTGTCAAGAAAAATAAAAAGAAGCACAGAGCTTCTTTTGGAAAAGTTCAAAATGTTTTTAATTCAACCTCGATGGTTTTTAGATTTCAATAAATCCAAAATGTTTGAGAACTGGTGCAATGTTGGGCGCCACCCCTTCCTTTTCTAGTTTTTCAAGTGAAATCCAATCCCACTCCCGAACTTCTTCACCTGGAACAACCTCACCAATCCTTTTCGAGAGAAAATGGACCAAAATCACATCAAGGATACCTTTTGGAGTTTCTTTTTTCGTGTAGAAGAGCAAAGGGTTTTCATCGAGAATTTCAATCTCGATTCCCAGCTCCTCCTTTGATCTTCTGATAGCAGTTTCAACTAAAGTCTCTCCCTCTTTTTGTTTCCCCCCACAAAACTTCCAAAATCTATCATCACCTTGTCTATCAAGGAGTACTTTGTTTTCTTCAACAATGACTGGCCCTGACACAATGATTACTTTTTGCATAGTCTTTGTGTTAATGGTTATGAAAAATATTTAAAATATTAAATTATAACTTCTTTGTCATATATTCATTTTCAAGTTTATAGTCAAACTTTTTATAATACTCCCTAACCCCAACTCCCGAGATAATCGCAATTTTTTCAAAACCAAACTCTTCTTTGCTAATAGACTCTGCTTTTTGAAGAAGCTTTCTCCCAAGACCGATATGTTGAGGTGACGAAGAATCCGTTTTATCTATTTTAGCAAGTTTTCCAAAAGTATGCACCTCTCGAATAAGAGCACTACCTGAAAGTGCTGGAATTATAGTTTCTAATGGATTGTTTTTTGGAGGAATACGAAGCCGTAACATAGCATATAGCTTCATTTTGTTTGGCGAAACGTATTGCAGGAAAATTTCTTTTCCCTTTGACGCCTTATAATCAATTCTGTCTAGAATGATTTTATCCTTTTTTGTAAAATCATCACGAACCTCGCGACAGCGGATGCACTCACAATGCACTTTTTCTTGTTGTAGAATTTGTCTCATATTTGAAATATTTGGACCAGCTATAATTGATTCTTCTGGAATATCACGGATGAGACGAGTTATTCTTGTGTATTGTGGAATGATCGGTTTTATTTTTTTAAGTAACTGTTTGTTTTGAGAGTTAGTCAGTGGTGTATATTTTCCTTGTCTCCAAAGAGAAAAAAGTTCAGAATTGTTAGTAACGACACAAGGATATATCTTTATTAGATCTGGAGCGAAGCGTTCATCAGAAAAGAGGGTTTTAAACATCATAAAATCTTTCTTCACATTGCTGCCATACATCCCAGGCATCAAATGATAATTAACTTTAAATCCAGCATTCTTTAAAAGAGCAGTTGCCTTGGTCGTTGCTAGCGTGAGATGTCCACGTTTGTTTTTCTTTAAAACATCATCGAAAATAGTTTGAACACCAATTTCCACTCTTGTTGCACCAAATCTTCTGAATTTCAGAAGTTCTTTAGGTGTAATGAAATCCTGTCTAGTTTCTAAAGTAAGTCCAATGATACGATTTTTTGCTTTTTCATTTCTGCTTTTTTCCTTTTCCAGAGAAACGCTTCCTTTTTTTTGTAATGAATTGCGCGGAAAATCGTTAGCTGCTCGGAAGCACTCTTTGATGAACCAAGATTGATATTGCGGAGGAAAGTGAGAAAATGTTCCTCCCATCACTATCAATTCGAGCTTATCAGTAGAGTGTCCATTAAGAGATAGCGCTCGCATTCTCGCATGCACTTGCTTGTATGGGTGAAAGCTTGTTTTAATGGCTCGCATCACAGCTGGCTCATTCGAAAGATAACTTTTCGGCATGTTTTTTTCAGAGGGGCAGTAGATGCATTTTCCAGGACAGCTACTCGGCTTTGTTAAAACCGCAATAACCGCAACTCCTGACAGAGTGCGAATTTTTTTTGTAATAAGTAGTTTTCTGAGTGTTTCATTGGATCGCACTTCTCCTTTTTTGATCATTTCAAAATACACCTTATTAATTTCGGCATTTTTAATGAAAACCTCCTTTTCTTCGATTGCGAATTCCTTCTTAATTTTCTCCAAAGATTTAATATCCGACAAAGGCGCGGAGAGAGCTTTCAAAATAAACTTTTTTATGTTAGATTTCTTCATAGAGACATTGAATAGATTAAGTAAAGAAAATGAATAAACATTCTGAAATTAGAAAGGAGTTGAGAAAGTTTTATGATCAGGTGGCTGAAAATTTTTCAAGCACCAGGAAATATTGGTGGAGAGACCTTCACTTTATCAAAAAATATTTAAAAAGGGAAGGGAAGGTGCTAGATTTTGGCTGCGGAAATGGGCGGTTGCTGGATTTTCTCGAAGGAACAAAATTGAACTATACAGGAATTGACGCCTCAGGAAAATTAATTAAAATAGCTCAAAAAAAATATCCAGGCAAATCTTTTTTGCAAATCGAAAATGAAGGGAGATTACCCTTTAAAGATAAAGAGTTTGACATGATTTTTTCCATCGCTGTTTTCCATCACTTTACACCAAAAATGGCTGACAATGCCTTGGGAGAAATGAAAAGAATTTTGAAAGATGACGGAATTTTGATTTTAACAATTTGGAATCTTTGGAATGTGAAATATTTGAAATTTCTATTCAAAAGTTTTTTAAAGGGAAGCATCAACTTGGCTGCAAGGATATCTTTTAAATACCAAGATCAGATTAAATGGAGATTTTGTTATTGGTGGACGAAAAGGGGGATTTTGAAAAAAATGAATAATTTTGAATTTAAAATTATTGAGAGTGGTTTTACGTTTGGTCAAAAGAAGAAAACAAAAGAGAAGTTCAAGCGAAATATCTTTATTGTGGCAGGGAAAAAGTAGTCTTTAAAAAGTATTTTTTCTGAGAATTTAGAAATAAAAAAGAGGCAAAAAAAGTTTTTATAATATTGAGATTTATGGTACACTATTAAGTGAAACCTATGCAGTGTGTGTCAGTTGTAAAAGACTGGTATTTTGTGTAGTAAAAACATAAACAAAAATAGAATTATCATAATTACGCAGTGCAATTAGCAAAACCAAGAGTACTAATGTTTGGCTGGGAATTTCCACCGTATAGTGTGGGGGGTCTTGGTGTTGCCTGTCATGGACTAACTAAGAGTATGGTGAGGCTTGGAATGAAAGTTACTTTTGTTGTTCCAAGGGCACCAAGAGGCGCAAAAAGTCATTTCCTAAACTTATTGGTTGCTGACAGAGTGAGTGTTGGAAGAGAAGATGTTGATAGAATTGAAGGATTAAAAATAGAGAAAGTCGATTCGCTTTTAATGCCTTATATGAATTCTACAAAGTACAGTTCTTTGGTAGAGTATCTAAAGAAGCGAGGGGGAACCATCGATAATTTCATATATTCAAGTGACTCAGGAAATTTTGATTCAAAGGATCAATATGGTGTTAATCTATTCGAGGAAGTTTGGAGATATGCTAATAAAGCTGCTATAATAGCCAAAAAAGAGGTTTTCGATGTGATTCATGTTCATGATTGGATGACATTTAGAGCGGGAATCGTGGCGAAGGAAGTTAGCGGTAAGCCGTTGGTCGTCCATATTCATAACACAGCGTTTGATCGGAGTGGCGGAAATCCTGGGCAACGTGAGTATGAAATTGAAAAAGAGGGTTTTGAGAAGGCAGATAAAATAATTGCAATAAGCCATCATGTCAAAAGTAGACTGATCGAACAATATGAGGTTAGTCCAGAGAAAATTATTGTCGCACATAATGGAATTGATTCCGAGGATTATTGCTTTAAATCTTCCGAGAGGCATATCCATAACAAAATTGTTTTGTATGCCGGAAGGGTAACCCTGCAAAAAGGACCAGAATGTTTTGTCAAAGCAGCTGCAAAAATTTCTGAAATCAGAGACGATGTAACCTTTATTCTAGCGGGTGGCGGAGATATGTTGTCGGATATGATCGAACTTGCAGCACATTTGAAAATTTCAGATAGATTTGTTTTCACAGATTGGTATAATAAGAGTGAAGGTGAGGCAGTGATGAATATGGCTGATGTTTTTGTGATGCCTTCTGTTTCAGAGCCATTCGGACTCGTTCCTTTAGAGGCAATGTTACAAAGAACTCCCACGATAATCTCAAAGCAATCTGGAGTGAGTGAGGTCCTAGTGAATACGTTAAAAGTTGATTTTTGGGATATTGATGAAATGGCGAATAAAATAGTGTCAGTTCTAGATCATAACTCCCTAAAAACACATTTAATTGAAATGGGAGAGAAGGAGGCAAAAGCTATGACCTGGGATAAGGCAGCTTTTGAGTGCCGAAGAGTTTTCGAGAAGTTGATATTTGAATATAAAATGTCAGAACATTATTACTAATTAATTTGATTAAAAGAGAAAATGCCTAATATTTGTTTCTATTTTCAAGTGCATCAACCATATAGAGTCAAAAACTACAAAGTTTTTGATATTGGTAAGGATCATAACTATTTCAACGATGCCTCTGAAGGTAATCTAAATAATAGCTGGATTATTCAGAAAGTTGCTAGAAAATGCTATTTACCAACAAATAAAATTCTTTTGAATTTATTAAACAGACATCCTGATTTCAGAATAAGCTTTTCTTTTTCTGGGGTTTATCTGGATCAGCTGGAGCAGTTTGCACCAAATGTTTTAAGGTCATTTCAAGAACTAGTTGCAACTGGAAGAGCAGAGGTTTTAAGCGAAACATATTATCATTCCTTAGCCTTCTTGTATTCCCAGGAAGAATTCATTTATCAAGTCGAGAAACATAAAGAAAAAATAGTTAGCTTATTTGGAGTTGTCCCAACGGTTTTTCGTAATACGGAATTAATATACAACAATGACTTGGCAAGAAAAGTTGAATCAATGGGCTACAAGGGTATAATAGCTGAGGGGGCTGAAAAAGTATTGGACTGGAAAAGTCCCAATTTTCTCTATGAAGCTGCTGGATGCGATAATTTGAAATTACTATTGAAAAACTATAAATTATCTGATGATATCGCATTTCGCTTCTCTGATCATAACTGGGCAGAGCATCCATTGTCAGCAAGAACTTTTGCAGATTGGATTTCTGAACACAACGGCAGTGGTGAATTAATCAATCTTTTTATGGATTATGAAACATTCGGTGAACATCAATGGGAGGATTCAGGAATCTTTGATTTTCTAGGCCATTTACCAGAGTTTGTATTGCAGAATCCATCAAACGGCTTTATGACACCAAGCGAAGCAATTGAAAAACTTGAGAGTAAAGGCAAAATAGATTTTTTTGATTTTATTTCCTGGGCAGATGAAGAAAGAGATCTTTCTGCTTGGCGCTCAAATGCATTGCAAACAGATGCTTTAGAAAAAGTCTATGCACTAGAAAAGGATGTTCTCAATACTCAAAACGAAGGAATCATTGATGACTGGAGAAAGCTGCAGACCTCAGACCATTTTTATTATATGTGTACCAAGTATTTTGCTGATGGTGATGTTCATAAATATTTCAATCCATATGAGACGCCTCATGATGCCTTTATAGCTTTCATGAATGCACTAAATGATATGAAAATAAGAATTGGTCAAAACTCTCCAGTAAAAGCCTAAAAAAGAGCAGTGAACTTAAATTAATATATATAAATCTTATAAAAACAAAAATGAATCTATTTAAACAACTTATTGTCAACAACGAGGATGAGGAAGCTGCAAATGAGGAGGCAGTGAAAGAGTCTGTAGCTAAAACTCACAAAGACAGCGAAAATACAGTTGAGGTTAAGAAAATAAAAGCTTTCGATACATCTCCAAACGAAGATTTTTGGTTTCATTATGGACCAGTAGTGAAGAATCTTGCAGAGTTAAGGGATGCTCTTTTGCGCATTGATGATGACCTTTATAATTATCATGCAAAAGGGGAAGAGAATGATTTTGCGAGGTGGGTGGGCGATGTTTTTGGATACAAAGACTTGGCAAGTAAGATTGAAAAAGCTAAAACAAGAAAAAAAGCATATAAAATTTTGGATGATGCAGTGGAGTAATCTCTGCTTTGAAATTAGCAGTTATGACGCTTTGTGGTTTCAGGTGAAACAAAAAAATAAGTTTTGAAATAAAATAAAAATGCCAAAATCTCTCGTATTAGGTAATGGAAATATGCTATTATGCTTTGACAACAAAGCCCGTGTTCGTGATTTCTATTATCACTATGTTGGATTAGAGAATCATGCAGGAAGTGGTTGTGTGCATAGAATAGGGATTATGATTGATGGTGATTTTTCTTGGATTGAGGAGGCTGCTTGGAAAGTAACTATGGATTATCAAACGGACTCACTTGTTTCCAAGGTGGAAATGGTTAACAAGGAGCTTGGCATCAAACTTGATTTTAAGGACACTGTTTATAACGAGAAGTGTATTTTTTTAAGAAATGTGACGATCAGCAATCTTTGGGACGAAAAACGAAAAATAAAATTATTTTTTCATCAGCAATTTAGAATATATGATACAGAGAGAAGGGACACTGGTTACTATGACCCTGAAGAAGAAGTTATTATTCATTACGAGGGAAGAAGGGTCTTTATAGTAGGCGGAAGACAAGGAAATACAAGTTTTGATGACTATTGCATTGGAAACTATGGAATTGAAGGCAAAATAGGAACATGGAAAGATGCAGAGGATGGTGAGCTAGAGAAGAACCCTATTGAGCATGGACCAGTTGATTCAGTAATAGCATTCACATTCGAAATAGAAGGACATAAAAAGAAAGTTGTTGACTATTGGATTAGTGCTGCCAAAATTTTGGCAGAGGCGAGGAAATTACATCAATATGTTTTAACAAGGACGGCAAATCACCTCCTTGAATCAACAGAGGACTATTGGAGTGCTTGGGTAAACAAGAATAATCTGGATTTCAAGGATATGAATAAGGAGTCTGTCGACTTATTCAAAAAATCATTATTAATAATTCGAACGCACATAGGAAATGAAGGTGGAATTATAGCATCAGCTGATTCTGATATGTTGCAATATGGTCGTGACACATATGCATATGTATGGCCAAGAGACGGAGCGTTCGTTGCGCTGTCTTTGATAAAAGCTAAATACCATACAATCCCTAGAAAGTTTTTTGAATTTTGCAATGACGTGATTTCGGAAGAGGGGTATTTTTTTCATAAATACAGAAGCGATAAATCGGTTGGAAGCTCTTGGCATCCTTGGTCTAAGGAGGGGAAGAAGCAGCTTGCCATCCAAGAGGATGAAACAGCTTTAATTATATTCTCACTTTGGGAATATTATCAGGCAAGTTTGAATATAGAGTTTATCGAAAGTGTCTATAATTCACTAATAAAGAAGGCAGCGGAGTTTATGTATCACTATCGTGATAAAAGAACCGGATTACCAAAGGAAAGTTATGACCCTTGGGAGCAAAAATATGGAATATCTACTTTTACTTGCAGTACGGTATATGGGGGACTTTTAGCAGCGAGTAAATTTGCAAAAGTTCTTGGAAAAGAAGAGGACGCAAAGAAATACCTACATGAAGCAGAGGAGATAAAATCCCTAACAGTGAAGTATCTATATAACAGTGATAATGGATATTTCTACAACAGAATAATGCCCAATAAAGAGGGGTTTGGGTTTGATAATACAATTGACATCAGTAGTTTCTTCGGTTTATTCTATTTTGATATTCTGGATATTAACGATACCATGTTAGATGATGTTTTTGATGTTGTTGAAAGAGAACTCTTTTGCAAGACCAAAGTTGGTGGAGTCATGAGGTATGTTGGTGATGAATATCACAGAGTTGATGATGATGCCCCTGGAAATCCTTGGATTATAACAACTCTTTGGGTCGCACAATATCGAATTAAAAAAGCCAAGACACTAGACGCTCTAGAGGAGGTTAAAAAAACTTTTGAGTGGGTCTCTGCGCAAACAACTAACGCTGGACTACTCCCAGAACAAATTAGTTCAGATAAAGGGGAACACCTTTCAGCAGCTCCGCTCACCTGGAGTCATGCCGAATATGTTACAACTGTCATGCAATACTTAGAAAGAAAAAAAGAATTAGAAAATAAATAGGAATAGTCGCCTTGAGGAAACTTTAAGTTTTTATAGGAATTTGTTATAATGACATAGATAATTATTGTCTGATAAATAAAGTAAGTAAACAGATATATGAAAATAAAAATTGACCAAGAAAGATGTGTTGGTTGTGGAAGATGCACGGAAATGTGTCCTTCAGTTTTCAAGTTGAGTGAAGAAGGGAAGGCGATTGTTATTAACGAGCGGATTGATGAATGCGAGGACGAGCCAAGAGGAGAAGAGTGTGCAGTTGTCAGCGATGTGGTAAAGAAAGCAGCTGACGAGTGTATTGTTGAGGCGATAGACATCGATATGGAAATAGAATAATTTCTCATTACAAAGATTATATTTGAAAGTTATCAAAAAACCCAATTAATTGGGTTTTTTGATATAAGTATAAAAGATTTGGTCTTTAACGATTTACATTTAGTATCTCTAAAAGGCTCTGTCCTGACATTTCTGGGCCTTTTGGAATCTCCATTAATTCTAGTATTGTGGGAGTAAGATCAACAAGCATACCTTCTATTGGATGGTTTTTGATCTCTTCCAGTGCTTCATCTCGATGGTTTGTAGCTGTAATGTACCAACAAGGAACAGGGTTGGTTGAATGCTCAGTGTCTCTCTCTCCAGTTCTTAAATTTGTCATCTCTTCAACGTTCCCATGATCAGCTGTTATAAGCAAGCAACCATTTTGTTCGATTACTGTTGTAATTAAACGATCCAAGCACTTATCGGTTATTTCTAGTGCAGTCACAGCAGCTCCTATATCGCCAGTGTGCCCAACCATATCAGGGTTTGCGTAATTAACGAGAATAAAATCATAATCCTTCTCTTTGTCTTTTAGTACATCAATGAGTTTGTCTGTGACTTCAAGCGCACTCATCTCAGGAACATCTGCATAAGAAGGAACGTTTTTTGAGAGCACAGGGATTCGATCTTCGCCTTTATAGGGTTTTTCTGCTCCTCCGTTGAAGAAATATGTTACATGAGCGAATTTCTCAGTTTCAGCAATTCTCAACTGAGAGAGTTTGTTTTCTTCAAATATTTGCCCCAATCTCGTTGTGATTTCTTGAGAAGGAAAGGCTATGTTAGAGCAAAGACCTTTTTCATATTCAGAAAAACAACAGAACATTACATTATTCAACTTTTTAGATTCTTTGAATCTATCAAAATTCGGTTGTTCAAAGGCTTGAGTTATTTGTCTAGCACGATCTTTTCTGAAATTGAAAAAAACCACAGCATCATTGTCTTTTATCCCTCCTATAGGCTCACCTGAAGAGTCTGTTATCACGATTGGTTTGATATATTCGTCTGTAGTATTCTCTTTGTATTGTTTTTCAATTGCTGCTACTGGGTCAGTCTCTTTTGTACCCTCTCCTTCGGTCATCAATCTAAAACCTTTTTCAACTCGATCCCAATTTTTATTCCTATCCATCGTAAAGTATCTCCCTATAAGAGAGGCAATTTTTCCAACTCCTAAGGCTTCTGTACGATTCTGGATTTTATTAATAAAATCGATAGCAGCTTTTGGCGGAGTATCACGTCCATCAGTAATACCATGGATATATACATTTTCTAGTTTTTGTTCACTTGCAAACTCCAAGAGCGCATTAAGGTGGTCGATGTGAGAGTGCACAGCGCCATTACTAATCATCCCCATCAAGTGTAGACTCGAGTTATGTTCTTTTGTCCATGCAACAGCTTTTAAAAGCGTTTCATTTTCAAAAAACTTACCATTTTCAATTGCTGCCGTAATAACGGGTAGAAATTGATAAATAATTTGACCAGTTCCTATTGTTTGGTGTCCAACTTCAGAATTGCCATAAATTCCCCAGGGAAGACCAACGGACATCCCCGATGCCTGGAGCAATGTTTTCGGATAGTATTTATTTAATTTGTCAATTGTTGGCAAGTTGGAAATTGGAACTGGATTTCCTTGTGGATTACTCCATTCGCCCCAACCATCAAGAATAACAAGGGTAACTGGCTTTTTTCTTGCCATCTTTTATTTGTTTATTTGTTTTTAGATCTTACTTTAGAGTATAGAACAAAAATAAACTTTATTCAATTTCAGAATCTTCCGTCTCGGAAGTTTCCTCAGCTGTAGTTATTTGAGGGGGAGCGTCTTGAGGAGTTGGTTTTTCTTCTATTTGTTTGGCACTTGTTTTCTTAAAAGAGACGGAAAAATTCGGTTCATATAGATTATTATATTCGTCAACAACTTCAACCGGTTTACCTTCCATTAGAGTTGTCATTGCAATGTCATTTTGAATTTGTTTTAGATCTGCTATTGTCATCTTTAAATCATCAATACGATCCCAGCGAGTACCCATTTGTGATTGAGCAATTGTTTCAAGCTCTTTTTTCCGCAACTTTAATTCATCTAACTTCTCAACTAATTCCTGATATTCTTGATTCTGAGTCAAAGCGTCTTTATATTCAGCGCGGATTTCGGATTGTTCTCTTTTCGCCTCTTTTAGCTCATTGAAAATTTCTTGAATCTCTTTCATTTTTATTTTTTATAATTTAATTTAGATAAAACTTTCTTAGATTGAACTATTATTTTTCAATAAGGGTTATTTTTTCGATTACAATTGGCTCAATAGGTCGATCACTAGAGTCAGTTGGAGCTTCTTCAATCTTCTGAACTACATCCATTCCGTTTACTATAAAGCCAAAATTTGTATGCTTACCATCTAACCAACTAGTTTCTTCTTTTGTTACAATGAAAAACTGTGAGCCATTTGTGTTTGGTCCAGAGTTTGCCATTGCAAGAGAACCCCGAACTAATTTGTGTGAATTGAATTCATCAGGAAAGGAATAGCCAGGATCACCAACCCCCCATGAGCTAGGTTGATCATCGTTCTTAGAATTTGGGTCTCCTCCTTGAATCATAAAATCAGCAATTATTCTGTGAAATTTAATGCCATCATAAAATCCTTCATGTGCTAATTTCATGAAATTATTGACAGTAGCAGGAGAGTCCTCTGAGTAAAATTCAACCTCAATTTTTCCGAGAGTTGTTTTGATTTTAGCGCCCTTATATTTTTCTTTATAATCAAGCGAAGTTAATTCTTTCAATTCCATAAGCCTTTTTGTTAATTGTTTAGTTACTTTTGGTGCTTTTGGTTCCGGCGCACTTTTCGTTTTTTTTGTTTCTCCTAGAGCCTCTTTCTGTCTTTCTTGTTGAGCTTCTAGGTCATATTCGGTAATTTTGGAATTTTTATTCTCACCAACATTCTGACCAGTTTGTTCTGTGTTTGGTAGACTAGTAGTGGAGCAACCAGTGACCATTGTTGCACAAAAAAAGGCGAGTGTTGCCTTGGATAGGCTTTTCATTTTTTTCTCATATATTCTTAATAAATAATTCATTAAACAGTATAGACCATTTTCTTTTTTGAAGCCAGTACTAAATATTTTAAAACCAAAAATTTTCCTTAAATGTTGACTTTTATTAGACAATACCTCATACTGTAGCTGTATGTAAGGTTGTAGAAACTTTTTTAACATGAACTGATGTAATGTGTGCGATTTTATATCAAGGAATCGTTAAAAATAAATACGCAACAAAACTTGCAGACAGGTATAAATTTTTTAAGTTTACAAATGGAACAAGAACAAGAAGTTAACAAAAAAAAGCTCTTCGTGGGAAACATTAGTTATGGAGTAACAGATGAGCTACTAGCAGAACACTTTACACAGGTTGGTCAAGTTGAGTCAGCAAAAGTTATTATCGACAAGATGACTGGTCGATCAAAAGGATTCGGATTCGTTGAAATGTCAACAGAAGACGAAGCTCAAAAAGCAATTGCTGAGTTAGATCAAAAAGAACTTGATGGACGTGAATTGAATGTTAATGAAGCACAACCACCAAAAAGACACTACGAAAACAGAGGGAATTTCTAGATATTGTCGGTTCGACATAGAAAAAAAGACAGGGAGCGCACAGCCCTGTTTTTATTTTTCTTTATTAAAAAACACGAGCTTACCGTGTTTTTTAATTTTAGAAGCTAGCTTTTTGGTCGGATGATAACAAGAATGGAGGTTATTACAAATCCGAATATCCCACTATAAATCAAAGCGTTTATAGTCGAAATTTTTAGTTTCAAGACATCAAAATAGGTTATTGCTGGAATTATCGCTAATAAAACGAGCAACGCTCCAAAAATTTGATAAACAGGCACTGCCTTTTTATCAGAGTCAAATGTGATTGGAAGGATAGCTAAAAAAAGCATTGCAGCCGCAAAAGACCACAAAAAGAATTCAAAAAAATCCCTTTCAATGAAATTAGTAAAGGCTACCAAACCACAAGCAATTGGAACAAGCAGAATAATGATTCGCATTTTATTTTTTATTACTCTAGTCTGGAAATAGTATAGCATTTATTTATGGGAAAGAAAATTAAAAGTAAAGATGTCTTGAAAAAAACCAATATCTACTATAAGCTAGATATATTGAGAACAAACCTTATAAAATTAAAGTTAATATAATGAAAAAAGGAAAGATTGCCCCAAGATATGACTTTGCGAAAATTGAAAAGAAATGGCAAAAAATTTGGCAAGAAAAGAAACTTTTCGAAATCAAGCTTGACGGTGCAAAAAAACCTTTTTATAACTTGATGATGTTTCCATACCCCTCAGCTGAAGGATTGCATGTGGGCGGCGTCTATACATACACAGGAGTTGATACCTTCGGACGCTTCAAGAGAATGCAAGGGTATGATGTGTTTGAGCCAATCGGATTAGATGGGTTTGGGATTCATAGTGAGAACTATGCAATGAAAATCGGAGAACATATAGACGAGGTTTCGAAGAGAACGGAGAAGAATTTTTACAGGCAGCTAGGTTCAATTGGAAATATGTTTGATTGGTCACGGACTGTGGAAACCTATAAACCAGAGTATTATCGCTGGACCCAATGGATATTCCTTCAGATGTTTAAGAAAGGTTTAGCATATCAAAAGAAAGCAAAAGTTAATTGGTGTCCTTCTTGTAAAACCGTTCTTTCGGATGAACAGGTGATTCAGGGACAATGTGAGAGATGTGACAGTTTTGTTGATAAACGAGAATTAAAACAATGGTTTTTTCGGATCACAAAATATGCTGATCGACTTTTGAAAAATTTGGACTGGATCGATTGGCCTGAGGATGTAAAAACAAATCAGCGAAACTGGATTGGGCGAAGCGAAGGTGCGAATATTAAGTTTAAAGTTGAATATACTGGGGAAGAAAAGAGCGAATTAGAAGTTTTTACAACAAGACCTGACACACTTTTTGGTGCAACATACATGGTGCTTGCGCCAGAGCATGAGCTTGTAAATAAAGCAAGGGAAGCTATTGAAAATTTTGATGAAGTCGAGAGGTATGCAAAGAAGGCGATCAGTAAGTCAGAGCAGGAAAGGAAGAACGATGAAAAAACTAAAACAGGAGTTGAATTGAAAGGTGTTTCGGCTATAAATCCTGTTAACGGTGATAAAATCCCAGTTTGGGTCGCTGACTATGTTTTGGCGGGCTATGGAACAGGAGCGATTATGGCAGTCCCAGCTCATGACCAGAGAGATTTCGAATTTGCAAATAAATTTGGAATTGAGATTAGGCAAGTTGTGGCACCTTATTTTCCAGCTAAAAAAACAAGTGATCTTCCTGTTAGAGAGGACAGAAAAACCGTTAAAAGAAATGTCGTTTATGGAGTTGTTAAAAACCCAAAGACAGGGAAATTTTTAATGATTAGCTGGAAAGATTATCCAGGAAAGTCTTTTATTATTGGTGGTGCTAAAGATAATGAAGATATAATAAATGCAGCTAGGCGCGAAGTCACGGAAGAGACTGGATATGCAAACTTGAAATTCGTTAAAAAATCTCAATTTGAAATCCACGCAAGTTATTTTGCTGTGCATAAAGATGAAAACCGATATGGAGTCATTAATTGGGTTTATTTTGAACTAGCAGATGAGACTAAGAAAGAAATTAAGAAGGAAGACGAAGGTAAGCATAAAATTTTCTGGGTCAAAGAAAAGGAAGTTGATAAAGAACTACCATATACGAATTATCATTATGCCTGGAAGACGCTTACTTCAGGAAAGGAGTGTGCTACTGACAATGGAATCATGATTAATTCCGGATTTTTAGATGGACTAAAAACTGATGAAGCTAAAACTAAAATACTTAAGTGGCTTGAGAAAGAAAAAGTTGGGAAAAAATCAATCGATTTCAAATTACGAGATTGGTGTGTTTCTCGTCAAAGGTATTGGGGGCCTCCGATTCCAATCGTATGGTGCAAGGAATGTGCGAAAAAGGAGAATAAAACAAAAGTTCTGTTTCTCCATGGTTTTGAAGGTAACGGTGAGTGTAATTGGTTTCCTGAATTAAAAAAGAAGTTAGAAAAAGCAGGTTGTGAAGTTTTTTCACCAACAATGCCATCACCTGAAAGTCCAAAATTCGAAGAGTGGATGAATGAAATCAAGGTCTACATGGACAAAATGGGAGAAAATGACGTGATTGTTGGTCACAGTCTTGGTTCTGGAGCTGCCATGCACTATCTTGGGCGAACAAATCAGAAACTAAAAAAAGTATTTTTAGTTGCCGCCGCTGTTGGAGATGGTCCGCGAAGAGACTGGGACGCACTACGAAAAGCATGGCCAACTGCTGATGTTGATTCGTTAGAAAAGTTCTGGAAACATAAAATTGACTGGAAGTCAGTTAATAAAAGTGTCTTAAAAGAGACTAGGGTGATTTTCTCAAAAGACGATCCGTATATTGACCCAGAACACTACAAACTTGTTGATTTGGATGATGTTGTTTTGGAAAAATGGGATGGATTAAAACACTTTATCACTGCTAGTTGTCCAAAACTAACTGACTACATTACGGAGAATATCGTGGGAGATATTAGTCCTGTTGCAGTTCCTGTTCCAGACGAAAGTTTACCAGTCGAATTACCGCCAATGGAAAATTTTCTTCCCGAAGGAACTGGAAAGGGACCTTTGGCGCGGAACGAAGAGTTTGTGAAAACAACTTGTCCGGTTTGTGGCGCGGAGGCTGAAAGAGAAACTGATGTTTCAGATCCATTTGTAGACTCATCATGGTACTTTTTTCGATATCCATCAACTGAGTTCAATGACAATGCTTTTGATCCAGAGCGAACGAAAAAGTGGCTTCCAGTAGACAGTTATATTGGTGGAAAAGAACACACTGTGTTGCATTTACTCTATTCACGGTTTGTAACTATGGTTTTCAAGGATTTGGGGCTTATTGATTTTGAGGAGCCGTATAAAAGATTTTTTGGGCATGGACTTATCACAAAAGAAGGAGCGAAAATGTCGAAATCAAAGGGAAATGTTGTCAATCCAGATGATATGATTGAAAAATATGGTGCAGATACAACAAGAATGTATTTGAGATTTTTAGGAGACTTTTCACAAGGAGGGGATTGGAGAGACTCTGGCGTAGAGGGGATGAGCAAATTTGTAAAGAAGTTGTGGACTCTTTTTTCTGAGCTCAAAGGAGAAGGTGTTGGTCTAGGAAATCTTTCGATGATTGATAAAACGGTAAAGGTTGTTGGTGAAGACTTAGAAAGACTTTCATTTAACACAGCAGTCGCAAGACTTATGGAATTCACAAATTGGGCGAAGGAAAATAAAGCCGTTTTCAATAAAGAAGAAGCGGCGCAAGTGAGGAAAGTAATGGCACTCGTTTTTTCACCAATGATGCCTCATCTCGCAGAAGAATTTTGGGAAAAAATTGGAGGAAAAGATTCTGTTTGTAATCAATCTTGGCCAAAATATAATAAAGAGAATATTATTGATAGCGAAATCGAACTCGTAGTGCAGGTCAATGGGAAACTTCGAGATAAAGTTGTAGTTTCAAAGGATGTCAAAGAGGAAGAAGCTAAAAAATTAGCGCTTGAAAGTGAAAATGTACAAAAGTTCATAGAGCAAAAAGAGATAAAAAAAGTGATATATGTTATCGGAAAACTTGTTAATATTGTTGTATAGATAGGTGTCTTTTAATTACATTGGATTAAATAGATGAAGAAAAAAAACAAAAAAAGGAAGGTTTTGGATTCAGTAAACTTCCCCAGTGATATCAAAAAATTACCAGTGGAACGTCTGGAGAATCTTTGTGAAGACGTAAGAGCATTTGTAATTGAAACAGTTTCAAAAACAGGCGGCCATTTTGGTTCAAATTTAGGGGTAGTTGAATTAACAGTAGCCCTTCATCGTGTTTTTGATACACCAAAAGACCTCCTGATTTGGGACGTAGGTCATCAAGCCTATCCACATAAGATTCTCACAGGACGAAAAGATAAAATGTATACAATTCGCAAAAAAGGAGGGCTTTCACCGTTTCCTCGTCGTAGTGAGAGTGAATATGATGCTCTTGGAGTGGGACATTCCAGTACATCGATCGGCTCCGCAGTTGGAATGACGATTGCAAATAAAGGAAAACTAAATTCACCAAAAGTGATAGCTGTAATTGGTGATGCAGCGCTTACAGGAGGGATGGCATTAGAGGCGCTTAATCACGCAGGCGACATCAAGGCTGATGTTTTAGTTGTTTTAAACGACAATAAGATGTCAATTTCTCCAAACGTGGGAGGTATGAGAAAGTATCTTACGAGGCTTATCTCGTCTGAACCATATTTAAAGTTACGCGGTAAAGGAGAGAAAGTTCTAGGAAGGGTATCTCCTGGAGTTCAAGATTTTATGCGCAGAGCAGATTCTTACACCAGAGGGCTTATTACAAAAGGAACATTTTTTGAAGAATTAGGATTTAAGTATTATGGCCCCATCGATGGACATGACATAAAAACACTCACAGAAGTTCTAGAAAATTTGAAAAATATCAAAGGACCTAAATTTTTACATGTTGTAACAAAAAAAGGAAAAGGATATAAATTTGCTGAAGACGACGCCTTTTCTTTGCATGCTGTAAAACCTTTTGACCCGGTTACTGGAAAAAACAATGGACCAAAAAATTCCAACATTACCTATACGAAAGTATTTTCCCAGTGGATTTGTGATAAGGCAAAGAGAGAAAGCGACTTGCATGCAATTACACCTGCGATGTGTGAGGGTTCAGGATTGGCAAAATTTAGCAGAGAGTTCCCAGAGAGATATCATGACGTTGGAATTGCAGAGCAACATGCTGTAACCTTCGCTGCTGGTCTTGCTTGTCAAAAGAAAAAGCCAGTAGTAGCAATCTATTCATCATTTTTACAACGTGCCTATGACCAGTTGATTCATGATGTAGCCTTACAGGAATTAGACATTCTTTTTGCTATTGATCGAGCAGGCATCGTTGGAGCTGATGGTGCAACCCACGCGGGTACTTTTGATCTTTCTTTTTTACGTCCAATTCCGAATTTAGTTTTAATGGCTCCTTCTTCGGAGAATGAGTGCTATAAGATGCTTGATTTTGGATATGATTACAAGGGGATTGTGGCTGTTAGGTATCCAAGGGGAGGTGGGAGTGATAAGTATGAAAAAGGCAAAGATATTTCAATTGAGCTTGGAAAGGCTAAAGTTTTTGTAAAAGGAAGGGATGTTGCCATTTTAGCATTTGGATCGATGGTTGAGAATTCGAGGAGAGCTGCTAAGGAGATCGGAGCTACGCTTGTTGATATGCGCTTTATAAAACCATTAGACGAAAAACTTTTAAAAGAGCTTGCAAAAGATCATAAATTTTTCATTACAGTCGAAGACAATGTAATTGCTGGAGGTGCTGGAAGCGCTGTTAATGAGTTTGTTTTAAATAGCGGCATTGGAGTTGCAGTTAAGAATCTTGGTCTGCCAGATTTTTTTACTGTACATGGTGCAAGGGATGAAATTTTGGAAGAAATTGGACTCGGAGAAGTAGGAATCTTGAAATCAATTGAAAAATTTTTAATAAAAAATAGAAAATAAAACATCACAAAGAGGAATTTCAAACAAATCAAAAAATATGCTACAATGATGCTACGGACAGAAGAAGGAAACTTTCTAGTTTGATTTCCAGAGAATTGCCTGGAAAGAGACAATTGAAAACACCCCTTAAAAAACAAAATGCAACTATTTAAAAAGATTTTTTCCAGAAAGTCATCTGGGAGTGATTATGTGATTTCGCTTGATATCGGCACTGAGTTTGTGAAAGTGCTTGTTTTTAGAGTGGATGAGGACAATCAAAAAGGGATTGTAGTTGGTTTTGGAAAGAGAAGACAAAAGCTTAGAAACATGATCTCAGGAGCTGTCAGTGACATTAATGGAGTGATCGAAACTTGTCGTGGTGCAATCGATGAAGCAGAAGAAATGGCTGGAATAAAAAATGTGCAAAGAGCTATTATGGGAATTGCAGGAGAATTAGTCAAAGGAACAACAACCACCGTTCACTATGAGCGCGCAAAACCTGAAATTAGAATTGATATGCCAGAACTTAAAAATATAATTTCGAAAGTCCAATGGAAAGCATTCGATCGGATTAGAAAGCAACTGGCATGGGAAACTGGTCATAATGAAATAGATGTTGAGCTTATTAATGCTGCTATTGTGGGTGTAAAAATAGATGGATATCGCATCTCTGATCCAATGGGTTTTCAAGGAAGAGACGTCTCTATTAGTGTTTTTAATGCTTATGCGCCAATGATGCACCTGGGGGCACTTCATAAAATTGCGAATGAGTTAAATTTGGAATTGCTTTCGATTGCTGCAGAGCCATATGCAGTTGCGCAGTCAATGGGCACATACAACAACCCAGATTTCGGTGCTATCATTATTGATATTGGAGGGGGAACAACCGATGTTGCGCTAGTAAGAAATGGGGGATTAGAAGGAACGGTCATGTATGCTTTTGGGGGAAGGGCCTTTACGAAACGACTTGCGACCTCTTTAGACCTGGGGTTTGATGAGGCGGAAAAGTTGAAAATGAAATACTCGCTAGGAAGACTTTCTCCTGAAATGACAAAAAGGGTAGACAAAATTTTTGAATCAGATTGTGAAATTTGGGCTTCTGGGCTTGAGATTGCACTGGATAGTTTTTCTAATTATGACCTTTTGCCTCCAAGGATCCTGCTTTGTGGTGGAGGCAGTGGTCTGCCAGGAATAGGAAGAATTTTAGCAAAAGGTGAGTGGATTGATAATATACCAATATCTTCACAACCAAAAGTGAGTTTTATTCAACCAAGGGATGTAGTGAACATTGTAGATCAAACAAAGCAGTTAAAGAGTCCGCAATTAGTAGCACCAATGGGGCTTGCAAACTTAGTGCTGGGCTTAACTGGGGAAGAGAAGGTACTTTCTAATGTACTTGGAAAAGCAGTGAAAATAATACAAAACTAAAAAGATTTAAAATAAAAAGATAAGTGGAATTTTATGCATAAGACGATTTATATCGACATAGACGAAGAAATAACCAGTGTTTTGGATAAAATAAGAGACGAAAAATCTAGTGAGATTTGCATTGTTGTTCCGAAGAACGCAGCCTTGACACAGGGAATTATCAATTTGAAATTGTTGAAAAAAGAGTCGGCTAAGTACGGAAAAACAATAGTAATCGCAACTAACGATCCCCAGGCTAGGAAAGTTATCAAGCGCCTTGAAATAAAAACACAAGAGATTGCAGAAACTGATTTGAAAGGGAGTAGCGAGTTAAAGAAAGTCGAAAAGACTGAAAAGGAAACTGAGCCAATGGAAATCCAAGAGGAAGCAAACAATCAAACTGAAGAACTCAAAGGTGAAATCAAGATGACAAAAGAAGAATTTGTGACCAGCGATATAGGTTCAGAGACATTTTTTGATGGAATTATTCCGGAGCCAATCATTGATGATAAAAAGGAGAACAATATCAAAAGTGATATTAAAAAACAAGAACCAAATTTAATCTCACCGAATGAATTGCGCGAAGAATTATATCCCAGAAAAACAGATTTTAAGAATGAAAAAGTTCCACAGATAAAGCAGAAAAAAAATAAAGAGACCGTTTCTGCAAGTTTGGAAGAGATGTCTGATTTGAAGCCAGTAACAACCGTTGATAAACAAAACGACCTAATAAAAAGAGTTGATACAATGGACAGACAAGCTAAAACTGTCAGAAAAATCACTCCTTCAGAAGGGAAGAATTCTTCCGAAGCAAACCCAGCCATGAAAACAATTCCAAGAGGAGGCAAAACAGTTGTTTCTCGTTCAGTCGACTTTGGAGATAAAATGCAAGAATCAAAAAAAGGTCCAAGTAACGGAAGAGTATTAGCTACCAGTTTTGATTTGCAGAAGCAATCGTCCGAGGGAGGAGATTTCAAGGTAACAGAAGAGCTCAATTTAAAAAGCTTTGATGAAGAAACTTCGAAGAAAGCAGAAGAATTTTTTGGAATAGAGCCCAAGAAACCAAAGGAGTCCATAAAAGAGATGAAAAAACAAGTAAAGAGGGTTGAGAAGGAAATTGTCCAGTCAAAAAACCAAAAGGGATTTATAAGGCGCTGGGGATTTGCTATTATGATAGCCTTTTCATTTGTTGGAATTGGTGGTTTTACTGCTTGGGGGTATATGAATTATCCACAGGCTGAAATTAAAATTCATCCAAGAAAGAAAGATTTTTCTAAAGAGATTAAAATTTCAGTCAAAGAAGGCGCAGATAAAAGCGGCTTTGAGAAAGGTGTTATTCCAGGGCAATACAAGGAAATGACAGTTCAAAAGACAATGAAGTTCAATGCTACTGGTGAGACCTACGCGACTGATGATGGAAAAGCAAAAGGAAAAGTTACTATATATAATAAGTATTCAAAAAAAGAACAACCCCTTGTTGCGACTACAAGAGTTCTCTCTAAAGAAGGTAAGCTGTTTAGACTTATTAAGGGCGTTACAGTTCCGGGAATGGAAAATGATAATCCTGGCACAGTCGAAGCCGCTGTGATTGCTGATAAGCCAGGGGAGGAGTTTAATATCGGTTCTTCCGCTTTTACGATTGAGGGATTTAAGGGGAAACCACAGTATGATAAATTTGAAGTGAAATCTTTCGAACCAATGACAGATGGAGGTTCTCCGGATTCAAACAAGAAATTATCCATGATCTCGATAGCTGATATCGCAAGGGCTCGTGAAAAAACAATTACAGCTTTAGAAAAAAGTCTTGAAGAAGAAGTGAAAGCCCAATTAGGAGTTGAAATGAGTGCGATGTTTGACTCAGTTGAAAAAGAAATTATAGGAGCTTCTTCTACTAATGAGGTCAAGGATGTCGTGAAAAGTTTTTCATACACTGTTGAGCAAAAAATTAAATTGATTACTTTTCTGACAGCAGATGTTAATTCAGCCGTACTTCTTGGCATGAGACAGGATGTTGAAGATGGCTATGAAATAGAAGAGTCTGAAAGTAATGTTACTTTCAAAAAAAGTATCACTGATCTTGAAAAGAAAACAATGACGATGTATCTAGATTCCTCAGCCACAGCTTGGCCAATAATCGAAGCGGAGCAGTTAGCGCAAAGTATTGCTGAGAAAAAGGAAGAAGAAATTCGTGTTATCTTGCTAGGATATCCCACAATTGAAAAAATTGAATTTTTAGTGAAACCGTCCTGGTTAACAGGTCTGCCAATTTCAAAGGACAAGATTGATGTTTCAGTTGTGAAATAGTAAGAGCAGTGGGTTTTTAAACTCAAATTAAAAAGGTATGTTCCGATTTGGAACACACCTTTTTTCTTTCTGATAAAAGAACTGCGGTTTTTAAGGGTTAAATAAAAGGCCCGTATCAATTTTGGAAAACAGACTTTTAGCGTACTCCTTAATTGTTGTGCTTTTGGGTTGAAAATCTGGCTGACCAGCGACTGATGCGTCAGCTGCATCCAGAATGTTCTGAATCTGTTGATCACTAAATTTTACAAGCTTTAGATAATATAGAGCGCCGAGAAACAACGACATATCCTCCCATTCTTTAAGACCAGAGGCTGCGCCAATGATGCTGAGGATGATTACTTTGCCAGAAACGGAAATCAGTTTAAAGATAACATGAGCTGATCCGCCCCATTTGCTGTTCGTAGGATCCCTGTTTTGATGAGAGCAGATAAGGTTGGAAAAGATAGTCCGCTGTACCTTTTCAGCTGCAAAACGCGAACAATTTTTCTCAAATTCGATATCCGGAAAAGTCTTTCCAATTTTCTCATGAATTGGCACCGGCACCAAAGAATGATCTGTGTACATGAATTCACAATTAAAATAGACTGCCTTTCTGTCAGGTGCCAATGTCTGGTTGGCATCCAGCATAAGTCCCAAAACCTTTCCCATACTGTTTATGAGTTGAGGTCCTAAGTCCGTTGTATGTGTAAGCAATTTAAACAAATCCTTTTGCTCGCTTTCCTTAATTACAATTGGCGTAACTTTTTCCTCATAAATTAACTTTGATTCTGGCATCTTCCGCTCCTCCTGTAAAATCCTAGATTTAAGTAAGCACTACTCCAATTTTAGCCTGAGTAACATTTTAAAATACACACAAACAATCCGAATCATGTTTGCTATTGGCGACATTCACTTTTTGCAAAAAGATGTAAAAACAATTTTTTCCAAGTCTCCCAGAGTATCATCCTGGCTGACAGTAACGGAGAAACTTATGCTCCTAGAGTCTTTTAATTGCTTTATTCCATTACAAATTGCTAGAAGAGCTAAATGGATAGCGTTAAGGTTGCTAGATTTTCCATTTTCTAGCTGTAAGTACTGAATTTTAATTACTTCCTCTTTGGTTAATTCCAAAACAACCTTCTCTTTGTAGCCAATAGTTTTTATACTACCAGCAATACTTTTGAAGATTTCCCTTAAGTCAAGAATAAATTCCCTTCCATTAATTTTAGCCATTCATCCTTCCTCCCCTGTTTCCAGGGTAGCTGCAGATTATAGTAAGAACTGTTGACTCATTATTAAAGCACCGAAAATTCCTTTTGTCAATATAATAAATAGATGTTTACACATACCGCGTTAACCCCTTGACATCTCTATTGATTTTAGGTATTATCAGAACTAGTAAAATTTTTAGTTACAATTTAGTAGCTTTTGAAAATCAAAAGCGCACAAAGAAGGTGAAAGGGAAAGAATTCAAGACTTAGGACAGAGACGAAAAGAACCTTCGTTTTTTTGGTTGTTCAAATTTAAATTTAATAAATTTTAATAAAAGGAATTATGGCGAAAGAGATAATCAAGCTCGAGGGGGAGGTTGTAGAACTGCTTCCAAGTACAATGTTCCGTGTGAAGCTCGAGAATGGTCATGTCGTTCTAGCTCATATTTCTGGGAAGATGCGAATTCATTTCATTAAATTAATGCCAGGGGATAAAGTCGAGATTGAAATGAGTCCATATGATCTCACAAAGGGCCGAATCACAAGAAGGCTCTAATGACAGAAGAGTGAGAGTTGAATTAAAGTAATATAACTTAACGAAAAAGATGAAAGTTCAAGCTTCAGTTAAAAAAAGATGCGACAAATGCAAGATTGTCAAAAGAAAAGGGGTAGTATTTGTTATTTGTGAGATTAAAAAACACAAACAACGACAAGGGTAGTTTTAATAAATCATTTAAATTCTAAATAAAAGTATGGCAGTAAGAATTGCTGGTGTAAATATTCCAGACGAAAAGAGAATTGAAATTGCTCTCACTTATATCTATGGAATCGGACGAACAAGATCAAATCAAATTTTAGAAAAAGTTGGAATCGATAAAGATATTAGAGCAAACAAAATTCCCGCAGAAGAACTAAACAAGCTTCGTGCTGAAATTGAGAGTGGTGATGTTCTAGAGGGGGAATTGAAGAGACAAGTGATGATGAATGTGAAGAGACTAAAAGAAGTTGGGAGCTACAGAGGTTCTCGACACGCGAAAGGTCTTCCAGTAAGAGGACAAAGGACCAAGACTAACAACCGAACTGTTCGAGGAAACAAAAGAGCAACTATGGGGAGTGGCCGACGATCAGTTGAGAAGAAATAGTTTACTATAATATTAATTGAATTTTAATAACGCTTATTATGGCTGAAGAGAAGGACAATAAAACTACTCAGAAGGAAACTGAAAAGAAGGTTTCTAAGAAAAAGGAAACTGCTTCTAAAGTTGAAACAACTAAAAAAGTTGAAGCTACTGAGAAATCAAAAACTCCGTCCAAGGACGAGGTAGTTGATAAGAAAGAAGTAAAGAAAGAAGTAAAAAAGGAGAAAACCCAAGAAGAATCAGTGGAAATTGCTGCTGCTCCTGTAATGAAGAAGAAAAAGAATTTGCGACGACAAATTCAAAGAGGACGTGCATATATACGGTCTTCATATAACAATACAGTTGTTTCATTGACTGATTTGCACGGAAATCTTCTAGCCTGGTCATCTTCTGGATTACTTGGATTTAAGGGTGCAAAGAAAGCAACGACATATGCTGCGACTCAAGTTGCTGCAGATGTTGATGAAAAAGTTCAAAAGTATGGACTTCGAGATATCGAGGTTTATATCAAAGGTGTTGGTTCTGGAAGAGAGGCCGCACTTAGAGCTTTAGCTCAAAAAGGATACGGGATCACGAAGATTAAAGATATGACTCCAATTCCACACAATGGTTGTAGATCAAAAAAACCAAGAAGAGTTTAATCGAATTTAAAGAATTATTAAAGATTTTAAATACATATGGCAAATCAAGAAAAGTCAAAATGTAAGTTATGCCGAAGAGCGGGTGAAAAACTTTTCCTAAAAGGGGATCGTTGTGTCTCACCAAAATGCGCTATGGTACGAAAGCCTTACATCCCTGGAGCTCACGGAAACGCTGGAGGCGGAAGAAAAGGACGTGGACTGTCTGATTTTGGGAAACAATTAGCTGAAAAACAGAAGCTAAAAAGACTCTATAGAGTTACTGAAAAACAGTTTAAAAAACATCTAAAAGAGGCTCAAATACAATCAGGTGTTGTAGGTGATAATCTAGTCATTCGTCTTGAATCTAGACTTGATAATATTATCTATCGTCTTGGTTTCGCTGTTTCAAGAGCGCAAGCACGACAATTAGTAAGTCACAGCATGTTTACTGTTAATGGAAAGATGCTAAATGTTCCATCCGCAATTTTAAAGGTTGGCGATGAGATAGCCCTAAAATCTCAAAAGAAAGAAAAAACATTCTTTAAAGAACTTCAGACCGTTCTAAAAAAGAAAAAAAATGTTGCAGGTTGGCTTTCTTTCGATGCTAACAATATGACCGCCAAAGTACTAGCTACTCCAAGTAAGGATGACCTAGGAACTGGAGTGAATATTTCTTTGGTGATTGAATTCTATTCACGATAGTCGTTTCAATTATCAAATATAAAATAACTATTAAGTTAAATTAATGCTCTCAGTATCATTACCACAAGCTCCACTACACGAAGATCTAGGTGAAAGCACTGGAAAGTTCGTTATTAAAGGATGTTATCCTGGTTTCGGAACAACATTGGGAAATTCTCTAAGAAGAGTTCTACTTTCTTCCTTGCCGGGGAACGCAGCAGTTTCAGTTAAAATTAAAGGAATCACTCATGAATTTGCAACAATCGATGATGTGATGGAAGATGCAGTTCAAATTATCTTAAACCTTAAGAAAGTTAGGTTTAAACTCCATGGAGTTGAGGAAGCAACTATTTTCTTGGCGGTTAAGGGTGAAAAAGAAGTTACTGCAAAAGACTTCAAAACAACATCAGAAATTGAAGTTGTGAATAAGAAGCAAATCATTGCAACAACAACATCACCATCAGCTGAATTGGAATTAGAAGTTAAGGTTCAGCGAGGATTGGGATATGTTCCGGTTGAACAGCAAGAAAGAGAGGAGAAAGAAATTGGCTCAATTGCTATTGACGCTGTGTATACTCCAATTAAAAGAGTGAACTTTGTTGTTGATAACATGCGTGTTGGGAAAAGAACTGATTTTGATAAGATTACATTAGAAATTGTCACAGATGGTTCGATTCTTCCAGAAGAAGCATATTCACAAGCAGCAGAAATTTTGCTAGAACAAGTTACTTCTATTGCTCAATTTGGAGAAGAAATTGAAGAAGTTGAAGAAATTGAAGTCAAAGAAGAGACAAAAGAAGAAGGAAAGAAAAAGCCAGAGAAAAAAAACCCAGAGGAAATTTTAATAACAGAACTTGGAATTTCAACTAGAACAATGAATGTTCTAGAAACTGCTGAATTTGCAACTGTTGGACAGGTTGCTGATAAAACAGAAGAGGAGATTCTGGAACTTGAAGGAATGGGTGATAAGGGAGTAAAAGAGATTAAAAAGTCAATTGGAACTTTAGGAATCACTCTAAAATCCTAACGAATAATTTAGCATAAGACTAGACATCAATGAATAAGCGAAAGAAAGGAAGAACATTATCTAGGTCAAAATCTCAAAGAGAGGCTCTACTCAGAACTCTTTTGGTGAGTTTGACTAAATACAAGAGAATCGAGACTTCCTTAGCAAAGGCTAAGGAACTCCGACCTTTTGCAGAACGGATGATTACAAAAGCCAAACGAGCTTCACAAGGTGAAGGGCGAAGAATGGCTATGATTCGAGAGCTCAAAAAAGATCTTCCAACTGAAACAGTAATGGAGCTCTTGAGATTTGCAGAGAAATTTGCAAAGAGAGAAGGAGGATATCTTCGAATCATTAAAATGATGCACAGAAGAAGCGATGCTTCAGACAGAGCATTAGTTGAATGGGTTGAAGAATTTGAGGAAGTGGAGGAAAAAGAAGCGAAGAAAGCTCCAGTTACTGCAAAAAAAGAAGTGAAGAAAGTCAAAAAAACTTCTTCTAGCGCTAAAGTGGAGGAAAAGAAGGTCGACAAAACTGAAGACAAGAAGGATAAAAAGCAATCAGACGAATAATTTGTTTGAAAAATAAGAATAATTTTATGGAACAGGAGAAACCAAAGTACAAGCTATTCGATGCAAAAGGCCAAATCCTTGGAAGATTTGCTGTTGAGATTGCAAAATATCTTTCTGGAAAGAACGAAGTTAACTTTACACCAAATATTGGTGGGAATGGTTGGGCTATTGTTATAAATTCAGACAAGGTTCGATTAAGTGGAGATAAAGCTAAGAAAAAGATTTATTGGCACCATACAGGATTTCCAGGAGGAATCAAAGCAGCTACTTTTGAAGAGATGATGATAAAAGACTCTCGAAAAGTAATCGAAAAAGCTGTGAAAGGAATGATGCCGAAAAATAAACTCTCAGTTGCTGCTAATAAGAGGTTACGAATTTTCAAGGATGAAAATCACTCTTATGCTAAACAGCTCGAGAAATCAGAGTAAAAAATAATTAGAATATCTATGGCAAAAAAAGCAGATCAATACTATGAAGGAATCGGTCGACGAAAGTCAGCTGTAGCAAGAGTTCGAATTGTTGAAGCAACAAAAGGGAATGAAGTTATTGTGAATACAAAGAAATATGACGAATTTTTTGATACAGAAGAATTAAGAGTTACAGTCAAAGCCCCTATGGTGGCAACAGGAACAGAAAAGAAATTTTCAGTTTCAGTTTCTGTAAAAGGTGGGGGAATTAGAGGACAAGCAGAAGCTTCTCAATTAGGACTTTCTAGGGCTCTAGTGAAATTTGACGAAGAGCTTCAAAGAACTCTTCGAGATCTTGATTATTTGAAGAGAGATCCAAGACAAAAAGAAAGAAAGAAGCCAGGATTGAAAAAAGCGAGAAAATCGCCACAATGGAGTAAACGATAGGTCAATTTTTTCAAATAGAAATATTGATGTCAAAAAACCGCTTTTAACAGCGGTTTTTTATTTGGAAAAATTATTGCAAAAGAGCAAATAGAATAGTAAAATAGAGATGTACAAAATACTGAACGAATATCGCGCTTGGATTCAAAATGCGTGATTGTTTTGTAGATTAAAATAAGTATAAATTAAAAACAATAGATGCTCAAAAAAATAATGTCAAAAAAGGTTGCTGTTATGTTCATGTTGATCATGCTACTTGGAGGTTCTCTACGTCTATATAAACTTGGGATGCAGTCATTTATTGCAGATGAATTTTTGGGCATTAAGATTTCCACTGGTTATAATAAAACAGGTGAGTGGAAGCACTGGGATTTTAATACCAACGCACCTAGTGGGGAAACTTATACGCGAGGGAAGGTTTATTATTGGCAAGTTTCGAAGCTTTTGAATATTCTTCCGACATCAGAAGCAAACTCTCGCTTGGTAAGCGTGGTTTGGGGTATGATTGCTATGATTACAGTGTTCTTAGCAACATTTTTTATTACAAGAAGCTGGACAATTGCACTTATTGCACTTTTTCTTTCAGCGATGAGTATAACGGAACTTGCTTATGATAGGAAATTACGTATGTATTCGATGTTTGCTCCTGTTTATCTCTGGTTCTCCTTTGCAGTGTTTAAGTTTTTAGAATACAAAAAAGATTCGAAATGCGCTTTTTTTGGAAAATTTTGTAAGGCTAAGAAGGGGGCTGAAAGTAGGTGTGTTATTACAAGGTTTTCCCAGAAAACAGGGTTGGACTGGATGTGGTTTTTGCCATCACTGATACTAGGATTTTTATCGCTAAAAACACACGACTTAACAGTGAATATTGTGCCCACAATACTCGTTTATCTTCTAGTTATGGGTTTATTTTTATTCTTTAAAAAGAAACAAAAAAACAATCATTATTTAAGAGTGACAGGCATTTTTGTGCTATCGGGATTAGCCTTAATATCAATTTTGCCGTTTTTAAAAACAATTCCAATTATTGGATATATTCTTCAAAAAGCAGTTGGCGCAACAAGTGCTGTCGCCTGGGTTTTCCACCCTAGTTATTTGCAGAAAGTGACACTTGATTATAGCTACATTCTTTTCGGAATCTTCTTTATTTCAATTGGAGCATACTTAATGATCAGGAAATATGGAAAAATTGGTCTTTGGACAGTATTATCATTTCTAGTCCCCTTAGTTTTAGCGATCTTCACTTGGAAAAGGAACGTTGGTGATCAGTATATATACCTCACTCAGCTTTTCAAGGTTATAGTTGTGGCTTGTGGAATATATTTTGTCTCCCAAGGAATTGCTAAATTATTTAAAAATACTAAAAAAGTATTTATGCTAGTTCTTGGTCTAATCCTCTTGCTTCTAGTTAATTTTTCTTTTTTCTATTCAGAACACGGATTTTATCAAAGCGTAAAAGAATGGCAACATTCAAATTATCGAGAAGTTTTTGATTATTTTTTGGAAAAAAAGGGTGAGAATGTAGCACTCTTTGCAAGACCGCTCACCAATTATTATTTAAGAGGGAATAATACCAAATTACTTCCTTATGGTGAAGATAATCAATTAACAGCTCTGAGAATTTTTGAAGCTCAAAATGAATATGATGAATTGTGGGTGATTTTTTCCAAGAATACTAATATCAAAGGAGATGCAAAGAGATTGATGGAGCGAGAATTTAAACTTGTAGAAACAAAGTATACCAATAAAAAGGTGAAAGTTTATCGTTGGAAGAAGAACCATGATAAATTGAAAATAGGATTTGTTACAGATTCACATTGCTACGCTAAGCAGGACAAGGAATCAAAGAATTGGGAATTGAACTGGCGTTGCAAGGAACCTATGACTGACTTTGTTAATAAAATGAATGACGAGTTCAAGCCAGATATGGTTATTGAAGGCGGGGACCTTGTTGATGGCAGGGACGACAATGCTTTTTGGGATTTCAAGGAGGTCAAAGGAATTCTCGAAAAAGCTAATGCTCCGGTGTACCACGTTCTTGGGAACCACGAAACTCGTTCTTTTCCAAAAAAAGATTGGCTTGATTTAACGGAAAATAAAAAAACTTATTATAAAATTGACATAAAGGGTTTCAGGGTGATCGTATTAGATGCGAACTTCACAGCAAAAGGAGAAGATACTACACCTATAAAAGAATCTTACGCAGGAGTGATCAATCAAGAACAACTAGAGTGGCTAAAAGAAACCCTTATAGATGCAGAAGATCTTCGCAAAATCGTCTTTGTACATCAACCACCGATCGAAACGGATGCGAGAAAACAATCAGAATTATTCAAAAACTCAGAGGAGTTAAGGAGTCTACTCTCAAAATTTTCCGTAGAAGCCGTTTTCTCTGGGCACATTGAAAGATTTTGCAAAACTAAACTTGGAACAGACACCGATTATTATGTCTTGCAAGGTTTTTGGAAACAAAACGGAAGGCTGAAGGAAGAGTTCAAATATCCAGAGGCAGGCACTTTTAGTGAGATTACAATTGGCAAAGACATTGAAGTGAGTGTGAATTATAGGGAAAAAGATGAGACAGAATATAATTCTTTTATAATGAACTCTGATAACTCTTCCTGTGAGGACGGGAACACTGTTATTTCCAGGAAGCTTAGAGATGATTACAAAAATAAAAATGAAAATAAATAGAAAAAAAATAGATAATCATTTGAAAAAATGGTGGCATCTATACGTCTTAGCGTTGATTGTGCTGGTGGCATTTTTCATTAGAACTTACAACTTCGCAGATTGGATTTATCTGAAAAGTGACCAAGTGCGTGATATAAAAAAAGTTCAGAGCATTTACGAAGGTGGGCTGGCTGAATTACCACTTTTAGGTCCAAAAGCATCAGGATCCAATCTTTTTTTGGGACCGATTTTCTATTATTTTCAATATGCATCAGCGGTTTTATTTCAAAGTGTTGAGCCGCACGTACTTGTTTTCCCTGATCTTATCGCCTCGCTCCTAACTATTCCACTACTATTCTATTTTTTGAGACAATTTTTTTCGAAGAAAATTTCTCTACTAACAGTTGCAGTTTTTGCTTCTTCATATATGTTCACGCAATATGCAAGGTTTGGTTGGAATCCGAACTCCCTCCCTTTCTGGGGATTGCTTGCAATGCTCGGAGTTTTCAAGGTTGGAACTGAGAAAGACCGCAATAAAGCGGGAAAATGGCTTATCATGTCCGCATTCGCTTTTGGAGTAGTAAGTCAATTACATTTCATTGCATTCCTTGGATATCCAATCGTTACATTTTTGTTTTGGATTTTTTATCCACCAAAAAAGATTCATCCAAAATTTTGGTTAGCTGCAATTTGTGTATTTTTATTTTTGAATTTACCAATGATTGCAAATGACACCATTGGGGGAGGGAATAATTGGAAACATTTTGTTTATACATTAACACACAAAGCTGAGCCAAGAGGGGCCCTAGAAAGCGCTCTAAGAGCTGCTACGTATGAAGGAAGGTTCTTTATGGCATTTGTTACATCTATTAACAATAACGAGGTTTCCAAGATAGACTTCATTGGTATTCTATACGTAACAACTTCTATTTTTTTGGGAGTATTTTTGTGGAAAAAGAAAGCAACTGCTCTGTTCAGGGAGCTTTCCTCAAAACAACGAGCATTTTTAGTCTTTATCTTTGTGTGGCTTGCTGGTTTCACGCCTTTGTATTGGAAATTAGCGTATGATATAAATAACTCTCGTTTCTGGGCAGTGGTATTCGTTATTCCTTTTGTATCTCTCGCTCTTTATTTTCAAATTATTTTTCAAATAGGAAAAAACAAAAACTGGCAAAGGGCCTTCCAAGTCACACCATATTTAATCGCAACAATATTGATAATTTTGAATTTTACAGCAATTGGAAAATGGTATGGAAGTTTAGCAGCGCAAGAAGAAATTGATTTATTCGGAAGAAAGTGGTCAAGTAAAACCTTCCAACAACAGAAGCTAGAAACTGTATGGGTGCAAAAAGAAACCTCGAAGTATATGATTGAAGAATCTAGCAAAAAGAATAAAAAGGTTTGCTTTAAATCTCCCAACGTATACTCAGCTGTGTATAGATATTTTATCAATCAAAATCTTAATGGAGAGGTGGTTGACAGCGGAGATATTGAAAGGGAGACAATTGTAGCACTGGGCAAAGAATGTGAATTTTTTCTTATCGATAAAGCAGAAAAGAGTAGCAATCAAGCTTTAGCAAAAGTGGGGAAGGGCCTGAAATTAAATGACAAGAAAGCAATAGGCTCTGTAGCTATTTGGATTGTTGAATTAGATGGAGACTTTAATGTGAAAAAGGAAAAAAAACAGAGTGTTTTCGAAATAATCCAGCAAGATATTGTAACTGAAATAAAAATTGAGGAAAATAAAGAAATAAAAGAGAGAGAAGAAAAAGAAGACAAAAAACCAGAAAGGAAAGAGGATAAGGACTGGGGTGATTTATGGTACTAATTAGCAAGAAATATTATAATAAAAAACTGAGCATAAAACTCAGTTTTTTATTATAATATTTTAAACGCCAGAATCATTAGTTACGCACTTTCATTTTCCAAACTAATTTTGTTGCTAATACAAAATTTAGACCTGTTGCGAAGATAATAGCGATAAAAGCTGAAAGAAGATAAAAAATTCCGAAAGATAAACAAAAGCGATAGATTGCATAGTTAAAGAGCATAACAAAACCAGAAATCAGATAATAATAGATCATCCTACGGATACTTTCCCTTCTTGACTCTGAACGCTTGTCGCTATATGTGAAAATTGAATTGATAGAGAAATTGGTCAATATTGAAATTAAAATTGCTATAATATAAGCGATTCCATCTTTGTCTTGATGAAAAATCTCAACAAGAAGGGTGAGAATCCCAAGATTGACAAAAACCCCACTAAGACCAACTAAACAAAATTTTAAAAACCTTCCTGCTTCGGGAAGTGTGCGAAAAATAAACCAAAGATGATTAAAGAATTCCAAGCCTTGGGCAATAGTTGCCTTCGAGTCATCATTTTCGCGTGGTAAAAAAGTGTAAGTGATCTCATCAACCTTGCTATATTTAGCGCGCATTAGAATTTCAACAAGAATCTTGAAACCTTTAGGTTGTAATTTCACTCCTTCGATAATCTCTTTCTTGAAAAGGAAAAACCCTCCCAACGGATCACTGGTTTTTCTGGTTTGAATAAAGATAATCTGAGTAAAATATTTCACACCCAAAGAAACTGCTCTTCGGTAGACTCCATAGCAAGTCTTCAAACTCCCAAGACCTATTGCACTGCCGCCTTTTGCATAGCGAGTTCCTGCAATGATATCTGAATCAGTTCCCAGCGCTTTTTCTAAAAGTTCGATAACCTTTTCTGGAGGATGTTGCAAGTCAGCATCAATGCAACAAATATATTTGCCACTAGCTTCCTTGAAGCCAGCAATAAAAGCTGGAGCGAGACCTTTTCTTGGCCCATTAACTAGTTTAATACGAGAATCTTTCTTTATTTCATTCTTGATGATTTCAGGAGTGTCATCATTACTATCATCAGCAAAAATAATTTCATAATCATACCCTTTCGACTGGAAAGAGGAAGTGATTTTCTCGACTAATATTTTCACATTACCTTTTTCATTGAAGGTTGGAAAGATTATCGAAAGAATTTTTTGTCTTGAAGTCATTTATTTCTATTTGTAATTTTTTATCATTCCATATTCCTTATTTCTTTGTGTTCCACTCCCTTTTTGTTTCCAACAAAGTCTTTCCAGAAAAGTCTTGGAATTTTTTCAATTATAATCTCTGGCTCTTTTTTATTTTGAGCAGCTTTGATTGCTTTCATTTTTAAGTGCGCAGTGACTTTTTCTTGATCAATTTTCATTTCAAAAACCATCAGTTGACCAAATTGTTTTTCAGAAATTTTTGAAAGAAATGGTCGAATTTCTTTTTTGACTGATTTTGTACCACCTCTTTTAGTCACTACAAAGAAGAGAGTGTTATGACCCTCCAGTTCAGACACTCTATCTGCTAATTTTGATTTTAAAGTGGGGTCCTTTTTTTGAGCTAAGAGATATTTAACGGGAGTTTTGTATTCGGGCTTGGTGTTAAAGACCACTATTCCTTGATTCCTTTGCTTGTAAAGATGATTAGTGACTCTTTCTAATTGCCCAAGTGTTATCCCGTCTTGCCTTTTTAGAATAAAAGTTCGGTTTGTTTCGATACTTTTAGTTTGAGAGTCAGCTTGTTCTTTAAACCAAAGTTTAGTTTCACGAATATTTAGTACTAGGAAAGCAAGAGCAATTAGCCCTACGATAAACCAGTAATACTTGGTAAGTTTTTTATTTTTAAATTCAGCTAAAAAAGAGAACCAAAGCGCTAACATAATAAAGGGAACTGGGAAGATCGGAGCAAAATAACGAGGACGCAACTGATATGCATTTGGAATTGTGATGATGAAGAACAAACCAGACCATAAGATGAGAATAAGTAAGAAATTCCTTTTTGAAGATTTCTTTTCTTTTCGGATTTGCCAAAAGGCCAGAAGAAGACTTCCAAATAGCAAAATTGTTCCAAAAGTAACGGTTATTGGATCTGCTTTGTTTCCTTGGCGATGACTTTTACCGATAGTAATCAGTGAATATCCTTTGGCTTGTTCTCTGAAATTTCGAACTAATTTCTCCGAAAAAGTTTTAGTTTTTGATTTCTTCCCAGTCTCAAAAACTTCTTCGTCGATATCAGACCTGTCTGCTACAACTGAGATAAACCTTTTTGTATTATTCCAGTCAGTTTTTGTTTCGCTTAAAATGACAGGGAGGTAAAGAAATCCAATGATTAAAATGGCCACCAGAGAATAATAAGCAGCACTCTTTGTTAGAAATAATTTCCTTAAAGAAGTAAATTTTTCTCTAGTAAAAATTGAAGCCTTGCCCTCTAAAATAGCAAAGAAAAGAAGAAAAGCGCCAGAGGTCGCCGTCAGTGAAAAAAGTCCAAAAAAATGATATTGAGAAGCGATTGCAAAGGCGAATGCCCAAAGAGAAATCCAACCCAACTTATGTTTGAATTTTTTAGCAGCAGTAAATCTTAAGAGTCCATAGAGCGCAAGCAGGATGAAAAATGGAAGGGAGTTTGGATTCCAAGAAAAACGCGAATGTTGAATAATGATAAAAGAACCAGCATAAAGAGTAGTCGAGATAAGGGAGAGGTTTCTAGAGAAATAAAGCCTTAAAAATAGAAATAAGAGGGGAATCGTTAAGATTGAAAAAAGCAGATCTGGGTAGGCAAAAACATCCGGCGACGTGCTTTGGAAAATTACGCCCGAAAGGTATTGAGTGTAATAATAAGCTGGCCCAAGACGCAAATAATCACCATCGGCCTTTGCAGCTCTTGGCCCAAGCAAGGGAAGTTCCCCAGGACCATTTTCAATTGCTAAAGAGAGAATAGTCGCGTCACGAGCCTGATCCCATTTAAAAAAAAGCCATTCGTGATAATTATATGTTCGCACCCATATTGCCAAAAAAACAATAAGAGAAAGTGCGATTAATGTAAAACGAGCTTTTTTTGTGAGTTTTATTTTCATGGGTTTTTTGTGATGTGATGTAAAAAAGAGACACTTTTCATCTTTAGTGTCATTTAAAATTCTTTGTCTGTATAACTATTATAGTCCATCACTTGCTTTTTTCAAGCTACTTGTTTCTAATACTGTCTCTTAAGAGAAGAAAATCTTTCTTCGAAAGTTCTTTTGTGAAGAATAAGAACACGAAATAAACACCGAGGAGTAAAATAGACCAAAGAATGAATATGAATTTATGTTGAGAGAGGAAGCTGTCAGCAACCACATAAATAAGCCCACTACCGACAAGGTATTTTAGGACAGAAAAGGGTTTAAAGAAAGAGGCTAGTTTTCTTTGAACAAAAATAATCATAAGAAGCATGACAACAAAAGATGAAACAGAAGTAGCAATTGCTGCTCCGTTTATTCCATACTCTTGAATTAAATAATAATTAAGAATCGAATTCAATATCATGCCAAATAGAGCTATCCACATAGGAAACTTATTCTTTCCTGCACCGTTGAGTGCAAAAGCAAGAATGTAAAAAACAACCAGAAAACCTAGTCCAAATGCTAAAATCGAAAGAGGCGCCCCTGCTAAGATATATTGATTTCCAAAAAATAATTGAGATGCTGAGGTTGAGAAGAACGACAAAAGTGTGACAGCTGGAATAAGCAAGATGAATAAAAATCGCATTGCAAAAGAAAGGATATTTTTTGTTTTTACTAAGTCTTGTTTTGAAGTAGCCTCAGATATCTTTGGCAACAGAATTATTGTTAGGAAGTAGAAAGCATAAAAGGGTAGTCTACCAATTGTAAGAGCTGCATTATATAATCCAGTTAATTCGTCACTTCCCAATAAACCTTTCACCATGTATAAATCAATCGAAATCATTATTTCATAGAAAATCATAAAAAGTGTAATTGGCCAGGCAAAAGAAAGCATTTTCTGCCAAGATATAGGAGATTTTTTATGAGCCTTTTCTTTCCTGAAGGGATCAAGAAAATATGCAAACACAAACACAGACAGTGGTGCCAACGCATGACCAACAACAGCACCTTTTGTTGAAAATAAAAAACCAAGCGAAATAATGAAGACAATCTTTACAATCCCTCTATAAAACTTAATAAGAGACTGAGAATTAAATTTATGAATGCCATTAAAATAATAAACATAGAAACTTGCTAGCGCGAAAGCTGGAATTATTGGTGTTGAAATTTTAAAAAGTTGAACCAAAGAAGGGTCTCCTAAGAGTTTACCTGCAACAGGCGGTACGATAAAATAATACAAAACAGTTACTATCGAAATAAGAATTGTTTGGACGATTGCTCCTGTTTTTCGCACAGACAAAATTGTGCCAGCATCTTTCTTACGTACCTCACTGAGATATTTACTCATTGCTACTGGAACGCCCCTTCCAACCAAAACAACAATCATTGTCGCAAAAGTGATAATGATTCCATAGCGACCATATTCAGCAGGTCCTAAAAAACGACCTAAAAGAGCATGGACAATATAGCCCGAGAGGTTGAAAACTAATTCTGCGATTGTCAGCCAAAAAGAGGCTTTGATTAGGGACATCTTAGTAGTTATTTATATTTTCGATATTTCTTTAATTTTCTTGAAAACTTCGCAGGCAGTTCCTTCTCCGTTTATAAGCTTAATTTCCCAATGCTTTATGAGGTAGTCAAAGATACATTGTTTATTGATAAGAAATTGCTTTCCTTGTTCAATATCACGATCGCGAGAAACTGCGACTTCCGGTGAAACCTCAATGAAAAGTGCAATGTCTGGTTTTTTGATTAATTTTTCAGCAAGTCTTTGCCAGGCAGGAATTTTTTCTCCATCATTGATTTTCTCTAAATAGCGAATGTTGACAATTTGATCATAAAAATACCTGTCAGTTAAGAGGTAATCATAACCACTAGATAGTTTCCTGAAGAGTTGATTGAACCTTGTTGCGTCAATAATAAGAGCTATCTTTCTTAGTGTGATTGTAAAACTATTGGCACTCACAACTGCTCTAGCTGGTTTTGATGAATTTTCTTTTCTGCGACCAAGAATTTTTTTGGCAATTGAAAACTCTGTAATATGAAAGCGGGATACTTTTTTATTAGCATCCTTTAAGCTTCTCTCAAGTTTGTCTAGTTGAGTTGTTTTTCCACTCCCATCTAATCCAGAAATTGTAATAAGCTGCATATCGAAAGAGTGTTAAGCCATTAATACTGCTACGGGCATCATTTTTACCACAGGTTTCACTACCTTATTTGCTTCCATCCCAGCTATTGCAAGTGTTGGATCTTTGTAATGTGAAGCATCTTGATTTTCAATTCCTCTCGAAGCTCCGTTATAAAGACGTACCTTTCTTTTTTCCATTTTCTTCATTAATTCCTCTCGGTTTTCTGGAACTTTTGATGTTTTATCTTTTGATTTTCCAGTGCCATGAGCCGCGCTGAAAAATGTTTGTTCATTTTCATCTGTCCCCACTCCAAAATAAGCCTCTGTGCTCATTGATGAGGGCATGAAAATTGGCTCTCCTGTCTCTTCAAAAAGTTTGTGACCCTTCATTTTCTCTGGTCCGTATGCTCTAGTCGCATTACTTCTGTGAACTATCACATCTTCCCCAAAGTGTTTTTCTTTTGTTGCTGATACATGAGTCATGTCATAGACAAGTTTCAATGCATTTTTCTCCCCAAGAACTTTTTCAATCGCATTTTTCAGATTATACTGAAGTAATGTTCTGTTTGCAAAACCATGATTCGCAGCTGCTCGATGTGCATTGAAGTAGTTTTTCCCAAGTTCTGAATTTGCTTTAATTTTGAAAAATTCCTTCGAATCGCTATACTTTGGGATAGCTTCTTTAAGAGTTTTATGCCACTCGGTTTTATTGTCCAAGAAAGTGAGTCTAGAAAATTCAGAAATCAATTTTTGGCTGGAATGTTCTTTCTTCTTGGGTGTATAGAAATAACTAGCATATTGACCAAAAAGTCCTGATCCGGTATGCATTAAAAAAACATACTGATTTTTATGCAAACCAAATTTAGAAGCCAAATCCTCATCAACAACATCAGTAATTTTCATCAAGTCCAAGAAGTGATTTCCTGCAGCACCCAAGATCCCTGTTCTTAATTGTGCGATATGAAAAAAAAGTTTTGGAATTGCTTTATATAAATCTTTATCTGTTACTCTTTCTTCTCCAAACATATTTCCGCCATGTAAAATTCTATCAACTTCGCCAGTGTCTTCTTTTAGATACTCTAAGAGAGCAATACTACCACGGCGTGAAATATCCATGATTACTTTATAGGGAAGATAGGTCCCCAAGTAAGTTTTAGTTGGGATTACATTAATTAATTCCTTGAAAAGTCGATCAATTTTTTCTTCTGTTAGGTCATTAGCATCAAAAGGTGTTGAAATTAAACGCATCCCACAATTCGGAGCAGTGTCTAATAGTTGTGGCATGAAATAATCCTTAGTAGCAACAACCGTGCCAGAAGGGTTCTTTCTTCCAGGTTTCTGACAAACGTCAGTCAACGCTGCTACGTGTTGAAATACCTCCTTGTTCTTGGCTACTTCAGCCAATTGATCTATCGTTGCTTGATCTGGCATTAATTCATCAGAAACTCCAAAAGACACAGACCCTTTTCCTTCTTTCAAATCCAGAGTTTGTTTGAATTTCGATATTTTTTTAACTGTATTCATTCGATTGTTTATTTTTCAAAATATATTAAATTTAATCTTCTTTATTCAGTAGCTTAGTGTACACTTTTTTGTATTGTTTAACAACATTTCTAATGTCAAATGTGCTATGTGCATAATCCCTAGCATTTTCAGCTAATCTATTCCGTTTTTTTTCATTTGTTATTAATTCTAGAACCGCATCTCTTAGTTGATTCGGCGCTCCCTTCGAAACAACAAGACCTGTTTCATCATTTTTTACAAATTCTTTTAAGACATCAATATCAGAAACGATGGTTGCCTTCTTGCAAGCCATCGCTTCAACAATTGCAAGTGGAATATCAAATTTTCCAGCCATCTCTTGAACAGGAAAGATGTTGATATCGGAGACATTGAAAAGCCTAGGCATGTTCTCAACTGTTTCTAGAAAAATTATCTTATCAAAATATCCACCTTCCTTGGCCTCCTTTTTTATAATTCTTTGCTTCTTTGCATCTTCGGGGCATTTTATTCTACAGGCCAAGATAAGCTTCAATTTTTTGGCCTCTTTCTTGTGCTTTTCAAAAATTTGTTCAAAAGCGGAAATGATATCATCAACTGCCTTTAGTCTGGTATATTCTCCGGCAAATAAAACAATAAATTCATCCTTGCTAATCCCTAGGCTTTTCATCATCTCATCGTTTTTTTCCTGAGGGAAGAATCTTTCAAGATTAATCCCTGGATAGATAACCTCAATATTATTAACACCAGCATTCTTAAGCTTACTCTCAGTTATATATGACTGAGCAATGATTTGATCAGCGAAAAGAACCTTTTTTAATTTTTTCGGATCTTCGATGATAGCATCATCTATAGTCGCCAATGTTTGAAGCGTTTTTGCTTTCGAAAAAAATAATTTAGCGCGAAACAAGAAAGAAGTTAATGGTCTAGGAGTGAAAAGAAAATGCACAATGTCACTTCCAATTCTAATCCTAAAAAGCCTCTTGATAAGTGATAGCTTTGCTCTGGTGTCAAAAGTAGCTGATTTAAAAATAGGCTCAGCAGTCAACGCCTCCTTTTGTGCCAAATAACACTTTTGAATTGAGGAAGAATAGTCTTTCGTTGTCAATAGGTGAAAATTAAAAGTTCCATCTGAATTCAAAGCTATATCATACGCAAGATTTTTAGATGCTTCATCCCAAGGTGGAGCCAGTGGGCGAGTGTATAGCAGAATATGTTTTTTATTATTTTTCATTGGATAATTCGAATTGTTTTTTTAAAGCACCTTTTTTATCTTTTTCTTCTCCCCATTGGAAGGAAACAGTGTATTTATTTGAAGCATTTTGAGAAGCTTCCTCGATAATTTTTTCACTTGGTTCAATGATGAAGTTGCTTCTTGCTGCAACTAAGATTTCCTGAAAATCAATTTGCCTATCATTCACAGAAATAGAGACTAGATATTCAATATTTTCTTCCTCTGAATTTTCAATATTGATCTTAAGGGCCGAAAGATCGCCCTTTTTAATAGACTCCTTTGAATTTAGAAAGCTAAAAACAGAATAACCAACCACAGCTCTTTTGTTGATCGCTGTTTCTCCGTGCCACAATAAGAATGTGAGTGGAACGAATAAAATAAAAAACATGTATAGTAAAAGAGTTTTATTTTGCATTGTTTTTTTGATAAATTACAACATTGGGAGAGGTGTATATCTTTGAAAAATTTTCAGATCTTTCAAATTGTGCAGTCTCAAAACCATCCTTCAAGACTATGTACTTAACACCAGTCTCTTTGAAACATTCCTTTCCAATCTCAGAGTGTGGAATTGCAATCATGTCACGTGTGCAAGTTTCCCTTTTCTTTGTTGGGTCTGCGTATCTACGCAAGAATGATCGAGAAAGTGGATACTTGTAATCTCTCATAAAAAATAATTTCATCCAAGTATCTCCTTTCAGATAGATATGATCTTTTAATACATTTTCTTCTTCTTTTGCGATGGAATTGAGGTACCGAGAGGCCCTATATGTTTGCATGACTTCTCTCTCTTCCGCTGGGTCATTTTTGCGCACAGAATCAGAAATATCAGCAAAACCCGAAATCATCCCAGTTCCGATAACAACAAAGAAAAGTATCTGCGCAATCATCGGAGGTGCTTTTTTGAATAATCTTTGAAATACAAATGCTATAAAAAAGGCGCTAAAAATTGCTAACGGAAAGGTGATATAACTAACAATTCTACTAGAAATTATATCAACTTTTAAAAGCGCTGGTTTTGTACTCATTAAAAATATAGTAAGAAACCAAGAGAATGTTAATGAGATTGAAGCAATTTGTAATATCGTTGTCCTAGAATTCTTCTTTAAGAGCTTCTTACTAGCAACAATACTTAAAACTAGGGCTCCAAGAATTGCATAAAAAAGCTTCCAGGCTCCAACACTGAGAGTGATTGCTCCGAAGGGAAGTCCTACACGAGTTGATTTACTAGGTGCACCGACTGCTGTGTTCACGGCAGTTTTGTTTAGATATGAAGGTGTGTGAACAAATAATATAAAACAAACAATAATAAGTAATGTGACTAAATTCCACTTAGAGAAGAAAACCTTGAAATAGGGGAACACGTTCTTCCAGAGAATAGATAGATTGAATCGATAAACTGAAACTGCAAAAACAAAAAAGATTACTAGGAAGCCAAGAAATACATAAAGAAAAATAAAGGTTGAAAGGTGATGAGTGAAGCCTAGTCCTGCTAAACAGAGATAGAAGAGTGTCGCCATGCGAGAATCTTTTTTCCTGATAGCCAAAATAAACAGATAGATAGTAATTGGAATGAAAAGATTTCCAATAGTATTCCCAATAACACCACCAGCAATAAATTTTGCTTGAGGTGAGGATGTTGCATAAAATGTTCCTGCGATGAGCAAGGTGAATAATGCAGAATTTCGCGCAATTTTTTTAGTTGCAAAACCTGCAACTAGAGAATAAGCACAAACCGAGATAGCAAGTAGAGAAAAAACATTAATTAAAAACAGAACCGAAACAGACATCGAGCTTATATATGAAAAGCCACTTAACATCTGGACAACAGCGAAGATAATATGCTCTCCAATAATAAAATCTGGCATCCCATAGCTTGGCAATTGTCCTGTTTCGGAAATTGTTTTAGACCAATAAATATGATGACCTAAGTCAGTCGTTTGTGGCACAATCCCATCTGCGAGATAAAATGTTCTTATAATACAACTCAAAGCCAATATACCAAGAAATAAAAAAAGTTGTTTTTTAGAAAAGCCCCCAAAGCCAGAAGTACTAACTTTGGAAATCTCTCCCAACTTTTGATTTTTTCTAGACAAAAACCAAAAAATAGCAGAGAAAAGAATAAATACAATTAAGAGCGAGGATACAGTCAGCTTGATCGACAAAAAATTCATCGCAATAACTAGAAAATTTGTAATAAGAAGACTGAAACCAAACGAAAGCAAAACCCATTCTACAATCGAAAAGTATCTCTTTTGCTCTTTAAAAAGAGTTTTAATGAAAAAATGCCCTGGGATAAACAGGGTTAGAGCAATCGCTATGTAGAATTTAAACAAAAGAAGAATTATCATAATTGATTTTAGTATTTTTTCATTTCAGCTAAGTATTGATTTGCTATTTTGCTCCAAGTATTATTTTTTTCTACATATAAGGAGGCCTTCTCTCCAAAATCTCGAATAAAGCCAGAGTCTTTTTTCAGAATAGAATTTACCTTGTCTACCCAAACAGGAACGTTTTCACTTTCTATCAAGAATCCACTTTGCCCGTCAGAGACAGCATCAGTGAGGCCCTCAAGATTGGAGGCAATTACAACTCGTTTGCAAATTGCTGCTTCAATCACATTAATTCCAAAACCTTCCATTGTCCCAGCAACCTTGATATTGGGAGCAACGACTAAGTCAACTGTATTTAAAAGAGTCTTAACATCTTCCCAGAGGAGAGAGGGGAGCAATATTGTTTTTTCTTCAAGTTTTTGTTCCGCAATAATTTCTTCACAGGTTTGAAAATCATCTTTATCACCAGCTGTATTTTTTGAAACTCTGTTTCCGGCTGCTACAAAAATACAATTCTTGGGAAGCTTTGATACGACATTATTCAAAAACCAACTAGTCCCTTTGTGCGGAACAAACCTTCCGAGTCGCAAAACAACTTTTTTTCCATCAAGATCTTGCCCTAACAATTTCTCTAAATCTTTTCGTGTTCGTTTAGCAACAAGTTCTTCCTTGAAAACTCCGTTTGGAACGAAGGTGCAAATGGATTGATCAACACCAACACCAATAGCTTCTTTGATTGTTGCGTTTCCAACCATGAAAAGTTGATTCAATTTTTTAAGTGCAGAAATATTTACTAAGCGATATATAGCTGGTAGAATACCCGACCTATTAGCATAGGTCACATCCAGTCCATGAACAACACAAAAAAACTTCTTTTTTGGATGCAAAAACTTCAAGAAAGCTCCGACTGGGGCAAGAACCCCACTGCCCAAAAGACAAGCGTCGTAACTACCCATCTTAAAAAATGCTCTAAAAGTTGCAGTAACAACAAAAAAGGGGAGAAATAACTTCCCCTTTGTGTTTGCAATAACTTCTAAATCAGTAAAGTTAGATAAGCTCTTTGATAAATTAAAATTCTGACTTTCAACTCCTCCAATTGTTGGGGGGTAGGAATGTGAAATAAATAAAATTTTCATATCGAATCAATTCAGTCTTATATGGTTGCTATTTTTTGAGCTCATCGCATAGTGATCTATATCTTCGTTTTGTTTTACACGTAGAAGTTCAGGACGCTCTAGTGTTTGGAATAGAATGAGCGATTTGCTACTATTCCAATTCCTAATAGTAAGAAAACAATAGCAATCGGAAAAAGAAAAAGATCCTTCATGTAATTAGAAGCACTTGCTTTAAAACTAAGCCCGAGAATTTCTAGCATAATTGACGCTCCTGTAACGATAATTAAGAGCCCTAGGAAAAATAGGAATTTTTCCTTTGATCTTTGGTGAACATTATTTGTGATAGCTTTTTTTCTTTTCGTCACCTTTCTTTTTGTGGCAGTTTTAGCCACTTTTTTTAGCTTTTTTGGCATTTTTTATTTTTTATTTTTATTTTATATAGCGATCCTTTTTGTTTTGATACATCATTTCTTCTGTCAATTGTCTATTTGATTTAATCATGTCAGCAATTAAGGCAAAAATAATCAATTGAATTCCAAACATAATCGAAATAGAAGAGAAAACAATATAGTTTAAGAAGGGACTAATTTTAAAATCTTGAACATAATGTCCTAAGAAAATTAAAAACCCAATAAATCCAAGACCAACTAAAAACATTCCAGGCCAACCAAAGAATTTCAATGGCCGAACATCTCTAATTGCTTTTAGTATTATTTTACACGAATTTCCAACAAATTGCCAGATAGACTTTACTATTCTCGATTCTCTATCTGCAAAATATGCAACACTGACAGGAATCCACTCTATTTTCAAGCTTTTTCCAATCGCGTCAATTATTGTTTCTTGGGTGTATGTAAAATGAACATTTGTTAGGTTGAGTCGCAACAGAGTTTCTCTATTATGAGCCCTAAAACCGCAAGTGAGATCATCAATGTCATGATTTAGGAAGAATCCAATCATTTTTGCAGCTAGTCTGTTAAGTATGCTTTTGATCTTCGGCATATTTTTTGCTTTATGTTTTCCAAAGCGACTTGCCACAACCATATCAACTTTTCCATTCAAAATCGGCTTTAAAAGTTTTGGAATATCTTCGGGATCAAATTGACCGTCAGCATCTATGTTCACCATAAAATCAGCACCTTGTGCCAAGGAGCTTTCAACTGCTTGCTTAAAGGAATAAGCTAAACGCCTATTGGGTTGGTATGAAATTACAATATCTGCGTTTTTTCTGGCAATTTCAGCAGTTCTATCGGAAGATCCATCATCAACAACCTGAACCAACTTTTTTGTAATTTTTAAACCACTCCCTTGGTTGTAAAAATCACTTTGAAAGCTTTTTTTGATCCTTCGGATTGTCTGTTCAATTTTCCCCTCTTCATTATACGCTGGAATATTAACGATAAGCTTCATGAAATAGTAAAAATTATTAGATAAACTACAAACACCCTCATGTAAACAGAGGACCTTACTTTAAATTCTATTTAAGTATATACATTATACTATATTTTTATTTTTTTTTCAATTTTTTCGGAGCTTTATAAGGGGAGTTTAAATCTATGATCTAGTTCATAAAAGAGTGATTTTCCCAGAAAAGATATTTTTCTCCAGTGAAAAGCTAGCTCCTTCCGATTCCATGGTATTCCATCCCTAGACTTTTGATTTTCTCTCCATCCAAAGCGTTCATTCCGTCTACAATCGCTACAACCCCATTCTCTTTAAATTTTTCAGGAGTAATTTTCATAAATTCTTTGTGATTTGTTACAAAAATCACAGCCTGAACCTCTTCTAAGAATTCATCAACCGTTTTCACGTCTGACATATCCAAAATATATGGGTCAAATGAAACAATGGAAGCTTTTTTCTTTTCAAGTTCCTTGATAATTTTAACAGCGGGTGATTCTCGCAAGTCATCAATGTTCGCTTTATAAGAAAGTCCCATCACACCAATTTTTATTCCTTTCATCGGGAGCTTAGCATTGTTAAGTAGATCCTGCATCAACTCCACGGTATAGTTTGGCATACTATTGTTGATTTCTCGTGCAACTCTAAGGAAATGATGATCAAATCCTTTTTTCTTAGCTTGTTCAATGAGATAATATGGATCAACTGGAATACAATGTCCGCCAACTCCACGTCCTGGGAAGTGAGGCATGAAAGCAAAAGGCTTTGTGGCAGCGCCTAGAATTACATCCTTAACATCAATATCCATTTGATCGAAGCTTTTCGCAAGCTCATTTACAAAGGCAATGTTGATATCTCGAAAAGAATTTTCAACAACCTTGGTTGCCTCAGCTTCTCGGATTGACTTCATTACACGAACCTCACCATCAATAATGGAGGCGTAGAATTTTTGTGCAATCTCAGCTCCTTTTACTGAAAGAGATCCAACAACCCTAGGAATATTTGTGACGTTCCATTTTTCATTTCCTGGATCAATTCGCTCAGGGCAGTGTGCTAAGAAATAATCCTTCCCTTCATCAAGACCTGCCTTAGCAAGCATTGGCTCAACAACCTCTTCACAAACCCCAGGATTAATTGTTGATTCAACAACAATTAGTTGGCCAGGCTTTCTATTTTCGATACACATTTTAATGGCACCCTTAACAGGATTAAGATTTGGATAGAACTGTTCATCAACTGGAGTCGGAACACAAATAAGGATAATGTCAGCTTCGACAAGCTTCGAAGCATCGTTGGAAGCTTCAAGTTTTTCAAGTAAATCCAGTCTTTCTTCGATAAACTCTTCTTTGAAAGGGCTTTTCCTGTTTGCAATTGCTGTAAGCTTCTTTTGATCAAGGTCCAGCCCAATAACAGAGTATCCTTTTTCAATACATCGAATTGCAAGAGGGAGCCCAACATATCCCAAACCAATAACTGCAATTTTATTTTTCTTAATGTCCATTTTTTATTTCCTTTAGGTGATTAATGAGTTGCTATTTATAGCCAGTGGCTATCAAAGTTATAGCAAAGAGATACCTCTATCATGGTAGTACAATTTTCTAGAAATGCAAGATTTCAAATAGTGGAGTAAATTTTTCAAACCGTAACAATGAGATTTAAATAAATACGTCTAGACAGGGCGGTTAGGTTGGATTGTTAATAAAATAAGAAATAAACTTAAAAAATTGCGAAAAATAGTCAAGCATCGATCTGTTCATAGAGTGAGAATAAATGATTCACATCAAGCGAGTGATGTGGTATAATAAAAGTAAGATTTTAACAAATAAAATTAAAAATAAAAATGAAACTTAAAGAAGCCTTCATTGGAATGTTTTTGGGTCTTTTTCTTTGTGTCCCAGGGATTGTTCCATCCGCGTCTGCTGATGGCATGCTGGTTTCTCCTCCAAGCGTGGAGATGTATGAAACTGAGCAAAAAGCAGTTATTTTCTATGAAGAGGGGATTGAGGATTTATTTATTTCAATTTCATTTAATGGCACAGCAGATGATTTTGGTTGGATAGTCCCAACACCATCTGAACCAGAGGTGACAAAATCGACTGATACACTTTTCACAATGTTGAATGAAATCACACGACCAGAATATCCAGCCCCAGTAACACAAAATAGATGGGAGAAAAACACGCTAGGAGGGGCACAAGATTCTGGAGTGCAGGTTTTGCAGACGAAAAAAATTGAATATTACGACATCTCTGTTTTGAAGGCAGATAATAAAGAGGGTCTATATAACTGGCTAAACGACAACGGGTATCGTTTTCCTCAAACTGGAAAATATATAATTGATGAATATATCGAGAACGGATGGGTTTTTACTGCTATCAAAATTAACAATCAGCAAACCGGAACTTCCAGAGTCAGCAATCAGCTCAAAAGTGGGCACGCAATTCCTTTGCGACTGAATTTCAAAACAGAAAAAGCTGTTTTCCCTTTGAAAATTTCCTCGATAGGTGGAATGGAAGATGATGCACCAGATGGAAAAATTGCTTTTGTCACAGGAGCTGAGGGAAAAGGAATGTTGCTTGATGCTGGTAAAATCGTTGCTACTGATAGAGTGGTCAGTGATTTTGACCCAAATGACGGAAGCATCAGTTTCCAACTGAAAAAGCGAAAGGACGGGAATCTAGGGGAAATTCTTAGAGTTGAGCAAGCAAAAGCATACCTCGGCCAGCACCAAGGTTTGATTGTTCAAAATCTTCGAGACAATGTTTATCGTTTTCAAATATGGAGAGACAAAGGTCAACATCAAACAGCTCAAGTTGATCTAGGGAGCGATTTCGAGCAAAACCAGTGGCAAAAATTTGAATTTAGTTGGAAACAAAATAAAGCAGATTCCAAGAAAGTCGATATCAAGTTTTTTATTGATGGTGTTGAGAGAACTCTGAGTGTGAATGGATACGGACTCAATTCACTTCGGGCTAATGAACTTAATGATAAGGCAAAAATCATTATTGGAGGACAAGAACAATACCAAAGCTCTAACAATGAAATTTCCACATACCGGATGCAGAGAGATAAAACCCTTGGCGAAGTTGCATACATTCCATCAGAGCCAGCACTTAATTACTTTACAAGCAGAAGATCCGATATTTTGATAGATGAGTTGAAATTGAACGCAAGCCAAGAGGTGATTTTTGAAGCGAAGTTTGAAGATTCAATGGATATCACTCTAGCAAATGAAGAAAAGGATGTAGTGAGAATTTTCAAAGGCACAAACAGTGGCTCTAGCAGAAAAATCACACGTCCTAATTCAATGGGCATTTTGATATACATGCTCTCTGATAAGAAGTACGAAATTCCAGGATTTGATTTGCAATATGCGGGGCAGATAAATAAAGAGGGGATTGAAAATATTGCTAAAATTGATGGGAAGACACCATGGATAAGCCCTAAGAAGAACAAATATTTCCTTACAAGGATGTATAAATCGATGGATGTGTCACAGATGAATGAAGACATCTATCCTCAGGAAAGCGAAAATCAAGATCAATTCAACTATGCGGGCGGTAACAATAATAGAATAATATTTCTCGTACTGTTGCTTGGCATAAGTTTTAGTTCAGTTGGTTTTATGGTTTTCAAAATTTTGCAAAGTGAGAGAAAAGATAAGAAGAAAAATACCATGGGTAAAAAAGATCAAAAAAATAATTTTAAAAAATAATAAAAATATATGTTTTTCCCAGGAGCAAATGGAGGAGGATTCTTCGCTTGGTTACTACTAATATCCATTGGTGTGATCATCTATCTAACAAGTAAAAATAAGAACATGAATAATAACGCACAAGGAACCCCACAGCAAGCAGGGCAGCCTGCGCCAGGGACTGGCAGGGGAAATGTTTTGGCGGCACCCGTAGATGGACAAACAGTTCCACCACGAAGAGTAAAATCAAAATATTCCATCCTAAGTATCTTCATGGCAGTGGTTTTATTTGGAATCCTGGTAATGTTTGGTGAAAGGTTGATTTTTGACTTAAATCGATATATCAACCCTGTGATTGACAGTGAATATACGCAATGGCAAAATCAGCGAAATGTGAGTATGCGTCGTGGAATTGACCTTGATGGACCACAAACCCCAGTATATCGTTCAGAAAAAATGACAAGAGACTCTGTTAGTGCTGTTAGTCAAACACAAGTTTATTATCCAGCACCAGAAAAAGGACGATATTTAATGTACAAACTCATTATTCATTCCGCAGTGGTGATCCCACTTTTCGTGCTAGCTTTTGTTTTGTTCTATTATAAAAGAAAAGACACAAAATTAAAGTCACTATTGATAAGTTTCCTATGTTTTGGTTTTTGGATGATATTCCACCTTCTTGGTGAAACAATCGCCTTTGTAATGGATGAATATCGAAACATTGCAATCTATGTTATTTTGATTGTGCTTGCAGTTGTTTTCGCTAGTGTTGCATATTTTTCTCAGGCAAAATTGCATAAAGATGAAGATGTTAAATAAGGACGTAATGACAAAGTGCTATGTATGAAATAAAGAGAATTGACATCAGATCAGCCGTAAAAGTCGGTGCAGTGATTCTGTTGGGATTAGCGCTTATTTGTCCCCCAGTAATTGCTTTAATTATTGGGTTTATTGAAGAAGTTGTTTTTAGCAGCAGCCCAGATTTATTGGATATTTTCGAATATCTTTTCGACGATGATTTTTGGGAATTCTACATCCCCTTTGTTCCAATAGCAACAATTGGTGGTCTAGTAATTGGTGCAACTGTTTCATTTGTGTACAATCTTTTATGCGAGAGAATAGGCGGATTAAAAATTGAGATTTTATTTCAAGAAAATCAGCAAAACAATGTTAATAATATGGCGCAGACAGCTCCAGAGAAAGTGGAGGGTGAGGCAACACAGAAATAAATATCTAGAAATGTTATAATCAGAATTAACGATAGTATTTCAAAATCTAAAAGACTTAAAAGACAAAATTGAGAAAAAAAAATATTGAAATTGAGCTGATAGTTAGAAAAATAAAAAACCTAAGCAAGGTGTCCGTCTTGGTATTTTCTGTAGGTTTTTTCTTGTCGTCCGTGATTGCTCCAGCTTTCTCCCACGCTGCAACAGGAGATGCTGAAATTGCTGACCAAGACTACGAGAAATATTTGAAATATGATAAATACAAGAAATATACCAAGCGAAAGAAATACAGAAAATACAACAAAGCTAGGAAGAAATATGGTTTTGATTCCAGTAGTGATAAATTCGCAGCTAAAACTTGTTACCGCAAAATCAAGGATTTGAGAAAGAAAGGTGTTTCGAAGGCACAAACAAAAAGTGACTCTTGTTACAAGAAATATAGTAAATATAAAAAATATAAAAAATACTATTCCCCCTACAAGAAATATAGAAAATATAAAAAATACGACAAAGATGAATATGACCACAGTTCCTGGGGTAATTATGGAACGTCTGAAAATAAGTCTGCATACGATCGTTATGAAAGAAGAGCCAACAGTCAGGCAAATCTAGGTGGCGGAGCTTTGGGCCCAGAAATTAGAGTTGGTCTACATGAGTTTACCGAAGATTCTCTGGAGGATCACTCATTTAGAATTAGAGCATACAAGGCTTCAACTGGTGTGGCAGTTCCATATAGCATTAAAGATGAAAATGGAGATCTAGTTGTTGATGTGGCTGCAGCAGAGGATGACAATGATGTGACGAAGGTTAAATATGATGGAAGTGAAAACTTGAGAGTTTATGATTACGATGAAGCAGTTTCGGATGAAGAAAAAATTGTTAATGAGAAAGTTCGCTTTGTGGCAAAAAATCAAGCAGATGAAAATGACATTTACTTTGAATATTCCCATGATGATATTTCCTCCTCGTATGTTAAATATCGAGACGGTATCGAACTAAATCACTACAATGAATCAGGCTCATCGACAAATGATCGAATTTGGGTGATTAACTTTCTCCCTCTGGAGCATTATGTTTGGGGGATGAGTGAAATTACCGGAACTGGCGACCATGATTATAATCGAGTGATGACAATTTCATATCGAACATATGGTTACTGGAAGATAAAATATAGCACGAAATTTGCGAAATATGACTTCAAGGTCAATGCAACGCCTGGCAACCAACTCTATTCTGGCTATAGATATGAAGTCGAACATGATGATATTAGAACTGCAGCAGAGGAAACACGAGCGAAAATTGTGATGTACGACCACAGAATTGCAATTACACCTTACAGTTCTTACACAGATGGAAGAACAAGGAGCTTTGAAGAGCGTTGGGGTTCAACGAATTATCCTTGGTGCCAATCGGTTAGTGATCCATATGGAGAGCATCCTTCAATGACGACAGCTGAATTGGTTGCCGCAGGAAATCATATGGTTGGACTTAGTGCTCATGGAGCGCTCGATAGAGCTGCTGCTGGTTGGGATTATGAAAGAATCTTGAAATATTATTATGACGGAATTGATCTGGATACAGCTTATTAGCTTTTCAAACTTTCTTTATGAAAAAAACTTCAATTATTCTTGTTTCTCTAGTACTACTTTCAACTTTGATGTTTTTTGGTGTGCGGTATTTTTGGAAAAATAGGCATGAATATTTTTTCAAAGGTACACAACCATTTGAGTTGAGAGAGCAACAAAAGCAAGGCAATTCTTGGTGGGACAAACAAGAGACAACCGCAGAAGCAGGAAATGAAGAGAAAGTAGAAAAGACAATAGAAAGGCCAGTAAAAGAATATGAAACACCGAAAATTGAGAGTGAAGATTGCGACAATAAATGTGATGATTATGATGAGAAAGAAGAACTACTTTATTGTCAGGAAATTTGTGGTTTTTTAGAACCGAGTGAAGCCGAAAAATCAAAAGACACTAGCGAGGAGCAAGAAGAGGGTGTCGATGGGAATGAGTGTGAGGATAAAAATGGTTTAGAAAAAGACACCTGTTATAAATGGAAGGCTGTAAGCGAAAAAAATGCAGTTTTTTGTGATAAAATCAGTGATGAGGACCTAGCAGAAAGTTGTCAAAATAGGGTAATAGAGGAAATTTTTTAGTAAAGTATATTGACGTTGGAAAATTTAAACTGAGTATTTTTTAATTTCCATTTTTTGTCTACTTCTGCTATAATTTAAATAAATTTTACTTTGAATTTAAAGCTACAAAAATAAAAATAAAAATAAATGGAACTTAGAAAAAGGGAGACTGTTAAGAACATTAATTTTAATGGAAAAGGTGAGAAAATTAAAAATGGTGTTTTTAATGATGAGAAAAAAGATGAAAAAAACAGACTCGGTAAGGACGTAGAATTCACCTCTGCTGGGTTGGCAGAGAAAGAAAAAAAAGGAGTTTCTGTTTCGAATACTCCTGATTCTTCAATTGCAATTGCCAATGGAAGTCCCCTCGAAGATCATGAGAAGAATGCCAAAGTTGCAAAAATAAAAAAGATACTTATAGGCGGAGGTTTTTTACTTACAATTCTTTTAGTAGTAGGAGGTTATTTTGGTTTTGAAGCAAGAGATGTCTATCTAGCAAAAGTTCCTTTGGAGGAAATTCTCAAAGGTGATGCGGAGGTCGTGTTTAATATTAATTCGAATGCTGATTTTGAGCAATATAAATATTTGGATGATAATTTGAGGAAATTTCCAGGCTATAAATGGTTGGAAAAAGAGCTCGATGATGTTGGGGAGGGAAAAACAATGTCACAAGCATTTCAGGATGAGCTAGCTGCTCACAATCTGAGCTTTAATGATGATATAAAAAAAGTTATTGGTGATAAAACAATAGCCGTTATTCCATCAGTGACATCATTGACTAACGAATTGCAGAAATTTGCTTTGAATACCGGGAAAAATGCTAAAAACTCATTACGTAAAAGAGAATTAGAAGGAAAAATTGTTAATGCAAATGAGGCATGGATTTCAGGGGATATGACAGAGGTTGGGAGGGTTAAAGTTCTTGGATTGACCAGTGATTTTTATGCTCAAGGTTCCAGCATGGAACAGAAACAACCAGAACCAGTGGACTTTTTGATTGGTGCAAGTATCAAGAGTCTAAAGGAAGCAAAGAGGGTTTTGAATAAAATCAAAAAAGACACAACCAATTATCAGGTTGCAGAGGTTAAATTCGAAGGGTATACATATTTTAAGGTTACACGAAAAATTGAAAACGAAGAAGAAGTCAATGAGATGCTTTCAAGTGTAAAAGACACGTACCATGCTCTTGTTGGGCATAATTGGATTATGGCAACAAAAGAAAGTGACTTGAAGGAAATGATTTCTGCGAGAAGGGCTAATCATGTTTTATCAAAGATTACTTTTTGGAAAAAGAATGAATCAGCGATGACTAGCCTTGCAAATGATGGCAATTATCAATTAATTGAAAAAGATTTAGCATTTAATTCTCAAAACGGTCTTATCTCGGCTTATTTAAAAGTTGATTATACAAGTTTAATGTCATCAAGTTCACCAGAAGACACGGCATATAAACCAAAGAAGTTTTTTAAGAGTCAAGAGAGCGATTTATTATTAGGAGCTCTTTTCAGAGTGACGCCGTCCGGCGTTGTTATAAGAACTTCTTCAAATCAAATCAATCTTGTTGGGGTTAATAATACGCCAATTGAAACAGGGCTTATTCAAAAGATGCCAAAACACTTCGCTGATCGATGGACAGATGTATATTTTGAAACCTCGAAAGTTAAAAGTCTCTATTATAATTTCAAGAAGAATAATCTCACACAAGACGGCATCGATGCTGTTAACGAAGCCCGTGAGGCTGTAAGGGACTCTTTTGGAGTTAATTTTGATATGGAATCTGATTTCATTGATCACTTCAACGGAGATATCGCCTTTGGTGTTTTTACGGGGAATAGACAAGCTCCTCACGCCGCAATGGTTGTTGAAGTTGATGACGAGGTCGCAATGTTGGAGTCAGTAAGAAAGATTGTTGAAATTACTAAAATCATTCAATTGATGCCATATCAAATGATGATGGGAGCATCAAGCCCAATTTCCGCGCAAAGCAATTCTTCCAATGAACAGGACATAATGAGGCCTTCAGCGAACTCTCTCACCATGCCGAAAGAGACACAGGAAATGTATGCAAAAAAAATCAAAGAAATACAAGACTCTAGTCTTATTGAAGTACAAACTGACCCGGGTCCAAGCTATGTCTATGATATTCCTGGAGTTCCTGGTATTTCCCTGACTTGTTCTTTCTTCGATGGGAAAATGATTCTAGGAACAGATCAAAATGTTGTTGTTTCTTTGCAAAAAGAGTTTGGTAATGGAAATGCTACTAAACTTATTAAAGCGGACGAATTTGAGCGTATTGTGAAAAACATCTATCCCCAGGGATATTCTAAATCACTAATCACTCCACTAGGGGTCTGGAATGGCTTCAGTTATTACATGGAACAGATAGCCTCTGCTATGGGAACTGGAATGGATCAAGAAGAAAGAGAAGTGGTTTCAGCAATAGGAACAGTGTTTAGAACAATTAATTCAATTTCTTCAATACAGACAATTTCTCCTGCTTCCGAGGAAAAATCACGTAGTAAATCTTCTCTTTATATAGATATTAAGGAAGTGGATGCTGAAGAAAAAGAACGTGCAGAAGAAATTTTAATGAAGATGAGGTATTAAATTAGTTCTAGGGCTTGATATCTTGCGTTTTTTCGGTTAAAATCAGTTGATAATTGAATTTATCAAAAAGCAAGTTTATGGATATTTTTCAAGCAATTATTTTAGGCTTAATCCAGGGGTTGAGTGAATTTCTCCCGATATCATCATCAGGACACCTAGCTCTTACTCCCATGATCTTTAATTGGGAGGATCAAGGATTAGCGTTTGATGTAGCCTTACATTTTGGGACACTAATAGCGGTCATTGGGTTTTTTTACAAAGAATGGATCGCTATTTTTTGTGCCTTTTTTGGGATACAAAGCAAACTAGTTAAGGAAAAGAAATATCCTTCACATTTTCTTCTGCTTCTAATTGCGGGCACAATCCCGGCTGTTGTTTGCGGACTTTTGCTTGAGGAAAAAGCAGAGACTGTTTTTAGAGACCCTTGGGTTATTGTCGGAACATTAACTATTTTTGGTGGATTGCTGTATCTAGCAGATTTAAGGGCAAAATATTCAAAAGAAGTTAATTTAATCACCTTCAAAGATGCAATCTTAATAGGCTTTGCTCAAGCAATAGCCATTATTCCTGGTACATCAAGATCTGGAGTCACGATAACAGCAGCTCTTGCGATGGGCTTCAGTCGGAAAGGTGCTGCGAAATTTTCATTTTTATTATCAACACCAGTGATTTTCGGAGCAACCGTGTACAAAGCAAGAGATATATTTGAAGTCGGGTTTGGGACTCCTGAAATTATTGGAATCATCGTTTCTGCTGTTAGTGGATTCTTTGCGATTGCTGGCCTCTTGAAATTTGTTGAGAAAGTTAGTTATAAGATTTTTTTCTGGTACAGACTTGTGATCGCAATCGCAATCGCATTATTAATTCTTGGACGTTAAGTTAATGAAAGCACTACTTCTTTTTTCTGGGGGATTAGACTCAATGTTGGCAGCTGAAATGTTACAGGCGCAGGGAATTGAAGTTACTGGGTTGGTTTTCAATAGCTATTTTTTTGATGATGAAAAAGCGAAAGAGTCTGCTAAGGAAGTAGGCATTAAGCTTATTTCAAAAGATTTTTCCAAAAAACACCTAGTGATTGTTAAGAATCCAAAGTTTGGCCATGGAAGTAGCGTCAACCCCTGCATAGACTGTCACGCACTAATGCTTTCCGTGGGAAAAGAAATGTTTGAAAAGGATGATTTTGATATTTTTGCAACAGGGGAAGTTTTGAGTCAGAGGCCTTTTTCACAGAACAAAAGAGCATTTGATCAAATTGAAAAAGCAACTGGCTTAGAAGGGAGAATTTTGCGTCCAGTGTCGGCTAGATGTTTGCCAGAGACGGTCTATGAAAAAGAAAAATTAGTTGATCGTGATAAGTTGGGTAAGGTCACAGGGAAGAGCAGGAAAGCGCAGATGGAACTAGTCGAGGAATATGAAATAGAAAAGTTCCCTTCTCCTGGTGGAGGGTGTCGCTTGACTGAAAAAGAATTCGGAGTAAAGGTACGAGAAATTTTGCCATTTAGTGAATTCACTGATACATCTGACTTTGAATTACTCAGATTGGGCAGACATTTTTGGTTTAGAAATAAGGATAATAGCTTGATGTACCACGCCATGCTTGGGCGAAACAAAGAGGAGAATAAAAAGATGGAAGCACTCGCCAAAAAAGGCGACTCATTGATTACAATTGAAGATGAAAAAGGACCGACAGCTCTAGTCAGATTGTACGGAGAAGCGGATAGTGAGCTTGAAAATGAAACGAGACTAGCGATTAAAAAGCAAATTTGGTTTTTTGCAAAAAGAAAAGATGAGTTTGATGAGAATAAATTCAATGTTCATCATTTAAATTAGAGATTAAAGAGATGAAGAAATTTACCAGAACAATTGAAGATTTCTCTTGTGAGCATTGTGAACGCAAGGTGAAAGGGGATGGTTATACAAATCATTGTCCTTTTTGTCTTTGGTCTAAGCATGTTGATATCAACCCAGGGGATCGTCAAAATAAGTGTAAAGGCATGATGGAGCCGACAAAAGCTTTTTATGCAAAAGAGACTTGGTTTGTGATGCAAAAGTGTGAAAAATGTGGGAAAATGAAGAAAATAAAATTAAAAAAAGGAGACGATTTGAGTGTAGTTGAAGATATTATTGCAAAAGAACTTTATTAGTAAGCTCGACTTAATAAAAAAACTATGCAGGAAATACCAGAAAAAAAGAATCCAGAAAAAAAGAAAGAAAATGTTGTTGGAAAAGTTGTAAGAGATTTTATGAGCGGTGATTATCTGAAATTCAAAAATGCTGTGCAAGCATCGTTTGATAGTGGAGAATTCATAGTAGGTAGGGGAGCTTTTTTGCGAAGCGTAATTGGTCACGCAAAGCTTAGCTCTGCCGAATATGCAATGTGTCAGAAAGCAATTAGAATGGAGATTTCAAAAATAAAAAAAGCAGAAAAAAAGAAAGCAAAGGAAGATTCAGCATTGATGGATGAAACTAAACATTTCGAGAGAGTCCAAGAACAAGATAAACTGATGACGGACAAGGCAAGAGCTAAAATAATGGCTGGAGCTGCTAAAAAAGAGTGGATCGACAAGGCTTTCTACCGGAGAAACGGATTAGAAGACCCAGGAGATGTGGGCGCTTAATTAGTTTTTGAAACAGAATCTAGAAACAAGATATCAAAAAACCACCGGTTTTAACCAGTGGTTTTTTGTATTAAAGTAAAACTAAAAAAGCTATTTTACTTTTTCAATGAATTTTTTGAAAGTTTCAGGATTCTCAACTGCCATTTGTGATAGAACTTTTCGGTCAAGTTCGATCTTCTTTTCGCTCATGTCCTTTATGAATGTTGAGTACTTAAGTCCCAATTCTCGTAGGGCATTGTTTAGTCTCAAAATCCAAAGTCTTCGAAAAGTTCTTTTCTTGTTCTTTCGATCCCTGTAAGCATATTTCCCAGCCTTCATAAGAGCTTGTTTCGCTGCTTTGTAGGTTGAGCTTCTTCTCCATTTAAATCCTTTTGCTGCTTTCAAGACCTTGTTTCGTCTTTTGGATGCAGTAACACCTCTTGTGATTCTTGACATATTTGTAGTTTAAACTAATTTCTAAATTATTGTTAAAAGGCTTTTTAATTAACCTCTATTTGCATCAGTAAGGATGTTTTTGGCAACTTTACCGCTAACTCCTTTGTTTTTTCTCTTTGCTCTAGTCTGATCTGAGGTTGCTCGAGCATTGAAATGATTTTGCCCAGCTGCTCGCTTGGTAATCTTTTTCTTTGTTGAAATTTTAAAGCGTTTTGAAACTGCTTTTCTGGTCTTGATTTTTGGCATAATATAAAAAACTCTAAACTTTGAGGCTTTTTCAAGAAAGCATCAACATTCAGAATTCTAATTAATTGGCTTGATTAGAAGATATAAGAACGTTAAATCCATTAAATTGGCGTTTGATACCTTGTTCTATCTTAATGGGAATTTCAATTTTGTCAATAAATTTTTGCAATTTCTCTCTGGATTGATTCGCAAATGCCTTTTCTCTACCGCGCAGAACAATTTCAACTTTTACTTTACTTCCTTTTGAAAGAAATTTTTCCGCTTGTTTTAGCTTAAAAGCTAAGTCTCCTTCGTCAGTCGCTGGGCGGAAGCGGATTCCTTTAATTTCAATCTTTTTTTGCTTTGCTTTAGCTTCCTGTAATTTTTTAGCTTCTTGGTATTGGAATTTCCCCCAGTCAATTATTTTGCAAACAGGAGGTTTCGCTGTTGGTGAAATTTCAACCAGGTCCAGACCCTTGCTTTGCGCAAGTGCTAAAGCCTCAGAGGTTTCAACAATTCCAACTTGTGTTCCAATGTCATCGATTAGACGAACAGGGGTCACGCGAATCATTTCATTCAATCTTGTTTTATTACTTTGATTTCTGGCTTCAAAAGCCTTTTTTCTTCTTGGTTTGATCGTCTTTTCGTTAAGTATTAGTTAATGTGGAGGTGATGGGAATTGAACCCATGTCCAAAGCTGATTCTCTGAAACCATCTACAAGTTTAGTCTATTTGATATTACACACTATTAATTGAAACAGACAAAAAATAATAATGCGTTTTTTCCTTCTGTGCGCTTAGTCCATTTCAAAGGAGGAAAATGGCTGCATCTCAAAGATTGACGTTAGATTCAGAATATTGAGAATCTCCTGGCTAACGGGCTGTTGCCTGGTTAGGCTACAGCGGCAGCGAAAGATGGTGCAAAAGCTTGCGCGATTGCGTTCTTTGCTTTAGTAATTGTGTTTGCATTTAAACGGTTTGTCACAGTTTTACAAGAATATGACAACTTGACTTGCAGGCTAAAAAGTACACAACCTGTCGAAGCCTAGCACCCCCAAACTAATGGCGCTGCTTCATTATTCGTCCAATTTGGACATCATCTTGGCGTTGTTTGATGACTTGGCGTTTATCAAACTTCCTTTTCCCTCTTGCTAGAGCGAACTTAAGTTTAATCTTACCATGATTATTATACACCGAAAGTGGCACTAATGTCAATCCATCGGCATGAACTTTTTCAATGAGTCGATTGATTTGCTTCCTTTTAACTAAGAGCTTTCTTGAGGCGCGCGAATCATAATCAGAAACCGTTGCATGTTTATAAAGAGGAATTGCAGCATTTGTCAAAAAAAGTTCATTATCATGGGCAGCAACAAAAGACCCCTTAAGAGACATATGTCCTTGTTTGATTGATTTCACTTCATATCCTTTCAGCACTAAACCAGCCTCGATTTCTTCCAGGTGTTCATAATCAAAAAATGCCTTTTTATTTCTAGCTAGTGTGCTCATTGATAGTGATAAATTCAAACATAAAGAGGCAAAATGCCTATGTTTAACATGATATAGTAAAAAAAGTAAATGCGCAATTAGAAGATTACGCAAAAAAAGTGCGATATAAGAAGTTTTTTATTTATATCGAAGTGCATCCAAAGGATTAAGTGAGCTAGCTCGTCTTGCAGGAACAAGACCTGTTGCAAAACCAACAACTGTTGCTGCAATGACAATTGTCACAACAAACCAAAGAGGGGAGTAGAAAAGGTCGATTGGTTCACCACCGAATCTTCCAGAAACAAAATTTAAGAGCAAATTGAAAATTTCACCTTCAATTACCCCCATTATAATTCCAGCAAGTCCTCCAAAAAAGCCCATTATAGAAGATTCTGCAACAAAAGTAAGCAAGATATCCTGATTTGAAACACCAATTGACTTCATGATTCCAATTTCTTGAGTCCTTTCCATTAATGTCACAGTCATTGTATTAAACATTCCAATTGCCGAAACAAATAATGCGATGATTCCAAACAGACCAAGCACAATTTGAATGACCCCGAAAACTCTATTTGCTTGATCAACTGTTTCTGAAAGTGAGGAGACCATGAAACCTTTTTCTGTTAAAATATCTCGAAGTCGATTAACTGCTCCAGAGTTCTCAGCTTTTACTTTTGCTTTTGAAAAACGAGGGATTGTAGTGTACCTAAGTACATCTTTAATATTCACATACACAAGAGGTTCATCTTTTTCAATTACACCAATGATTTCAAATGGCTCTGGAATCTCAACCTTGTCAAAAGCTTCATTCGCAGTTTTGCTTTCCGACATACCATCATTCTTGGGAACTCTGATTTCAATTCCAATCTTTTTTCCAATAATTTGATCAGCTTCTTGTTTGAAGATTTTCGTGAAAGCCGAGGTTACAATTACTCCATTTTTCTTCTCATCAGCAAGTTCTTCCCCTTGATCAACCGAAACCCCATCAAGCTTTAAAAATGAAGAGGTCACAACATATGTCGAAATAGAAGAAATCAACTCGTTGAAATTGATTTGAGAGTTGATTTGCAAGACAGGACTCACCTCGACCACGTCATCCAGTTTTGAGAGCTCTTCAACGATCGCTGGTGTGATAACTCTTTGTCCTTCACTTGAAGGGCTAACGTCAAGAGCGAGCAGTGAATCAGAGGTTGTGATTTTCTCCAGAAGTACATTCTGGAGACCATATCCAAGTGAAACCAAAAAGAGAATTGCTGAAATTCCAACGCCCATTCCAAGGATAGTCAAAAGAGTTCGCGTTGTACGCGCCTTAAACATTCTTGTGGATAATCGTAGGATGTCAGCTAGCCTCATTTTGTATTTTAGGTAATATTTTAAATTCTATCCGTAAGTCAAAAGCATTATGATTTCAATTTCTCTCGCCATTTTTTCCGCAGTTCTTTTATCAAGACCAGAACCACCTTCCCGCACAGGCATATCAAATCCTTTTTGAATTTCTGCAACAGAGATTTTGTTTTTCACTCGCAAGGACAAGAGAATCTTAGTTCTTTTGGTTTGCTCTTCTGTTAGTTTTAACTCGAAATAATCGACCAGATAATCAAGGAGGATTTTTGCTGAAATCTCTGATTTCTTGGGATCAATTTTTCTTTTTGTGGTGATAAGAGCCATCGCGTGCTTTGCAAACTTCTCCGCATTCCTTTTATCAAAACCAGCGCCACCTTCATCTAAACTTATATCCAGTTTCTCTACAAATTCGTCATAAGTAGCTTTTGACAACAGCAGATCCTCCAAGCCTTTAGTGGTTCTGTCAATTTGTTCATATGTTTTCGAGAGCAGGATGTGTGAAAAAAGCTGTTGCGCCTTAAATGGTGCAAGTAGCACTCCGATTTGCGAAAGTGAAAGGTCTTGAAAGGCGCGCATAAGCATTTTGAGATCTGGCGCGATTTTTTCTGAAGTGGTGATTTCTTCGGGCATTGCATCGCCAATAGATTGCTTGTTTTTCACAATCTCTTCTTTCACAATCTTTCCATCACGCATATAAAGAATTCGATCTCCATATCTCAGATGACTCGCATCATGGGTCACGAGAATGATCATCTTTTTGTCTTTTTTATTCAAATCATCCAAGATTTTCATCACGTTGTGTTTTGAAATGGAATCCAAATTTCCCACAGGTTCATCTGCTAGGATAATGTCAGGATTATTTGCAAGCGAGCGCGCAATTGAAACACGCTGTTTTTGTCCACCGGAGAGTTCACTTGGCATTTTGCTTGCTTGGTTGGCGATCCCAAAACGATTCAGAAGGATTTGTGCGTCAGCTTTTCTTTTCTTGATTCGAGATCCAGCAGCAGTTTTTGGCAAACAAACATTATCCAAAACATTAAGAGATGGAATTAAATAAAAGGCCTGAAAAATCAAACCAATTTTTCTTCTATGAAACTCAACCTTCTCTTTCTTGCCTAACTCATAGACGTTTTGCTCTCCAATAATGACTTGTCCCTTCGATGGCTTTTGGAGTCCAGCAATGGTGTAGAGAAGTGTCGACTTTCCACAACCAGATGGTCCAAAAATAATAACATATTCCTCGGGATAGAGCTTTAAATTTCCGTCAATAAGAGAGCGAACTTCGTTCGATTGTCCTTCATTATAAGTTACGCTAACTTTTTCTACCTTAATTAAAGGCCCTTTGGTTTTATTTATCATTTATCAGTTTTTTGTTTTGTCTAGAAAGATTGTTTTTTGCTGGGCAATCTTCGAAGCCTTTCAAGAACAAGTATATCATTTATCAGAGTCTTTTGAAAGTGAATTTTATAAAATTTCTAATTTAACTAAACGCCATTTTCCAGCGAGATCTTGAAAAAAATCAAGCTTGATTTTTTTATCCCCCATGATGCTGGCGGCAAGATTTGAAAATAGATCTCTTTGTTCTGGCGAAATTTCCAAAAGAGCAAAAATTTTCATTTTTGGATTCGCTTTTTTGATCTGTAATATTTGCTCCAATAATCTTCTATAATGTGAGAGTCCCTGCTCTTTTGAAAATAGAGCTGATTTTGGTTCAAAATCCTGCACAGTTTTCGGAGAAGATGCATAGATTTCTGCTGAAAGGTATGGAAGATTGGCAAGAGCAATAAAAACTTCATTGCCTTGAAAGATTTCTTTTTCAATCACAGGCAAGAGCAGATCTCCATTGAACACAGAGATAACCCCATCAAGAGAATGTTTACCGATGTTCCTGCGACAAACTGCAAGTGCCTCTTTCGAAATATCAATTGCAACAAATGAGGTCGCGGGGGAGAGCAGATGTTTTTCCCGAAGGAGGTTCGCTGTGCTGATAGCGATGCAACCAGAGCCTGTGCCGATATCTGCAATTAAGATATTTTTACCTTCAAATTTTTGAGCCACTGCTGATGCATGTTCAACTAAGATTTCTGTTTCTGGTCGAGGAATGAGCGTATCAGTGGTGACGATAAAAGAGAATCCCATAAACTCCTTTTCTCCTGAAATATGTGAAAAGGGTTCATGTTTTGAGCGACGAGAAACAAATTCGCGGAAAGTTTCAGCTTCGTCTTCAGAAAGTTCTGTTTCTGGATGAGTAAGAATGGTTTCGCGAGTTTTTTTTGTTGCCAAAGAAAGCAAAATTTCTGCTTCAAAGCGTGCATTTTCGAGATCATCTCCTTTAAGTTTCCTGGTTGCAGCAGCTAGTTCAGTTGAAATTGTGGTCATGAATTTGAGGTTGAAATATTTTGACTAAGTTTTTTATCAGTGCTAAGTTGAAATACTAAATTATTTTAGTAAGCATGTCATTATTCTAGCGAATGTTGACATAAAAGTACATAACAGAAAAACCAAAAAAAGGAGAGCATTGAAATGAAAGCAAAGAAAAGAAGTTTTCCCATTGGGACGCTAGCATCTCTATCAAGCCCTTTTCCAGTGTTTGGAATCGTTATTGATGAAGAGATTTGGAAGTGTGAAACCACAAAAGAGAACTCAGAAATGGTCCAGCACTATAAAGAAGCGGATGAAGGAAGAAACCTCAGTCTTATCCCAATGATGTTATTCGGAAGAGTTCTAAGTTCCAAGTTGGGCTTTGAAGAAGAAGGGGATAATAAGGCTCCCAAGGAAGTTCCCTACGTTCAGAAATATATATATTCCAATGCTGAGGGGCACGTTTCCATTATTCCAAGCAGGGACACTCTGCGACTGATCATTGACTATGCTCTGGATTTCACAGGAGGACACAACAGAATTGCTCAATATCTTGAAGAAGCAAAAGATGACTTGATTGTCCTCGAATCATACATGGAATGGTTGCAGTTGGGGACGGAAATCCCAAACAATCTCCGTTCTGGGCTCCTCTCACTCCTCAAAGAGGCTCTCCCCAAAGAACGTTTGGGGATTCGCACTTGAGACAGGACAAAATGTCCAAAATAAATAAGGCTGACACGCAAATTGCTGTGAGCCTTATTTATTTTTGTTTTTTTGCCTTATTCTTTTCCTAGAATTCTTTTTTTATCTTCCTCGATAATTGCTTCAATGATTTTGCTAACGTCTCCGTCCAAAATCCCTTCGATGTTTGACCAATTTTGCTTGATTCGGTGATCAGTGATCCGGTCTTGAGGATAATTGTAGGTTCGAATTTTTTCACTGCGGTCTCCAGTTCCAATCTGGCTAAGTCGCGCCTCTCCAGCTTCTTTCATTTCCTTCTCTTCTTTTTCTGCTAGGATTCGACTTCGCAAAACTTTCATGGCTTTCTCTTTGTTTTTGTGTTGTGATTTTTGATCTTGGCAAGATGCAACTGCGCCAGTTGGGACATGAGTGATTCGCACAGCACTGTTAGTGGTGTTCACTGATTGTCCGCCAGGTCCAGAAGAAGCATAGGTGTCGATCCGTAGATCACTTGCTTCAATTTCAAGCTCAACTTCCTCAACTTGTGGCAAAACAGCGACAGTGGCAGTGGAAGTGTGAATTCGTCCTTGTTTTTCGGTCTCAGGGATTCGTTGCACACGGTGCACACCAGATTCATATTTCATGCTTCCGTACACATCTTCTCCTGCAATTTCAAAATTGACTTCCTTGAAACCACCAACTTCGTTTTGATGTGAGTCTAGAAGTGAAAGTTTCCAACCATTGCCTTCGGCAAAACGAGAGTACATGCGAAAGAGGTCTCCAGCAAACAAAGAAGCTTCATCTCCACCAGCTCCAGCACGAATTTCAACAATAACATCTTTTGCATCACTGGGATTCTTGGGAATCAAAAGCAAATTCAATTCTTCTTCAGTTTTTGCAAGGTTAGTTTGGATTTGGGCATTTTCTTCCAGTGCCATTTCCGCCATCTCTTCATCATCTTCCATCGCAGCCATCTCTTCATTTTCAATAAACTGTTTTTGCAATGTAACAATCAGTTCGCTCTTTTCAATAATTTCAGTCAGTTCAGTTCGACGATTCGAAAGAGTTTTCATCTTGGAAGCATTAGTAAAATTGCCAGGGTTGTTCAACTCTGTTTCAATTTCAGTAAGCTCCTTCTTGAATGATTCAATCTTTGGGTTCATATAGTATAGTAGTTTGTAAGTGAATACGAAATAAAAACAGGGCAGATGTCCTATTAGTTCTAAGAATAGCGTATTTTCGTTGGGAGTTCAAGGGGAGGGCGGAGAAAAGGGCATAAATTGCAAGGGGATGGGTAATGAGGTATAATTCTAACGAAAGTGTCAGATTCTTTGAACTAGAAAATGTATATTTAAATAGTTCTAAAATTCTAAACATATGAGCATATCAAGTCAGTCAGGAGTTAGTATCAATAGGCACAAAGAAAACAAAATTAAATCAATTTAACAATATTATAATGAGCAAAGAAGAAGAAAAATTATTCAAATCTCAAGAAGGGTTTGAGCTTTCTCAAGAAGAAATTGATAAAGAACTGGATAGTCAGGCTATAAGAGTAGACCAAACCACGGATGAATATAGTGCCGAGAAAGACGAAAGACTTGAAACACTAAGGCAAGAACGAGAAACTGAAGACAATAAAGAAGTTTCTAAGATTCAGAATAAAATTAAGGGAATATTAGATATTGAAGATTGCAAAACAGAATTATTAGGTCAGTTTGGCTCTGAACAAATAAATTGGGATAATGTAGAGGGCAGAATCAACGCAATGCTTTCTGATATTCAAGAAATTAGCCGTTCTGAAAAAATCTATCAGATAAATACAAAAATTGCAGAACACATTACAGATTGGCTTAAACAAAATCAAGGAAAATATGATAATGATGTACTTGTTGATGAGGCACTAAAGCACGCAGTCTCACAAGCCGAGAATAATTACAAAAACATTGAAGATAAAGGAAATAAAAGTAAAAGTGATGAATCAGAAAAGGTTGATTTGAATAAAAACATGCAAAATGCAGTACGTGATTTCGGTGAAGGCGCAAAGTTAGGTGCTCGCAAAAAACTTATTGAATACGATAAACGAATAAGGGACATTATTGCTAAAAATCCAAACAATCCTCGTCTTAAAGATGCATTGCACGATTTTAAAAGTTGGACAGGGAACGATTGGTCAGAAGATTTTAGTGTTACTCCAGAAAACAAACCAACATCAGAAGTTGGTGAATTAAATATTGAGGACAGAAAAAAACTAGCAGGTTGGGAAGCAAGCTATGAACTAGCTAAAATTGCTAAAACACAAGGGTTGGATTTAACCTCTGTTTCAAGAGAGGAATATGTCCAATTAGCTATTGATAATTCTCTTGCAATTAACGGTGATCAGCTAAGGGGCGCTACTTGGCAAAGAACAGCCACGTCACTGAAAGAATTAATGGATATTCGCAAAAAAAGAAAAGATGAATTACATGATAGCGATGAAGATAAAGAATTTCTAAAATTTGAATATAATATCAAGAAAATTGCTGGAGAAGATGATCCTAAAGATAGATTGATAAAAAAAGGTATAAGAGTTAGGTCGGGGACTCATGACTCTGGTTCATGGCTTTATTTTGGGATTAACAATGGAGCAAAGCATGGGTCAAAAGAGACTTATAAGTCTTATATTTCGTTAAAAGATATCAAGAAATTATCCCCAGACAAGATTATTATTTTCATGGAAGCATTGAGAAATGCTGGATATCAAGGTGATATAAAAACATTTCAAGATATGGCTAATCAAGGAGTTGTTCTAAATGATCAGGTTGTTATGCACGGAAGAACCCAGAAAGATGCAAAATTAGCACTCCAGGTAGCGGAAAATTATTTTGGAGATGAATTGAATCAAAAAGGACTTGGTAAAGATGAGATAATAGACGGCAAAAGTAAGAGTTACAGCCAAATATTGGCTAAAAAAATTCAAAAAGAAGTAAATTTGACAAGTTAGTGATATTTATTAATAAATTGATTTCTTAATATAAAAATATCTATTTAAATTGCAATTTAAATAGCCATTTAAAAATAAAAATCATGAGAAGAAAAATCGAAGATCGCAATGTTCGAAAAATCTCCAAGCGTGGAGGAAGCTACTCGGTGACCATCCCCGTGGAAATGATGAGGGAATTGAAATGGAGAGAAAAACAAAAGATTGTTTTCAAAAGAAGTGGGGATAGTTTGAAAATTGTGGATTGGGAAAAATAGAAAATAAAATAATTTCCTTTAAAGATACGCAGTTTAATGAAGTAAATAAAAATACAAAAATGAAAAACGAAAACAACCATGTGAAAGTGGGAATGGTTTGAAAATTGTGGATTGGGAAAAACAAATAAAAAATTAAAATAATATATCTTATTTTAATTTTTTATTTGTTTTGGTAGAGCTCGCATGATAAACTATAGGGTAAGAGACAATAGGAAACTGCTTCTATTTAATAATATACCCAAAATAACAAATAATTATTACATATGGAAAAATTTGGAGAACAATTTTTACATCAAAGAGATTCAAAGCTTCATACTACCAATAAAGTTGAGCACGAGAAAGAAAGAAGAATAAAAAAAGAAGAAAAAATATCACAAAAACCTGCTGATAAAATAGCAAATTGGCTTGATGTTGTTGAAAAAACACACACAGGGCATAGAGATGATCCAAGGGTTTTAAAGAGAATCAAGAAGTATTATCACAAGGAACATGTTATAAAAGCAGAAGATTTTCCAGAGAGTTATTTTGAGAACCAAAAAAGACTGGCCCGTGAGGAAGGACATGGTGATGTTGAAATATCCAATGATCAAAGAGGTCAGCTAAAAGAAGTAATTATCAGTGACCAAGAATCTACTCTTGATAACTGGGCTGATTATCTCTCTTCTTCTGACTCAGATAGTTTTCCAATGTGGGCAAAATACTTTGTATTTAATGGGATGTTAAAACTTTCTACTTTCGACAAAGAAAGGCATTCTTTTGGAAAAAGGAAAAGAGATACAGTAGCCCCTTTTCCTGATTTAAATAGAGAAGCTTTGGCATATGTAGTGGATGCAACAGTAAAGAAAATAAACAAAGAAGAGATTGAGGGAATAGAGGATAATCAGGAGCTACAAAGACTGCTTCAAGGGGTTAACTTTGGCAAGCTTTATGCTTATGCAATTGAAAAAGTAACTCCGACCGAACAAAATGAACTAGAGAACACAGGAGGGGAGTGGATAAAATATGATCAAAATTCAGATCATATGTCCCTGGTGAAATCACTGCAGGGGCATGGAACTGGTTGGTGTACGGCAGGAGAGACCACTGCTAAAAATCATTTAAAGGGAGGAGATTTTTATGTATACTATTCGTATGACAAGGAAGATAAACCCACAATTCCAAGAGCAGCGATTAGAATGCAAGAAAATGATATTGCCGAGGTAAGAGGCATTGCCCCTGAACAAAATCTTGATCCATATATAGGTGATGTGGTTGATGGAAAATTAAATGGATTCCCTGATGGAGAGCAATACAAGAAAAAAACTGCTGACATGAAACGTTTAACTGAGATAGAAAAAAAACATGCAAGTCAGGAGGAGTTAACAAAGGAAGATCTAAATTTTCTTTATGAGATGGACAGTAATATTGAAGGATTTGGGTATCATAAAGATCCGAGAATCGAGGAAGTAAAAGATAAAAGAGAAACAAAAAAAGACCTTTCATATTTAACAGGACATGCCGAAGATCAAATTAGCACCACGAAAACAGAGGCATTAAGTGAAAATATTAGATATCATTATGGAAACCTTGACCTAAATAGTCTAACCTCAGCCGAAGGATTAAACTTGCCAGAAACAATCAGAGGAAGTCTTGCCTTGAACGGTCTAACCTCAGCCGAAGGATTAAACTTGCCAGAAACAATCAGAGGAAGTCTTACCTTGAACGGTCTAACCTCAGCCGAAGGATTAAACTTGCCAAAAACAATAGAAGGACATCTTAACTTAAGCGGTCTAATCTCAGCCGAAGGATTAAA
>JABGXP010000021.1 GCA_018675685.1 bacterium
TCTCGATTTGAATTCTACCTTAGCCAATGCTATGCTTAGTCTTAAGGTGTGATTTAACATAATTTAATCATATATGTGGGATACATTACTGGGGATAACTTTGCTCTTTGCCCCGTTTTTATTATTGAGTAAATTTACAGAGAAAAAACAGGGGATTAAAGAAGAAAAAGATCGATTAAAAGGCTTGATTGACGGTTCTGATAAAAACGTTGATGATTGGCTTGAGCGAGTCGAGGTTTTATTAGAGTTTGCTGAGACAGCTAAGAGGAGATTTACTGAAGGTAATTTGCAAATTAAGAAAGAAATTCTGGCTTCCTTAGGTTCGAACCTTGTCTTAGAAGATGGTGTTTTGCGTATAGAGACACAAAAACCGCTTCGAATAATTCAAAAAGCGGTTCCAGAGATCAATAGACTTTATAAAAGGTTCGAACCGATTAGAAATGGCTTAACCAAAGTCCAAATCGGTAAAATTTTCTCTCAAAGTCCAGTCTTGCTCCCGGGGTCGGATTCGAACCGACGACCAATTGATTAACAGTCAACTGCGCTACCACTGCGCCACCCGGGAATGTTTAAATTGTGAAGCCCTAAAAGAGCTTGCAAGACAAAATGTCACTACAACTAGCAACAAACTCAATTATATAGATTTTTTGCGATTTTGCAAGAGTTTGAGAAAAAAAGCCAGAACTTGCTTTTTGTTTTAATGAAAACTATACTTGGAGTATTAAAAAACATTTAGAAATAGCAGTTTTTATGAAAAATAAGTTACAAAAATTAATTTTTGAGATTGTTAATAAAATTTATGATAATCTTGAAATTTCGCAAGATGAAATTGAAATAAATCACCCTCCAGAAGGTTTCGGAGACTTTTCTTGTAATATCGGGATGCAACTTGCTAGCAAGCTGAAGAGAGGTCCGTTTGAGATCACGCAGGAAATTGAAGGTGAAATTAAGAAAACCAAGTTTGCAAATGATTTTGAGAGAATTGAAGCTGTGAAACCAGGTTTTTTGAATCTTTCGATGACAGAGGAAGCTGTTTCGAAAGAATTTTTGCAAATCAACGAAGTTGGCGAAAAATATGGCTTTAGTGAAAAGGGTGCTGGGAAAAAAGTGATGATTGAATTTGGGCAACCCAATACACACAAAGCTTTTCATGTTGGGCATCTTCGAAGTGCAATCTCTGGGCTTTCAGTGACCAGACTTTTTGAAATCCTGGGTTATGAAGTTGTTAAAGCCAACTACTATGGTGATGTCGGTATGCATGTTGCAAAATCAACTTGGGGAATGAAGCAATATGGATTGCCTGATGATTTTGAGGGCTGGGATGTACATAAAAGAATGGAGCTCATTAATGATATGTATGTCGAAGGTTCAAGAGCTTTCAATGATGACGAAAAAGCAGAAAAAGAAATCCGACAAGTAAACAAAAATATCTATCAAAAGGAAGGTAAGGATTATGAATTGTATCAGAAGTTAAGAGCTTGGAGTTTGCAGCATCAGGCGGAGGCATTTTCGGCGCTCGGTGTGGAATATGATCGACAATACCCAGAGAGTGAAGTATATGAAGATGCCATGAAAATTGTCACCGAGAACAAAGGCACGCTTTTCACAAAGAGTGAGGGTGCATTTATCTATGATGGTGAAAAAGAAGGACTAACAACTTGGGTTTTCGAAACAAGCGAAGGAATTCCGACATATTCCGCAAAAGATCTAGCGCTTGGGGTTAAGAAATTCGAAGAGTTTGATTTGGATTTTTCAGTGATCACAACCTCAGTGGAGCAGACTGACTATTTTAAAGTGATTATCCATTGTTTGGAAAAATTGCACCCAGAACTTAAGGGGAAATATAAACATGTTCCTTTCGGCTGGCTCCTAAAGGATAATAAGAAGACGAGTTCAAGAGGTGGAGGAGTGATTAAGGGAATGGACATGCTTGCAGAGACCAGAGCTGTGGCGGGTGAAAAAATTTCTGTTGACAGTGATTATGATGAGAAAACAAGAAACGATATCATGGACAAAGTTGCGCTTGCTGGTTTGAAATTTTTGATTTTATCACATGAGTTCCATAACAAAATCAATTATAATCCAGAGGAGTTCATGAAACTAAGTGGATTCTCAGGACCTTTTATTCTATACTCTTCAGTGAGAATCAAATCAATCTTGAGGAAATTTGAAATTGAAAAAGAGTTGAGCGAAGAAGAGTTTCTCGGGCTTGAAAAACAGAAAGAGGAAATTGATCTGATTAAAAAAATGATGTTATTTCCGGAGGTTGTGGAAAGTGCCCAAAAACAAATTGCACCTCATCTGATTTGTCGATATCTTTATGAACTGTCACAGAAGTTCAATCTTTTCTATGGAAAATGTTCAATTCAAAAAGCTCAATCAGAGGAGCTCAAAACAATGCGTCTTATGCTTGCAAAAAATGTAGAACAGATATTGGTTACAGGTCTTTGGACGCTAGGAATCGAAGCCCCAGAAAAAATGTAGTCGTTAAGGTAGTAGTTAGTTTCTGAATTTAAAAAACACCCCAAGTTCAAGGCGGGTGTTTTTTAATATCTAAACTCGTCGATTATCCAGAAGAATTATTCAGTGTTTTCTAGTTTATGCATAAAATCTTTTTCAGCAGTCACTAACTTCTTATTATCAAAATTAATTTTAATCAAATTTCCAGTAGCTTCTATGTCATATTCCTTTGCGATTTGTTTTGCTTTGGAAATGTCAGCAAAGTACATCTGAGCAGCGGTTTCCGAAGACTCTTCATTATAGAAAATTCCGAAAATTTGTCCCTCGAAGAAGTTTTTTTGAATTTCTTCAAGGATGTAAGGAATATCTTCATAGCTTGCACCAGATTCTTCAAAATCACTTTTTTCAATCAGAGTCCAAGCCATTTTTGTTTCCTCATCCCATTCAAGATGTGCCATCACACGCCCCCAAAGTTTCAAGAAAGAAAATGACTTTGTTTTGTATAGATAGCGGATCACAGTGGATTGGTTTGCCTTATATTTCATCAGTCTTGCGGCTGCAATCATCGCTCTTGGCGTAGTAGTAGCCATTTGGAAGCTTTCCGTTGCTGAGATAATTCCTGTTAAAAGAGCTTGAGCGATTTCTTTATCGAATTTTGATTCATCGTGTTCAAGAATAAGTCCAGTACAAATTTCTGCGATTGAAGAAGCGGTGACATCGATTACATTTGCTTGGCCATAGTTTTCATTGGAGCTCTTATTGTCGATATTAATCTTTGGAATTTCAAAGAAAAGATCGGTATTTTCATGGTATATTTCTCCTAAAGATTCCAAACTTGGAGTTCCAAAGGTGACCACTAGGTCATATTTGAAGTCAGCTGGCATAAAAGAGAAGTCTCGCGGATCAATAGAGCCTTTTTCTGGGGTAACACGCACTTCAAAATGTTCTCCCATGTTCTCACTGTTAACATTAAGAATTTTATTGTATTTCGTTTTAAACATCAAAACAAAATCTCTTGAACCATTGAGTGTTTCAAGTATTTTCTCGGGTTTTTTCAAGAAAGACAATCTTTTTGGAATTTCTTGTTTATGGAAGAAGTAACTTTTTTTATTGTGTTTTTTGAAATATTGATGCAACGCAAAAGCAGAAGACAAAATATCATCAGTTGGGTTTGATGGGAGGATTAGGAGAATTTCCTCAGATTTGTTTATTAGTGGTATTGCTTCATTTGCGCTAGCCGACATTTTGTTGATTTTTGCTATTTATAAAGAAACCCTTCTTTGATAGTTTATTAGAATATCATAAACTTCTATAATATGCCAATATTGACATAGCTAGACTTTCGATGTCTGACACGATAGAAGCTCTACATATTTATATTGACAAATATATATTTTTGATGTATAATGTTGGCAGGTAAATGGTACCTTATACATTCATTGCTTAAGTTTCAAAAACTTTTAAAAGAGGTGAAAGAAAATGGGAAAAATCAGCAAAGTTTTGATTGTAGCAGTCTTGTTGGCATTTGTGTTAACCGGTTGTGCTGCGCTTGGGCCCGAAGGCTCTAAACAGGGCAGCGGTACAGGATGGGGTACAGGCATTGGGGCAGGGTTGGGGGCACTCGCTGGTCAACTCGCCGGTGGAAACACTGAATCAACCTTGATTGGTGCTGGAATTGGTGCTGTGTTAGGTGGAATTACCGGTAACCAAGTTGGCGCCTATATGGACCGACAGGAGGTTGCTCTTGAAGCAGTCGCAAGAGAGGGTCAGCTACTCTCCATTAAGAGAGATCAAGACGTTCTCCGTGCAACTTTCAGGGGAAAGACGATGTTCGCATCAAACTCAGCAGTACTATTGCCAGGTTCGTTAGAAGAAGTTCGCAGAGTCGCAGGGATTTTGGCGCAGTATCAGCAAACAACTGTTCTGGTGGCTGGTCATACTGACATTCGAGGAGATGAGTCGTATAACCAGCGGTTATCTGAGAAAAGAGCAAATGCCGTGGCCAATGTTTTGGTGCAATATGGTGTGAACCCAGCAAGGATAACCACTATCGGACATGGTGAAACAATGACGGTATCTGATCAGCATGCTCTGAATAGACGGGTTGAAATAGCACTCACCCCAATTACAAAATCATAATAAGAGCCCTTATATAAGGGAAGTTAAGCTCAGGAGACATAGTTTTCTGAGCTTTTCCTTTTAAATGGGGGTAAAAGGGACAAAATACTTGACAAAAAGAAACAAAAGGAGTATAATACAAATAGTACATCAAATAAAAACAACTTTTTTACCATAAAAGGAGAGAGACGATGAAAAAAGCAATGACAGTGATGATATTGATGGCAATGGTAATGGTTTACTCTGCAAGTACCGCAAAAGCAAATGATCTTAACGACCTTATTTCCTCCGCTATTGGTGGAGCAATCTACGGTCAGTTAGACGGCAAAAACACTAAAAGTACCTTGAGAGGTGCAGGTGCAGGTGCTGCTGGTCAAGTAGCTGTAATGTTTTTCAGAGGGTTTAACGGAGGATCCAATAGAGGATCTAACGGAGGATCCAATGGATTCAACAATCAGTACAATGACGCTGGCGGACAAACTCAGACTACGCGTACTATTCAGACCACTGAAAAGTGGCAGAATGGACAGTTTAGCGGAGCTACTCAAAGAGAAACCTATAACAGGATTACAAAGTGGTAATCCAAAAGAAGTTGTGTAAAAGAATCAGACTGGAATATTACAATGTAATATCTCCAGTCTTTTTTTATACTTTTTTATTTAAAAAGACATTTTCGTTAAATTTGGAAAAATATGCTATAATTATACTGTGGATAAAGTGTTTAAAAACAGGAAAAGGATAATCAAAATTCGGAAAAAACTCGTCCGCTAGTAGTTCTAAACAAGAACTTATTTTTTGTTCGGAAAAACACATTTTCAAGACTACGATAGACCAAAACAAAAATGGAAAAAAACTTGGCGCGTTATCGCCGCATGGTTACAAAAATAAATAAACTAGAAAGTGAATTTGAAACTCTGAAGAAGAGCGATTTTGCTGCTAAAACAGCGCTTCTTAAGATGAAACTCAAAAAGGGTAATAGCTTAGATTCATTGCTTGTTGAAGTATTTGGACTTATTCGTGAAGCGGCTCGTAGGACAATCAATCTTTGGGCTTTTAGTGTTCAATTGCAAGGTGCGATTGCAGCATATGAAGGTAAAATTGTTGAGATGAAAACAGGAGAGGGTAAAACTCTCGCTATTATCTTTGTTGCATTTTTAAGATCCCTTGAGGGAAAAGGTGTTCATATTGTTACGGCTAATGATTATTTGGCTAAGCGTGACGCAGAATGGATGGGAAAAGTTTTTGCTTTATTGGGGGTTAGTGTTGGTGTTGTTACAAGCAAAACAAATGGATTGGAGAGACAAATCTCATATTCAGCTGACATTACCTATATTACAAACAACGAAGTCGGTTTTGATTTCTTGAAAGACAACATGATTCTTGATAGTAAGAATAGATGTCAAAGAGATCTGCATTTTGCAATTGTAGATGAGGCTGATAGCGTGCTTATTGATGGGGCACAAACACCACTTGTGATTTCTGATTCTCAGAAAACCGATGAAAGTGATAAAGTTATTTTCCAGCACCTGAATAAATATATTCAAGAATTAGAAGAAAAATTGGACTATAAAGTTAATCAAAAAGAAAGAACTGTTTCATTAACAATTCCAGGTATTAAAAAATTGGAAAAAATGTTGGGAGTTGAAAATCTATATTCCCAAAATAAACTTGATTATATATATTTTGTTGAACGATTACTGAAAGCGCATACTTTATTTGAGAGAGATAAGGATTATATCGTTGAAGATGAGAAAGTTGTGATTGTAGATGAGTTTACTGGACGATTAATGCCACAGCATCGCTATTTTCAAGGTGTCCATCAGGCAATTGAAACAAAAGAGAATTTGCCGATTCAAGAAGAAAGTAGAACTTTGGCTTCCATTACGTTCCAACACCTATTTAATAAATATCGAGGAATGACTGGTTTTACGGGAACTGCAAAAGTTTCAGAAAAAGAATTTCTAATGATCTATAGGAAAGAAGTTGTGCAGATTCCAACAAATAAGAAAATAATTAGAGAAGACAAGAAAGACAGATTTTTCCTTTCTTGGGAGGATAAACTTGCGTATCTTTCATGGACGATGCAAGAGCAATATTTTAAGAAGAGAGCCGTGTTAGTTGGAACAAGGTCGGTGGAAAAATCACATAAAACACACCTGTCGTTGTTAGAGAAAAGTATTCCAAGCAGTGTTTTAAACGCAAAGCATACAAAAAGAGAGGCAGAGGTTATTTCTGAAGCAGGACAACCCCAAACTGTTACAGTCGCTACAAATATGGCAGGGAGAGGAACCGACATCTCGCTAGATGATGATGTGAGGAAAAATGGAGGACTGATTGTAGTTGGGATGGAAAGACACAATGCAAAGAGAATCGACGAACAATTAATTGGTCGTTCTGGGAGGCAAGGAGATCCTGGATTAACACAGTTCTTCAATTCAGCGGATGATGACTTGTTTAAGAATTTTTTTCAAGATGAATATATTAAGCAGCTCAAGAAAAATCTAGATTATACTGAGGGAGTTGAAGATCCTGTTTTGCAAAAAATTGTTGATAAAGCACAAAAGAGGATAGAAGGAGTTTTTTTCGACCAGAGAGTGCTTAGCTATGAATTTGATAAAATTCTGGAGGTTCATCGAAATTCTTTCTACAGACACAGGCAAAGAATTATTAACGATAAGGATTTAAGAGAAGAAACATTGGGGCTTATTAAAGCGCAATTATTTATGCAGGTTATTTCAAAACAAGAAACAGTTAATAATTCCTTAGATCAAAAGCAGTTACAAGAGGTGGTGACAAGATTGAATGGGATTGTGGGGAATAAATGGTTTAAACTTAAAATAGACAAAAAGAAGGAATATCCAGTTAGTTTGATTAGAAACTTGGCCTATGAAGGCATGGAATCGTATTATCGTGACTTCGAATATTATATTACCTCTGAAAGAGCCAGGCAAACCGAAAAAGTTGTAACACTAAAAGTTCTGGACCTGCTTTGGATAGAACATTTGAAAAATGTTGAGAATATCCAAGAATCTGCACTCATCAATTCAATTGGAAGACCTGATTTTTTTGAGAAGTATAAAATTCAAATGACAAAAGCTTACCGAAGAATGTTGATTGGCGCACCAAAAATTATTTGCCTCACACTATTTAGAACAATGAACGAAATGTTTGAAAAGGAAAAAAGTTTTAATAACATAGCTGCAGTAAGATGAATCAAAAGACAAGAAAAATACTTTCAAGGATAGGTGCCGGTATTATGCTTGCAATGAGCTTGTTTAATTTTGGAGCAATCTGGACCAGTAGACAGACAAAGCAGGCCCCCAAGAGAGTAAAAAATGTTCGACAAAAAGAGTTGGAAGAAGTGGATCAAGAAATCGAGGAAGTGGCATTGATTGCAGAGCGCCATGCTGAGGATGTAATTGCGGCTGAGCAATTAGGACAAACAGACACACAGGAATCACAACAACAATTAGAAAAAGAGGATAATATTATATTTCAACAGATAATGCGCTATGCAGCAGTCGCTGTTTGGACAGTTTCTTTGGGGGTTATATTTTCTTCAGTTCTTTTGGACTATCCTATTTCGTTCGGTAAAGGTATCCTATCTTTGGTTCCTAGCTATTCACAAACAGCAACGATTGGATTAGAACCAAGGAGTAATTTTTTTCAAGAAAATGAACCGATAGAAGTAGACATTTTCATTGAGACTAGAGTTAAAGAAGTGGATGAAATTTCCTTAGCAGTCCAATTTAATCCAGAATTTTTAGAATTCGATGGCTTGATTGAAGAGGTTGGAATTTTTAAAAAAATAGAGGTAAAGAAAATTGATGCAAAAAAGGGTATTGTTACTATAATTTTCAAAGGTGGAACAAGCGATGCTAATCTTAAGGATAAGCAGAAAATCGCAAATTTGAAATTCTCCGGGACTGCTGGTGTGGAGCAACAAAAAGTTGCTGTTTTGAAAGAAGAATCAGGTGTTATAGCAGACACTTCGAATGAAAAAAATTCTCAGGCAGTGAATTTTCTTGGAAAAACAAAGGATGCTAATTTTTTAGTATTGAGTGAATTTGGAAGAGATATTATGTGTGGTGAGATAAAGAACAATTTTGCCATGAGTGAGATTCCCCAGCAAGCTTGGGAGGATGTTATTTTTGAGACTAAATTGCCAAAGAATGGACTTTCCTGGCAGGAAGTGGGATCTCAAACATATTTTCTCTGTGCTGTTGGTGTTTCAGATCAACTGCACCTTCTTGTGAAAAGAAAGGGTGATTTTAAAAAAGTAGATTTGTTTTTAGATGGTGATAAAACTAGGCACATCCAGAATAATAAGTGGGAAGATGGGGAATATAATATTTATTCAGTTTCGTTTGCTTTAGGGGAAGACCTAGAATCAAAAGAAAGCTTAGAAAAAATAATGTTACGTTTTGATGGAAAGCTTAATTGGCCCAAGAAGGGGTTAGCAAAACTTAATTTCAGAAACTAGCCTTGCGCAAGATGATAATTCAATTGTAATTTATATTCATGAAGGATTTTTATACAATTTATAATATGGAAGCAGATGATTTCGCAAACCAACCTCCTCCAAAGCGCCCAATATGGATTATTTTAGCCAAAGGCTTGGCAGTGTTTTTTGTGATAACAATAGTGGTATTTTTAATTTCAAACTATAAATCAATCAAAAAAGATATTACCGACAAAAAGCAAGGTTTAGAGTTTGTTAAGTTTCAAGATGAAGACCAGGACGGGATGGATGATAACTGGGAGAAGGATCATGGGTTTGGGGTCAGAAATAAAAAAGACGCGTTGGATGACCCAGACGGTGATTTACTGAATAATCGAAGAGAGTTTTATTTTGGAACTAATCCAAGAAAAGCAGATAGCGATCGTGACGGATATTATGATAATGAGGAGATTGTAGGAGGTTTCAATCCATATGGAATTGGAAGAGTGGATTCTGATTCTGATGGGATATATGATTGGTGGGAAAATGTATTTGGTTTGGATAAGAAAGATCCTAGTGATGCAGAAAAGGACTTTGACGCTGACGAACTGAAAAATATCGATGAGTTTAAATACAGAACTCATCCAAAGATAGCTGACTCTGATTTGGATGGAATAATTGATGGTATTGAAATTAAGAACGCAACAAATCCTGCAGGCGAAGGTTTGCTCGCTGACGCTGCTTGGATTAAAAATGAAAAAGACCAGGATCGTGATGGACTTGAGGCTGTCCATGAAATTTTCTTTGGAACAGATCAGAATAAAAAGGACACAGACGACGATGGTGTTAGCGACTACGAGGAACTTTCCAATGGACGCAATCCCAAAGGGGAAGGGGGAATTGTTGTTGAGATAGAGATCCCATCAATTGAAGTAGACTTACCAATTGCTTGGATGAACGGAGAGAGCAAGGAGGCTTTTTTGAAAGGGCTGGGACAAGGAGCAATTTTATATCCTGGTAGCGCATTTCCTGCAACTAGAGGAAACTCTTATATTTTTGGTTCCAGTGGAAGTTATAAGCGTGACGGCAAAAAAGTGGATGGTGAATTCAAGAGACTGTCAGAATTGAAGGCTAGAGATGAAATTATTATCAAAATTAAATTAAACGAAAAAGAGGTAAAAAAAATTATCTACAAAGTGGACTTTAAAGAAGAAGTCAGCCCTGAAGATTTGAGAATTGCTCGTGATTTTGAGGGACATGAGCTGACCCTTGGTGCAACTTGGCCACCAGGAACAGAGAGAAGAATTTTAATGATAAAAGCATTTATGTATAGCCCTAAATTTCGTTAATAATTAATAAAATGACATATGGGACTTATAAAAGATCTTAAGAATGATAGTAGAGAGTTAGGGATTCCAATTTGGAAGTTGCCAGACGTTGTGCTTATTGCGATGGCGAGTGTCAATATCCTTGTCATGATCTTGACTTATTTTTGGGCAACAAGATATGATAACGACCCAGGTAAGGTTATTGTTTTGGTAGCAATGGAGGCTGCGATTATTACGATAATTGGAAATGTTCTTTCTGAATCAGCGAAGCAAATTGTTGAAACTAATAAATTAAAAAAAGAATTTATTCAGATTATTTCTCATCAAATGCGCTCCCCTCTAACAACGATGAAGTGGCAGATAGAGCTTTTAAAGAAGAAAGCATCTGAAAATTTGAATGAAAAACAAGTAAGCCAAATTGATAGGATATATGAAGAGAATGAAAGATTGACTAATATGATTGCTGATATCTTGAATATGTCACGAATAGATAGACGTTCTGAGCATTTGATTTACGCAGACATTATATTAGAAGAATCAACTAGCGATTGCCTTAATATGCTAACAGGGTTTGCTAAATTTAAGAATATTAAAATTGACTTTGCTGGTAGTGAGAAAAAGAACAAAGTTTTCGTGGATAACGAGAAGATGAAAATAGCAATCGTTAATGTGATTGAAAATGCTATAAGTTATAGTAAAAAGGGAGGGAAAATAAAAATAACCATCAAGCGTGACGGTGATTTTGTTGCACTGAAAGTTAAGGATCAAGGAATAGGTGTGAAAAAAGGTGAGCAAGGAGTGATTTTCAATAAATTCTATCGAGGAGAAGGAGGCAAGAAGGCTCAACCAGAAGGGACAGGACTCGGACTATTTATGACTAAAAAAGTTTTAGAACAGATGGGTGGTAGCATATCGCTTAAGTCCGAAGAAGAAAAAGGCTCGACGTTTACCTTGAAATTTATACGCTCGAAGAAAAAAAGAAAATAATGTGTTATAATGTTAAAAAAATGAGCAAAATAATTTTTACAATATAAAAATGCAAACTGAAAGACAAAAAAAAATTCTTATAGTTGAAGATGAAAAAAGTATGAGAGAATCTCTCCAAGAGACTTTTGAGGATGGAAACTTTGAAGTTTTGACAGAAGAGGACGGAGAGAGCGTGATGGATGTCGTGAAAGAAGAAGAGCCAGACATCATTTTGTTGGATATTATTTTACCAAAAAAAGATGGATTTGAAGTTCTAAGTGAACTCAAGGGTGAGGTTGGTACTAAAAATATTCCGGTGATTTTGTCTACCAATTTAAGTGACCCTTCTGATATTCAAAAAGCTCTTGATTTAGGGGCAACTACCTATCTAGTGAAATCCAATTACAGCTTGGATGATATAGTGAAAAAAGTAGGAAGCTTGATATAGACAAAAAAGAAATAAAAACAAAAAAGAAATAAAAACATACGCTATGAAAGTCGATTCGAAACAACTGAAAGAATTTTTAGTTGACGCTGAAATGGTTGATGAAAAAACAATCAATGATGCAATAAAAACTGAGGAAGAAACAGGAAAGCCACTTAGTGACATTCTGTTGGAACAAAAGGCGATTACAGAAGAAAACTTACGAAAAATGTATGCTTATATTTTGGGGATACCTTTTGTTGATTTAGAGAAAGAAACAATTCCAAAAGATATTTTACAATTTGTTCCTGAGCCAATAGCTCGTAAAAATAACATTGTTGCATTCCAAAAACAAGGAGAAGAATTGCGAGTCGCTATGTTAAACCCAGATGATATTCAGACAATTGATTTTTTGAAGAAAAAAACTGGACTAAAAATTTCCCCCTGTTTTACTTCCCAAGCTGGGATTACAGCAGCTCTTCGGCAATACGAAAGGAGTTTAAAGGCCGAGTTTGGAGATATTATTAGTGATGAAGAGGAACAGCAGCCAGCAGGCGAAGAAAGTCTGGAAAAGATTGCTCAAGACTTACCAATCATAAAGATAGTGGATACTTTATTGAAGCATGCTATTTTGCAAGCCGCTTCAGATATACACATAGAACCAGACGAAAAAGAAGTACATATTAGATATAGGATCGACGGTGTTTTGCAGGAAACAATGACCTTACCAAAACAAGTTTTGGCAGGTATTATTGCCAGGATTAAAGTGTTGGCTAATTTAAAATTAGATGAGCATAGAATTCCTCAGGATGGACGTTTTAAAATTGAGGAGGAAGGTAAGAAAATTTCATTTCGTGTTTCTATTTTGCCAGTTTTTGATGGAGAGAAAGTCGTGATGCGTGTATTAAATGAATCTGCAAAAGGCTTAACTCTTGAAGACATGGGTTTTTGGGGCCTGTCTTTGGAAAGAATCCATTCTGCTATTAAGCGTCCAAATGGAATGGTTTTAGTAACGGGTCCAACAGGGAGTGGAAAGACTACCACATTGTATACTGTTATGGACATTTTAAATACTCCAGAAGTGAATATCTCCACAATAGAGGACCCCATTGAATATCGAATGCCTCGTATTAATCAAACACAAGTAAAGGCTAAGATTGGAATGACATTCGCTAGCGGATTGAGAGCTCTTTTACGACAAGATCCAGACATTATTATGGTTGGAGAGATTAGGGATTCAGAAACTATGCAGATAGCGATGAATGCTGCAATGACTGGTCATCTAGTGCTTTCCACCTTACATACAAATTCAGCAGCAGCAGCAATTCCAAGAATGGTTGATATGAAAGCAGAAGCTTTTTTGATCGCCTCTACGGTAAATGTAATATTAGCCCAACGATTAGTTCGAAAAATTTGTCCTGATTGCAGAAAAAAGACAGAAATCGCAGCCAAGAAACTTACACAGGTAGGTGAAAGTCTTGATTTCAATGTGATAAAAAAAGCTGTTCAAAAGGGCGACAGTGTGGAACTTAAGGGCTTAAAAGACATTAAGAGTCTAAATGAAGCAACTTTTTTCAAGGGAGCTGGTTGCGATAAGTGCAACGGAGAGGGGTATAAGGGAAGGATTGGGATTTACGAGGTTTTAGAGGTTTCAGAGGGAATACAGAGATTGATTAGCTCTAATGCAACTTCTGATGAAATTGATAAATTATCGAGAAAGGAAGGAATGTTTTCGATGTTTGAGGATGGTCTAATAAAAGCAATGATTGGATCAACAACGCTTGAGGAAATTCTGAGAGTTACTGAAGAGTAGAATTAATAGTTTTAGAGTTTAATATAAAATGCCAAAGTTTAAGTACGAAGCGAAAAATAAAGATGGTGAAATTGAAACTGGCGAATCAGTTTTTTCTAGTAAAGGGGATCTTGTTGATCAGCTAAGAAAGAGGGGTTTTTGGCCAGTTTTGATTGAGGATGTGGGAAAAAAGAAGTCTAAATCCTCGCTTTTTAGTAGCTTTTTCAAAATTTCCTTAAAAAGTAGGATGATTTTTTGTCGACATCTCGCTGTGATGATTGGTTCAGGACTTTCTTTGTCAAAAGCACTAGCAATTTTAGCTGCGCAAGAAAGAAATAAAACATTCAAGAGTGTTATTGAAAAAATAGCTCTTGATGTCAAGAAGGGCGTTTCTTTCGCTGAAGCAATGCAGAAATATCCAAAAGTTTTTGACTCAGTTTTTGTTTCGATGGTGAAAATGGGTGAGCTTAGTGGAAATTTAGAAGAAATCCTCCTGATTCTTTCAGAGCAGTTAGAGAAAGATCACAAATTAGTATCAAAGGTCCGTGGTGCAATGATTTATCCTGCTGTTATTATCGTAGTAATGATTGTTATTGGATTTTTGATGATGACTTTTGTTATCCCAAAGATTACTGTTATATTTAAGGAATTTGACGCAGAGCTACCACTTTTGACAAAGATAGTTATTAACGTCAGTGATTTCATGGCAGCTCATTCTGTTCTGACAATAGCATCAGCTGTTGTTTCGGTCACAGCCATTAGAATGTTCTATAAAACACCGGCAGGACAAAAATTCTTTCATAAAATATTTTTAAAAATCCCGGTCCTAGGTGGTGTGGTTACAAAAGTTAATAGTGCTAGGTTTTCAAGAATTTTGAGTGCTCTTTTGAGTAGCGGAACATCTCTCGTGGAAGCACTAACAATTACCTCTGATACACTCGGAAACTATTATTACAAAAAGGCTTGCGCAGAATCTGCAAGAAAAGTCCAAAAAGGAATTGAGCTTTCAAAAATTTTAAGTGAAGGTTATCAAGATGTTTTTCCGTATCTTGTTATCCAAATGATGCAAGTTGGTGAAGAAACAGGAAAGACTCCTGAAATTTTAAAAAAATTGGCTTATTTTTATGAAGAGGAGGTTGACCAAGTAACTAAAAACCTTTCTTCTATAATCGAACCGATATTGATGGTTGTGATTGGTGTAGCAGTTGGATTGTTCGCGATAGCTATTATTTCACCAATTTATTCTGTAATGTCGAATATTTAAAAAAATGCTTAAAAGAATTATTCACAATAAAAAAGGAACAACTCTAATAGAAATTGTTGTCGGGGTTGCGATAGTAGGGATCATAGCTATGAGTTTATATATGGCACTTTTTAATGTGACTAAATTGATGAGTAACTCTAAGCACAAGATCGGAGCAGTAGCATTGGCTAATGAGCAAATGGAAATTATTAGAAATCTTGAATATGAAGATGTCGGAACCCAGGGATGGATTCCAAGCGGACCAATAGCGCAAACACAAACCGTGGATCGGAATAATTTCACTTACATTATTGATACATCGATTGAATACGTAGATGATTCTTTTGATGGAACAGGAGCAGCTGATTCAGTTGAGACTGATTATAAATTGGCACAAGTGACAGTCTCCTGGACATCTGGAGGAGATTCAATGAACGTTGTATTTGTGTCGAAATTTGTCCCCGATGGACTGGAATCCAACGTTGGAGGCGGAACTCTCAGTGTCAATATGATTGATTCAGCAGTTCAGCCAATTGAGGGTGCTACAGTAAAAGTTGACAGTGTTAATGACACGCCAGCGATTCATGGTTCGGCTGATACATCAGCAGATGGAAATGTTAGGCTGCCAGGGCTTCCTCCGCAAGAATACAAAATAACCGTTACAAAAACAGACTATGCGACAGTTGAGACTTATGGTGCTCCTCCTGCATCTTCATTTAATCCTATAAATAGCAATCTATTTATTACAGAAGGAGATATAGTAATAAAAACCCTCACTATGAACGAGGCAGCAGATTTGATTTTGAAAGTAGCTGATATTGCTGATGACGACGGAATCGAGGGAATTGACATTGATATTGCAGGTGGTCCGACAATAGGAACAGGACCTGACACACTAACCATTGAAAGGAGTGAATCAACAAACTCTTCAGGGGAAGTGGAGCTCAACGAGATTGATCCAGGTGATTATAATATTACAAACTTAGCTACGCTAGGTAATTCCGAATATGAATATGTAGGAGCTGACAGCTTGATTCCAATCCATCTTATTTCGGGAGATGACAAGGAGGTCAATCTTATTTTTGCGAAAAAAAATATTGACTCGCTACTTGTTGTTGTGAAAAACAGTGTTTCTGATGAACTTATTGAAGGGGCGGAGGTGAAAATTTCAAATACTTCTGGCTTTGAACAGACAACGACTACCTCTGCAGATGGAAGGGTCTACTTCCCAGTAACCGAAGATCCTCCAGTTTTAATGACAGCTGAGGAATATGATATTGAAGTTAAGGCAGTGAACTTCGTCGATTACTCGGACAGTGAAAATGTGAATGATTTAACCACGCACGATGCTTTAATGACACCAGAATAAAATGAAAAAAGTTTTTGAAAATCAAAAAGGAATGTCACTTGTCGAATTAATAGTCGCAACATCTATCCTGGTTATTTTAATAGGAATGCTTTCTCTGATGATGCTTAGAGCTTTTTATATTAACCGTTTTACTATTGAACAAGGTATGAATGTTGCAGAGGTTCAAAAGACAATAAGGTCATTCACGGCAAAGCTAAGAGAGGCAAAGCAATCAGATGCAGGCGGTTATTTGATAGAACTTGCCGATGATAATGAACTGACTTTTTTTGCAAATATTGACAGTGATGATGCAACGGAAAGACTTCATTATTTCGTTGAGGACAACAAACTGAAGCTTGGAGTTTCGGAATCGTCTGGATTTCCTGTTGAGTATCCTGTAAATGATGAAAGTGTCAGAATTGTGGGGAATGGGATTGTTAATACTTCATCGCAACCGATGTTCCAGTATTTCAACAGAGATTATCCCACCGACATAGTCAACAATCCCTTGACCACACCAGTTGATCCAGTTGATGTTGGAATGGTGAAGATTGATTTATACGTGAATGTTAATACGATCGAAGTCCCAGACTCAACTCACATGGAAACGTTTATTCGCCCAAGGAATGTTAAGAATGAATAGAACTTTTTTAAAATTCAACAAAAAACAGACCGAATTGGTCTGTTTTTTGTTATCAAGATAAATGAATTAAATCTTGCAATGAATATGCTGATTTAATTAAACATTTCATTTTTAGTGTAGCTAGTTTAAGTAGCTAAAGGACATTTTTTTATAGTATAGCACGAAAGTGCGAATATTGCAGAAATTATTTAAAAAAGCCTTAAATAAGCGCAAACAATGGTTTGACTTTTTGTTAAAAATCAAGTATAATGTATGCGATATTAAAATTGTTTTTATGACTATGGAAAAGCAAGAGCAGAATCTAGAGAAGTTGAAAAGTGCTACCTCAGAGGGCATGGAAAATCAAGAAAGCGACAAAAAGGAACGAAGACAAGAAAAAAAAACTTCGTTTGTTTTTGAGATTATTAAAATAGTGCTAATGGCTTTTTTGATAATTTTCCCAATCAGAACTTTTGTTTTTCAGCCATTTTTTGTTAAAGGCTCTTCAATGGAACCAAATTTTTTAAATGGGGAGTATCTAATTATCAATGAATTGGGCTACAAGAAAACGGTTGTTGCTGCTGGTGAAAAAGAAATTTTCACAGTCGATAGCTTTAAGGAGCTGGAAAGAGGAACACCTGTTGTTTTTAGATATCCTAGAAACCCAGAAGAATTTTTCATTAAAAGAGTTATTGGGTTGCCAAACGAGAGAGTTCTAATTAAAAATAAGACCATAAAGATATTTAATGATGAAAGTCCAGAAGGATTTTTATTAGATGAGAGGGATTATATTCCCAACCATTTTGAAACAAGAGGAGAAGAAGACTTTGTTCTTGAAGGTGGTCAGTATGTTGTTCTGGGAGATAACCGTTCTCATAGCAGCGATTCAAGAAATTGGGGTATTCTTTCAAGCGATTATATTGTTGGGAAGGTGTTGTTACGTGCTTGGCCGGTAGACAGATTTAAGCTGTATTAATTCTTGATATTTTGAACTATGTCTAAAGTTATTGAAAAAATAAAGGAAGAGGAGGATGTTGAGAAGGAAGTGAAAAAAAAGAGAAAAAAATCATTTCAAACAGTTAGAGGTATGAGAGATATTTTACCCAAAGATCAACCATATTGGCAAAAACTGAGAAAAGTAATTGAAAAAACAGCTAGTGATTATAATTACGACAGAATTGATATGCCAGTTTTGGAATCACGAGAGATGTTTGAAAGAGGTACAGGAAAGACCACTGATATTGTTGAGAAGGAAATGTTTAAATTTAAAACTAAGGGCGGTGATGATGTTTGTTTGAGACCAGAAGGAACACCTTCAGCTGTGCGTGCATATTTGCAGCATGGAATGCAGTCTAAGCAGAAACCTGCCAAGTTGTTTTATTCAGGTCAAATGTATCGTTATGATAGACCTCAGGAGGGGCGATATCGGGAGTTTTTTCAATTCGGATTTGAAGCCATTGGAGAGCAGGATGCTATTTTAGATGCACAACTTATCCAACTCGCCGTGCGAGTTTTTCAAAGTGTTGGTTTGAAGAATATTTCTTTGCAGTTAAATAGTATTGGATGTAAAGAGTGTCGACCAAAATACAATAAATTGCTTGTTAGTTATTTTAATAACAGAAAGAAGGCTCTTTGTATGGACTGTAAGAAGAGGTTGAAGAAAAACCCTCTTAGAATTCTTGATTGTAAGGAGGAAAAATGTATACAAGTAGTTTTTCAGGCGCCACAAACGGTTGATCACTTATGCGATAACTGTAGGAGCCATTTTACTATGCTTTTAGAGTCTTTAGACGAGATTGATATTCCTTATGTAATTAATCCTCAGTTAGTCCGTGGTTTGGACTATTATTCCAAAACTGTTTTTGAGTTTTTCCCTGAATGTGGTGAGGATGAAACACAGAGTGCTTTAGGTGGTGGAGGAAGATATGATTATTTGGTGGAGAATTTAGGTGGACCAGAAACTCCGGGAGTTGGGTTTGCGTGTGGGATGGATAGGATCGTACTAGAAATGATGAAACAGAACACTAAACCATACATTGCACCAACGCCAAAAGTATACATGGTACAACTCGGTGATTTGGCGAAAAAGAAAAGTCTGCGAATTTTTGATGACCTCGAGCGTTCAGGTGTGATGGTCGCAGAGAGTTTTGGGAAAAAGAATCTGAAATCTCAGTTGCGGTTGGCAAATCAAAAAAAAGTCAGCATTGTTCTGATTTTAGGGCAGAGAGAAGCCTTGGATGAAACGGTGATTTTAAAAGACATGGAGAGTGGATCTCAGGAAGTCATTACTTTCAAGAAAATAGTAGAAGAGGTAAAGAAGAGACTTAAAAAAAGCGCAGAAATCGCTTCTAAAAAAGCAAAAAAAGAACAAGAAGCAAGGAAGAAGTTGAAAAAAGCTTAAGTTGATAATAAGGTTTCTATGGAGGGTTGTATATTTTGCAAAATAGTAAAAGGAGAGGTTAAAGTGGATGTTCTATATGAAGACGAACTCGCCTTGGCATTTGCGGACGTTGCCCCGATTGCACCAGTGCATATCCTAATCATTCCGAAGAAACATATTGAAAATATTGCACACTTGCCAAAAAGTGAAAAAGATGAGAGAATGATGGGACGTTTAATTTCAATTGCTAGAGATTTAGCAGAAAAGAACGGTATCGCGAAAGACGGATACAAGCTGTTGTTTCGTGTTGGTGAAAATGGAGGGCAAGAAATCCCACATATTCATTTGCACTTAATTGGTGGGGCGAAACTTAGTGAGGGCATTCACCCTTGTTAATTTAAGAGAATTTATATTAGTTTATTATATATTTAATCAAATTTGGAAATGTTAAAAATATTGAAAAATTCAGAGAAAGGAGGTCTATTATGGTAGAAGTAGAAAAAAGAGAAAAAGAGACATCAGAAGGTCTTATCAGAAGATTTACTCGACAGCTGCAACAGAGCAAGATTCTTCCGCAAGCGCGAAAAAACAGATTCTTTAGTAAGAAAAAAACTAGAGCTCAATTGCGAGAAGACGCTATGTATAAGCAAAAAGTGAAGAAGGAAGTTGATAAGTATAAAAAGATGGGTGTTTTTGATGACGATAAACTTAAAGATATCAAAAAGAGAATCGGAGTTTAGTTTAAACCTTAATCACTCAGGCAAATGAGTTTACGAGAAACAATCGCAAATGACTTCAAGGCAGCCTTTAAAGAAAGAAAACTTTTAGAAAAAGGAGTTTTGTCGTTGTTGCAAGCGGAAATTAAAAATCGTGAAATTGAAATAGGAAAACGTGAAGAGGGTTTAAACGATGAAGAGGTTGTGCTTCTTGTGCAACGGGCAATAAAGCAAAGAAAGGATTCTATGCAGCAATATGCTGACGCAGGAAGAGCTGAGTTGGCAGAAGCTGAGGAGTCTGAAATTTCCGTTTTAGATAAATATCTTCCCGAGCAACTCAGTGAAGAGGTTATTGAAAAGGAAGTTCGGAAAGTTATTGAAAAATTTGGCGCAGGAGCTGGAGATTTCGGGAAAGTCATGGGCGCTGCTATGAGTGCTCTCAAAGGAAAGACCGATGGAGACACAGTGCGAAAAATTGTTCAAAAATTACTCGCCTAACTTACTCTTCGATGAATGTCATTGAAATTAACAATCCATCACAGAATATTGTTTCTAATTCGTTTATTGAAGCAACTCTTAGGGAGGGAATTGAAAAACTTAAAAAAGAGAGAATCATCAAAAGTGATTTGCAATTCGAAATTAGTGTAGCGCTTATCGACAAAGAGTCGATCAAAGGTTATAATCTAGAATATAGGAATGCAGAAAAAACAACAGATGTTCTCTCTTTTTGTTATGAGAAGACAAAGACTGAGATCATTGGAGAAATGCTCCTATGTCTAGATGTGATTTCGGAATATGCGATAGAGGATGGTTCTGATGTTTTATCTGAATTTAGAAAAAACATAATTCATAGTCTGCTGCACATCATTGGGCTTGAACACGGAAGCAAAATGTTTGATCTCCAGGACAAATTGTTAGAAGAAATAAATGAATAAAAATGAAAATAAATAGACTTTTCCATAGCTTTGGGCATGCCATTACTGGATTTAGATTTGCTTTGCGTAAGGAACAAAATTTTAAGATTGAGGTTTTAGCGGGAATACTAGTTATTGGAGCGATGTTTTTAGTGGGAGTTAAGACCTGGGAAGCTATTGTTTTGGTGATTATGATTGCAGGAGTTTTGATTCTTGAGGTTCTGAACACTTCACTAGAGCAATTAGTTAATATGTTAAAACCAAGAGTTCATCCCAAGGCAAGAGTTCTCAAAGATCTAATGGCGACGTCTGTTTTTTTGGCGGCTATTGCATCAGCCATTGTTGGAGTTTTGATTTTTTGGCCATATATATTTAAATAAAAAATTTCTTAAACTAAGAGGGGGTAGAGTGAAAAGAAGGAGGTAAAAAGGGTCGCACTGCAGAGTGCAATCCTTTTTTTGAAAATTTTTCTCCAAGAGATGAAAAAAATAAAAAATAAAATAAAAATAAGTAGAAAGTTTATTTTTTTAGGAAGTCTTGTTTTGATTGTAGGCAGCTTGTTTATTTCGGAATTTGTTGTTTTTGCGATTGAAGATTCACAAAGCGATGAAAAAATAGAAAAGAAAAATGAGCCAGAATCAGATAACGGCATTGATGACATTGAAAAAAATGATCCCCCAGAGAATCAATTATTGGAAGAAACTACAGAAGTTATAGAATTTACAGATCAAACCGATTTTATTGAAAGCTCTGATTTTAAGCAAACGTCATTTGGCAGTGATAAAAAATCATTTCCAAAAACAGAGGAAGGAGATGATGAAAAAGAAGAAATAGAGGAAGTGGAGGAGGATAATTTTTTAAACAATGAGAAGCGAATTGAACCTAAACAACTCGAGAAAAAAGAGTTGTTCAATGAAAATGATGGCATTAAGATAGTAAAAGAAGAAAGCGCTAATGAGGAGATTGAAATTGTCATTAATGAAATAGTGATTGGCGATGAGCAGGGTTCGAAAAATGAGTTTATTGAGTTATATAATTTTTCCAATAAAACAATTGAGTTGGAAGATTTTTCTTTAAAAAAGAAAACAAAGAGTGGTTCAAGGAGTAATCTAGTTAGTTCAGCTAAATTTTCTGGTAGTATTGATGCCGGGAAATTTTTTGTGATTAAGAATCAAAAATATCAAGGCGAACTAGCTGCCGAGTTAACCTTTTCAGGTAGCTCATATTCTATTGCAAAAGATAATCGAATTTATCTAGCAGACGCGAAAGGTAATTTAGTGGACTCTATTGGTTGGGGTGTTTGCGAAAAAGACTGCGAGGAGGAAATGATTTTTGAAAATTTAGTGAGTGGACAGAGTTTATCACGAAAAAAAACCGATAAAATAAAAAAGTTTTCAGCAGATGAGTTTGAAATAACAAACAACAAAACCCCTGGGAAAGAAAATATTTTTTCAAGTAGTATGGAATATCCAAGGAATGTTATTTTTAGTGAGATTCTGGCTAACCCAACTGGCATTGATAAGAATCACGAATGGATTGAACTGGAAAACAAAAATGAAAATAAGGTTAATTTAACTGGCTGGATGATTGAAAATGATGCAGGGAAGAGATTTAAATTGGTAGATTTTAAGATTAACAAAGGTGAGCTGAAGGTTGCTCATATTATAGATTCTAGTTTCGTGATTCGTAATTCAAATGAAATATTAAGATTAATTGACCCTGCGGAAAACATTGTGAACGAACTAACTATTTTCGGTTCTTCGCCGAGCGGAATTTCCTTTGGTTGGACCTTTGAGCGATCTTGGAGTTGGAACAGGAGTAAAACTCCAGGGAAGTTAAATATTGCAAATCACTTACCGAAAATAAAAATCAAAAAATCAAAGAAAATTTATAAAAACATCTACACTCAATTCGATGCCTCAAAAACAGTTGATAAGGACAAGGACCGTTTGAAATTTGTTTGGGATTTTGGTGATGGGCATAAAAGTTACCTAGAGGAAACAAAACACAAGTATGAGAAAAAGGGAGAATATAAGGTAATCTTGACAGTAAAGGACGGCTTTGAGAGTATTCAAAAAACATTTAAAATTAAAGTAGTATCTTTTCCGCGAAAAAAACTTAGATTTACGCAATTGCTACCAAACCCAGAAGGTTCAGACAAAGGAAATGAACTAATTGAAATTGAGAATCTCTCTTCTAAAAAAGTTAACTTGTTTGATTTTTATGTTGCGACTGGAAGAAAATCTAGCTCCTTAACAAGACATCAAATTTCGAAAGATTTCGTCTTAAAGCCGGGAGAAAAAAGATTCCTAAAGAATGATAAAATATGTCATTTTTCTCTTTTAAACAGTAGCGCTAAAGTAGAACTGCTATATCCAGATGGAAAAAGCGTGGATAAAATTGAATACGAAAAAGAAAAAATAGAGGATAATGATATTTTTCAATTCAATGGTAGTTATTGGGAGTGGCTTATTGCTAGTAAGATAATGAGTGAAAAAGACGAAAAGTTAGAAATCAAAGACGATACGCTCGAAATTGATAAAGAAATTAGAGATGTTTTGAATCTAATAACACATAATAATAAATTGCAAATTTGCGAAACATATCTGAGAATGCAAATTGAAAATTGGAAGAACGCGAAAGATAACCCACTGGTTTCGTTAAGAAGGAGAATTTTGCATACTCAGAATTTCTCTGCTAATAAAACTGTGAACACAACAAACTAAATGGAGGATAAGCATTGCAAGGAAGGCAAGCAGAAAGGAGGAATTTGCTTGACTTATTTGAAAAATACTGTAGAATTAGGGCTAGATAAAAGTTGAATATTTGATTTTCAACCTTATTAATTATTAATCACAATGTAAGCAAGAACAAGCATATGTGGTAATGTGCTTTTTATTTTTTTGTTTACATTGAACTATTTTAGGTTTATGAGTAAAGATGAATTTGACATCACAAACGAAATTGATGATGTTTTAGCTGGAGAAAAAACCCCGAAAGAGGAGGTTTCAGTCGTTAAAAAAGAGAAAGAAGAAGAGGTGGAAGTAGTCCAATCTTTAATGGAAAAACTACTTTCTGAAAATCCAATCAAAACTCCTGCAGAAGGTGAAAAAACAGAAGGAACTGTGATTGGAATGGATTCAAAGGCTGTTTATTTGGATCTTGAAATGTTTGGTACAGGAATCGTTTATGGAAAAGAGATCAGAGACGGATTCGGTGATAATCGAAAAAAATTAGGCCTTGGAGATAAAGTAATGGCTGTGATTTTGGATCTTGAAAATGAAGATGGATATGTAGAACTTTCAGTTCGAGAAGCTGTGCTTGAAGAGGCATGGAAGGATCTTTTGGAGAAAAAAGAATCACGAGACCCTGTCATGACTAAGATTATTGATGCAAACAAGGGTGGACTTATGCTAGAAGTGAATGGTGTTACAGGGTTTATGCCTGTTAGCCAATTAACATCTGAACATTATCCACGCGTTGAAGACGGTGATAAGAATAAGATTCTTGAAATTCTAAAAACATACATTGGAACAGAGATGTCGGTTTGTATATTAGATTCTGACCAAGAAGAAGAGAAATTAATTGTTTCAGAAAAGGAAGCAAATCGAGATAAAGAAAAAACTGCTATTTCAGAACTTAAAATGGGAGATATTATTGAAGGTGAAGCTAGTGGAGTTGTTGACTTCGGAGCATTCATCAAATTTTTCCCTCCTTCAAAATCTCAGGATGCAAATGAAGAGGATAAACTCGAAGGTCTTGTTCATATTTCACAATTGGACTGGCAACTTATCGAAGACCCTCGAAAGATTATCAAGGTTGGTGATAAGGTTCGAGCAAAAATTATTTCAATCGACGATACAAGAATTTCGCTTTCAGTTAGAGAACTTAAAAAGGATCCTTGGGCAAACGTTGCTGAGAAATTTAGTGTCGGGGATATTGTAAGTGGAAAGGTTCATAGAATAAATCACTTTGGAGCATTCGTATATCTTGATCAAGATATTCATGGACTAGCTCATGTTAGCGGATTCAATGATTATCCTCGAAAGGGAATAGATGAGATTGTGAAAAACGGTGACGAATATATGTGGCAGATTATGTCCATGGAAGCTAAGTCTCATAGAATGGGCTTGAAGTTTGTAGGAGAGATCGGAAAGGTTGAAGCCAAAAAAGCAGAAGCTAAGACAGAAGAGAAGGTAATTCCTATTGCAACCAAAGAAAAGCCAAAAAAAGAAGAGGTTGAAGATAAGGAGGAGAAAGTTGAAGATAAGAAGGAAAAAAAAGAAGCTAAAAAAGTTACTAAAAAGAAAGTAGTAGAGAAAAAAGAGGACGTAACTGAGACTAAAGATACAAAGTAAGTTTTTAAGGTACTGGGTCGTTTCAGGAGAAGTTTATTCTTTTGCTGGCGGCCTTTTATTTTTTTAGTTATTATTAATTTGAATTTGAAATGATAATTTCTTTTAATGGAGATCATGGCTCAGGAAAGAGCACTATCGCTGAAAGGATTGCGAAAGAGTTGCAATACGAACGTTTTTATATGGGACAAATTTTTCGTGATTTGGCTAAAGAAAGAGACTTAACTCTAATCGAATACTTAAAGCTTGGAGAGACTGATGCAAGTATTGATAGGAGTGCTGATGACTATATTGTAAAGCTTGGAAAGGAGAGAAAAGATTTTGTTATTGAAAGCAGGACTGCTTGGCATTTTCTGCCAAATTCATTGAAGATTTATCTAGGAGTTTCCAAAGAAGAGGGAGCAAAAAGAATGTTTAAACATCTAAGGGAAGATAATCATAGAAGCAATGAAGATAAGGGAATTGAAACCATCGAAGATGTAATCGTCAGTAACGAAAAAAGAAAGGCAGCTGATGACGCGCGTTATCAGAAATACTATAGTATCGATGCTAATGAGATGAAAAATTATGATTTTATTTTAGACACTACTGATTTAACAAAAGATGAGGTTTTCGAAAAAATCCTAGAGTTTATTCGCAGCAGTATCAGTAAATAGTCTTTGTTGCTTATTGAAAGATCATCATTAACCGAATTTTCAAAATGAATTCCTTGGTCAAGAAAATTCAAAACTTTGCATTTCATAATCAACTTTTTTCGCAAGGAGATAAAATTTTGATTGGAATTTCAGGAGGACCCGACTCAATTTGTTTGAGCAGGGTTTTTTTGAAATTAAAAGAGCACTATGCTTTAGAGCTCGCACTTTTGCATGTGAATTATGGATTACGTGGCGAGGCATCAGAAGATGATGAGAGATTTGTGAAAGAATTTGCGAAAGAACATGGATTGAAACTAAAAGTTGTCAGATATAAAAAAGACGAAATTAGCAAAGAGCGTAACTTAGAAGCTCAAATGAGAAGTTTTAGGTATCAGGAATTTGAAAAGTTTGCAAAAAAAGAAGGTTTTGATAGAATCGCATTAGCTCATAATATTGATGATCAGACGGAAACATTTTTAATGAATCTATTTCGTGGTTCTGGAGCCAAAGGTTTGTCAGCAATGAAAGCAAGAAGAGAGAGAATCATTCGTCCACTATTGTTTGTTTCTAAGGACGAAATCTTAGAATGGCTTGCCCAAATGGAGCAAAAATATCAGATTGATAAATCTAATTTTGATGAGAGCTTTTTTAGAAATAAAATTAGACATAAGTTAATCCCTATCTTAAAGGAATATAGCCCACAACTAGAAACCAGAGTTCTGCAACTAACAGAGAACTTACAAGCTGAAAACGAAATTGTTGAAGAAATTGTGGAAAAGAAGTACAATAACATAGTAGAAAGTGAAAATAAAAGGTATTCTGTTTTGGTGAGCGATTTAGTCGCTTTGTCAACTGGAATGAGGAAATTGTTGTTTCGTCGTATTTTCAAAAGTGTGAAAGGAGATATCAAAAATCTTTCAACAAATAATTTTTTTGAATTTAATAAAATTCTTGAAAGCAATAAGTCTAAAAATCAAAAATGTATTACAAATGGAGTTTTAATTGAGAGAAAGAGCCACAGGATAATTTTTTTAGTGAAGTAAAAGGTTCAGTCTGTGTTCGAGTATATTAAATAATAAGCTAAAGTTAATTTGAAGATGAAAAAAGTAAAAATGAATAAGTTTGGGAAAAATATTTTGATTTCAACAGCAATCTTTATTGTTGTGTGGGGTCTTTTCTCTTTATATTCTACAGATGTAGAAAAGGTTGAAAAAATTTCTTTCAGTCAACTTGTAACACAAATAAATCAAGAACAGATAAAAGAAATTGAAGTGGAAGGAGAGAAAGTGAGGATAGAGATGGTTGATGGCAAAAAAGAGATAACTCAAAAAGAAGGAGGCGCTGCTCTTTTGGAGTCATTGGGCAATTTCGGAGTTGAATCTGAAAAATTGCAGAAAGTTAATGTTGTTGTGAAGGACACATCAGGCTCGCAAATGTGGCTTACAGTTATTTTGCCATTCCTCTTACCCTTTATGATGATTGCGTTTTTCATTTGGTTTCTAATGAAGCAGGCTCAGAAAGGAAATTCCCAAGCAATGGGTTTTGGTTCAAGTAAGGCTAGAATGTTAATTCCAACAAAGGATGGAAAAAGACTAACTTTCAAGGATGTGGCTGGTGCAAAGGAAGCCAAAGAGGAGTTGTATGAAATCGTTGAGTTTTTACAAAAGCCTAAGAAATTTTTACAGCTAGGTGCAAAAATTCCTAAAGGTGCGCTACTACTCGGCTCTCCTGGTACAGGTAAGACTTTAATGGCAAAAGCTGTTGCCGGTGAAGCTGGGGTACCATTTTTTTCAATCTCAGGAAGTGAATTTGTGGAGATGTTTGTTGGGGTTGGTGCATCACGAGTGAGAGATTTGTTTAAACAAGCTAAGAAAAATTCCCCTTCAATCGTTTTTATTGACGAAGTAGATGCTGTTGGAAGGCACAGAGGAGCTGGTGTGGGCGGAGGAAATGATGAAAGAGAGCAAACATTAAATCAAATTCTAGTTGAAATGGATGGTTTTGATACAACTGTTAATGTGATTGTTATTGCTGCGACAAATCGACCAGACGTACTTGATCCTGCACTTCTAAGACCAGGAAGGTTCGATCGAAGGATCGTAATCGACAAACCGGATATCGAAGACAGAGAAGCAATTTTAAAGGTGCATGCAGTCGGAAAGCCTTTGGCAAAGGGAACCAATTTGCGACAAATAGCAGAAAGGACCCCAGGATTTTCTGGTGCTGATTTGGCGAATCTAATGAATGAAGGAGCTATTTTAGCAGCTAGAAGAGAAAAGAAAGAAACTGGAATTGATGAACTAAGGGAAGCTATTGAGAAAGTAATTTTGGGGCCTGAAAGAAAAAGCCACATTCTTTCGAAGGAGGAGAAGAAGGTAACAGCATACCATGAGGCAGGGCATGCGCTGGTTGCAAAAGTTCTTCCCGACGGTGATAGTGTGCAAAAAGTTTCAATCATTTCTCGAGGCCAAGCTGCTGGATATACTTTGAATGTACCAAAAAAAGATAAATCTTTGCAATTTAAATCATATTATTTAGATCAAATCTCCATACTTTTAGCTGGATATGTTGTCGAAGAAAAGATTTTTGGGGAAGTTACAACTGGGGCTTCCAATGATCTGGAAAGAGCAACTGCAATTGCAAGAAAATTGGTTACAAGATTTGGGATGAGTGATCTTGGACCAATGACATTTGGAAAAACTGAAGAAATGGTGTTTCTTGGAAAGGAACTGCATGAAGAGAGGAACTATTCAGAACAAACAGCACAAGAGATCGATTTGCAAGCAAGGAAATTTATCCATGATTCATATGAAAGCACAAAAGGAACAATAAGCGAAAACATGGACAGATTAGAAGCAGTTGCTAAGGAATTGATTATCCGAGAAACCTTAGAAAAGGAAGAATTCGATGCAATTATGAAGGGTGAAAAATTGAAAAAGTTTGAGGCTGTAGAGGAGAAAAAGGAAACTACCTCCAAAGAAAGGGATGGCGAGAAAAAAAAATCAACATCAAGTGACATATCAGAGAAAAAAGAAACCAAAAAAGAGGATTCTTCAGAAAAAGAAAAAGAAGAGGATTCTAAATCGGATAAAAAGGAAGCCTAGTTAGAGCATAAGCAAAGCGTAAACTCTTAATGCTAATGAAACGCAAAACAAAATTTTTCGCTATAGGGTTAATTCTTCTATTAGGAGTTCTTCTGTTGTTTTATTTCTTCATTAATTCAGATAATTCCAAGAAAAGTTTTAGGAAGGGAATGGAGGACATCGACAGTAAAGACTGGGAGCAGACCGAAGAATTTAGTAAAGAAGAAGACGAGGGAATTACATTTGAATTGTCCTTGATTGATCATTGTGATAGTGGAGAATGGATTGAGGTCGCTACTAATAATAATGATCTCGAATTCCAAGAATATACTGGTTTTGTAATGGGATCCGAAAGAGGAGAAGAACTTAGTTATTCCTTTGAGGACGGAAAATGGTTAATCTTTTCGAAGCCAGAATTTGGTGAGTTTTTCGAGGATAGGGAATTAGTCGTTCATGCCTATGAAGAGGATAAAAAACTCGTTGTTTTAAGAGCTAAATGTTTGAATAGTAATCTTGGTGACGAAGAGAGTAATGAACCTGTTACAGAGGGATTGAAGGTATTCGAACAACAAACTATGCTGAAACTTTCGAAAGAGGCTAATTCTTTGATTAAAAAGAGGGGATCCTGGGAGGTAGTAAGTTTTTTATGGCCAAATAAGAACTATGTTTATGTGGAATTTTCTGCAATAGAAAAAGAAGAGGATTTTGAAAAAGGAGAGAGTTTGTCTGATGATGAAGTCGAATCTTACTTATTGCTCCTAAGAATAACAAAAGAAGGTCAAAATATTTTCACAGAAGAAATTGGTTTACTTAAGATGGATGATGAAGATGAGTGGATTGCTGAACGTGGGAAGGATCTTTTCGACGATGTTGATGACGGTAGGCTATTTGATTTTAATACTGACCTGGGAAAGTGGACCAAAATAAACTAGAAAAAGCACTTTTAAAACGCTTGATTTCTTCTGAAGATAGTATACAATTAATACTGTTTTTGAATTGTTTAATTTTCTTGACAATTTTCTTGTATTAACTATTAATAATTTCCAGCTACCCCTTGTTGCTATTTTATAGTTTAATGAGTGTGGCTTTAGAAAAAAAATGAAAAAGACTATTATTGGTCTAGTGGGGGAAACTGGTAGCGGAAAAGATACCGTTGCTGAATATTTAAGAGACAACTTTGGCGCAAAGTTGATGAGATTTTCAGATCCATTAAAAGATACTTTGTCTATCTATTTTGACAAATTATCAAAAGATGATCAAGCATGGCTCTATGAGGTTTTTCGAGAAAGATTCGGAGATGACGTTTTGACGAGAGCGATTCAAAAAAGAGTCGAGGATATTGATGCAGAGCTGGTCATAATTAATGGTTTACGAATGCCAAGTGATTATGAATTTGTACATAGATTTCCCGATTCAAAAATTTTATATACTACAGCCCCTTCAGAGCTTCGTTGGAAAAGGGTTGCGGGGAGAGGAGAGAAAACAGATGACAATATACCTTTCGAAAAATTCCAAGAACTTGATAGAAGAAGCACTGAAGTTCATATTCCAGAAATTGGAGGGAAAGCTGATTGGAAAATTGACAATACCGAAGATTTGGAACATTTACTCAAGGAAGCTGATAAAATTATGGAAGAATTGGGGATTGAAAGAAAAGAGTTATAATTTTGCAAAAGAAAATATTTTGATATAAAACTGGGCTCTCAGCCCAGTTTTATTTTGAAAAAAATAAATTCTTTTGCTATACTTCAAATACATTTAATAAATAGAAGAGGGTAAAGATCTCTTTTTATATCTTTAATTTTGAAGGAACTAAAGACACGATTATGAAAGAGCAAGGAAAAATTGATAGTGTTTGTAAATTTGATGCAGAGAAAACTTTTGGTTCTAAACAGATTGCTGACTATACCGCTTTGAAAAATGCTGCTAAGCATTGTAGGGATATGGGGCTTAGAATTGTTCTAACTCAGGGAAGTTGGGACTTGTTGCATATTGGACATGCTCGTTATATGGCTAATGCAAAAGGGCACGGAGACGTATTAATAGTTGGAGTTGATTCAGATGCGAAAGTTCGAAAAAGAAAAGGTCCAGACCGTCCAGTAGTTCCTGAAGCTGAGAGAATGGAAATGATTGAACACCTTAAAAGCGTTGACCTCGTTGTATTAAAAGAGTTAAATGTCCCAAAATGGGAGCTAATTAGAATTGTAAAACCAGATACTCTGATTGCGACTGCAGAGACGTATACACCAAAAAAATTGGAAGCAGTGAAGAAACTTTGTGGAGACGTTGTAGTTCTTGATCCTCAAGCAACAACCTCAACAAGCGCAAAAATTAGAAGACTTCAAATCACAACTGCTAATAAAATTGAGAATAGTTTACGACCGAAACTGATAGCTACAATTGAAGAAGTTTTGAGTGATATAAAGGGAAAAGCGGGTAAGAAATAAATAGAAACAAAGATGAAAAGGATTATAATTGCCTATGTTCCAGTTCTCCATGAGGGCTATAGGAGATTTTTTGAAAAATATTCGGATGACGTTGAATTATGGATTATTGGGCAGGAAGTTATTGAAAAATTTGATTATTTTTATAAAGAAGTAAGAGCGCTAAAACCAGAATTGATCGTAAAATCAATTGAATCATGGGGGATGTTTGAGAATATTGGAATTTTAAATAAAGAAAAATTAAAAGACCTTCAAAAGGAAGAGATTGAAATTATTGCTCCCAAAGAAGATGTAATAAAAGATGTAATAAAAGAATATTTCTTAGACAAGGAGATTACTTGGGACGATATTTTTTTGCGTTGGGATAAGCATAATTACACAAGCAAAATTGAAATTTCTCCAGACTTAGAAATGTCTCAAAAAGAATTTGATAATAAGATTATGAAGCTTGCAGTTGCAGATGCAGAGAATAGCTCAGATTGGTGGCGAAGAGTAAGTGCTGTGATTGTGAAGGATGGCAAAGCAATTATTATTGAACACAATAAGCATGTTCCATCTAATCATACGCCGTATGCAAACGGTGATCCACGTAATGCTGCTCATAAGGGAGTTAACCTAGAACTCTCTACCGTTTTGCATGCAGAGGCCGGAGCAGTTGCTAGAGCCGCTAAGCAAGGAATTTCACTTGAAGGGGCAGAAATCTATGTAACAACCTTCCCTTGCCCTCCTTGCGCAAAACAAATTGCATACAGTGGGATTAAGAAGGTGTACTATAGCTCAGGTTATGGGGTTTTGGACGGGGAGACTATTTTAAAAGAAAATGGTGTGAAGATTGTTTTTGTGCGAGCAGATATTTCACCACAGAAGGGATTGGGAGATACTAAGTATGACAAGCCGAAAAAGTAGATTGTGATGGAAATTGTGAAATACAACTTTCCTATGTGTTGAGATAACGCTATGTTTTTGTAGTATAAAAAAGTCCCGAACTATCATTGATAGTCGGGAACTTTTTGTTTTCTGTGGAGCGGAGGTTGTTATTTAATTCCAAATCGCCCCATCCTTTTTTTCGGCGAGTAGTCTCCTCCGGTGAATAATCTTTGGCAAATGTCGCTTTGCAGATTAGCTCGCCAGTCTCTGAATCTGTCAGGAAAATGGCCCGAGATGGACCCAATAGATCTGGTTCAATGATCTCACAATAAAAACCACTTGTATGTCCACCATGAAACCTTGACTCTCCGAAACGGAATATAATTCCACCACCTTGCATCGATGCTGTCACTAAATTGACTAATCTTGAGAACTCCATCCAATCTTGATCGGAAAGCAAAGAGATCTCACCCCCACCTTTATCATGAGTTATAACAACATGACTGTTTGTGTGGGGCAAGAAACTGGATTCTCTTGAAATCCATCCGTTTATTGCAAAAATCCAATTAGAGTAGTCCTCAAGGACTTTGCAAACTGGGCAAGAATTTTTTTCACAAGAAGAGCTTTTTTGCCAATGAAGTGCTACTTGGTTTTTTGCAGGAACCTGAATATGTCCATGAAGATGACGCACTGTGGACGCATTGTAATCAGAATGACCAAAACGCATTACAACAGCACCGCCCTTAAGAGAATATTCCTTGATTGTCCAAGAAAGGAGATGTCCAAACTGAACCCATTCTTCCTCCGTAATGTCTTTAATATCATTCGTGTGTTTATCATAGATAATCACGAAATGATGATCATGGTTATCGTAGGGGAAATCATTTGGTCTTAAGTTCCAAGACCCAAAACTTCTAATCACTTTTTTTGCCCAACCTTTTCTCCTTGTGTGGGGTGGACAAAAAGGGCATTTTCCTTTTCCAATAGTTTCTTTCATTGATTCCGTCTGCTTGGCAGTTCTGGCACGATCTCCGATTGTGCCAAGAGTGCCCAGATCTTTTTCTAGTTCTTTTGTCATCTATTCTCCTCTTGTGATGCTACTTAGGCAGCATATTTTGATTGATTCTCCAGCGCAACTTTTGCATTGCTATCGTTCCATATTCCACAGCTACTTTTCTTGAAAGAGAACATTGCATGAACATTCTATTGTGTAGAAGTTCAGAGAATGGTTTGTGGGAGGATCTAAGTTCAACTCCTTCTCCGAAGCGATAGAAAGCTAATGTGGCGAGCCGTGATTTGAAAGGAATTGTGTCGTAGACATAGAACTCAACTTCCCAATTATCTTTTTCGATTTTCCAAAGAGCTTGAATAATTTCTTTGGAGAAAGCCTTAAAAGGAAATAACTTAAATCCAGGGTTAATTACGTCTTCTAAGGAATGCGAGCGCCTTCCATACCAACTCCAATCCTTTTGAATAAATGACATTTCATCAAAGATTTTGATCCTTGATCCAAAGAAAAGTTTGAAACCTGGATACTCTTTAGTCAATTTTTCTAACAAAGACATGCAATGGATAAAGAGATTACAATAGTGGAATGCTTTTGTTTGTAGGACACCCACATATCTATATGGACTGCTTTGTAGTTCATTATCCTTTTTCATTATCGCTTTCGAGAAAATTAAAGGATTTTCTTCCATAGACAACTCCTCTTTGATTTAAATCAAAACATAAAAGGTTAATTTTAAGAACTGTGACTTTTTATAATAACATGTTTATTGTTTTTTGTAAATAAAAAAACCTATCAAAGCAATCGATAAGCATTTTTATATTTGAAAACTGATTTTTATTTTGCTTTCATATAACCAACCTTCTTTTTGATTTTAAAAGCGCCCTCATCAGTTCCTTTTGCATTGCCGATAATAAGATGCGCATGAAAGTGATCAACACTTCCACCAGTACACGAAGAATCCCCAAATCTAATTAGAATTGCTCCTCCTTCAATTTTATGTTTCTCAATCGCCCAATTAATAAGTTCGAACATCTGACCCATGTGCTCAGAGGGAATTTCATTGGACATTGTGACATGCTTGTCCTTGTAGACAGTAATAAAATGAATCCGTGTTCCCTTGTAGGGACTCATATTCTCTGTCAGGAACCAGTGCGCATTTTCTTTCAGAATTGGCTTTGGATGATATTTAATGAAGTTTTCTTGGCAAAACGGGCAAACCCCATCTTGTGCAATTTCCTCCATCAAGTCTTTCTGTTCATCTGTGCGAGCATGGTTGAAATCCATTAACGCTCTCTTCTCCTCTTCTTTGTATTTTGTCATATTTTTTAGAATTAAATCATAACAGGGATACCCTTGATTCCAGGATGTGGATCATAATCTGAAAGTTCAAAATCTTTATGTCCAAAATCAAAGAGGCTCGTCTTTTCAGTATTCATTTTCATTGTTGGAAATTTGCGTGATTCTCTTTTGAGGATTTCTTTCACTGCTGGAATTTGATCGACATAGATATGTGCATCTGAAATTGTATGAACGTATTCATAAGCCTTAGTACCTGTCACATGCGCCAACATCATCGCAAGTGCTGCATATTGAACTATGTTTGAAGGAACTCCTATCGGAACATCACCGGATCGCTGGATCATGTTAAGGAACAATTTCCCGTCGATAATCCGAATGTTTAACCAGCCATGGCATGGGCAAACAACAACTTTTTGAGTTTTTCCTTCACCTCTCCCAGTGTATTGGGGAATCCAAGGTGAAATAAAATGAGTTCGAAGCTGTGGTGCTTCCTTGATTTGTTCTACGATATGTTTAAATTGATTGAAGGGCTCTCCTTCAGCAGTTGGAAAATCATGGAAAGCTGCTCCATATGAACCTGGTCCAAGATCGCCAGTTTCAAGCCCTCTTTTCGAACATTTTTTTTCTGTGCACCAACTTTTCCACCAGTATACTCCAAATCTTTCAAGTTCTTCCACGGTCCGTGCACCATTAATGAAGGCGCAAATTTCTGCAATTGCCTGTCGCCAGATTGTTACAGGAAGTTTTGACATCTTCGGATTCAAATTTCGATCAGTTAACATTGGGAAACCATTATCTAACCGAAAGCGCATAGGCTTTGGCCCGATAAGAGTTATGGCATCGACATTTGCCCCGATTTTGTTTGCACTAAGATTTGCCCTTGTTCCGTTTGCAAGAATTTCTTTTAACAATTCTAGGTATTGCTGATCAGGTGTCCGCTCATCAAAAGGTTTCATCGAGACAACGTCTTCAAATTTCGGCATTTGTTTTTGATTTAAATAAATTAAAGAGGTGATTTTCATTATACAATAAATAAGATTGCTCTTCAAATACAATAAATATCTTTTGTTATTTTCTCGGTATGTTATGATAATAATGTTTATTTTTGAAGTTAAAATAAAAAAAAGATGATTTCTATTATTGTTGTCGTGGGGAGGAATCGAGAGATCGGATGTGAGAACAAGCTTCTTTGGAACTTGCCAAAGGATATGAAAAGATTCAAGGAGATTACAATTGGTCATACCGTGGTGATGGGGGATAAAACATTTGAATCAATCGGAAAACCGCTTCCAAATCGTAAAAATGTAATTTTATCTCTGGATGAAAATTATACAGTAGAGGGTTGTGAGGTGCGAAACTCATTAGAAGATGTCTTAAAAGAAGCAAAGGAAAGTAAGGAGGAAATCTTTGTTATTGGTGGTGGAACAATTTACAATCTTTCACTCCCATTTGCCGACAAACTTTATTTGACAGTGGTTGATGATCAGCCCAAAGCAGATACCTTTTTTCCAGACTACTCTGAATTTAAAGAGATAGTGAGAAGAGAGGAAGGAGATGATAATGGTTTTAAGTATGAATTTTTGGAACTAATAAGATAATGAAAGGCGATGGGAATTCAAGTTGTGTTCAATCCAGATTTAGCGCTTCGGAATATGTCTCATTTTGAAAGTGGTGAGCGAAAGGAAACGGAATGTATTCCAGTAAAACTGGAAGTTGGAAAAATCTATGATTTTTTAAAAAGAGAACAAAGAAACTATTGGCTGTTTGGGGAAGTACCACTTCTTGAGACAAAAGGGAGTGAAGAACTTTCACGTCCAATCGCCAGTATTCAAATTCTAGAAGCGACTCATTTCTTGATTAACAAAGAAGGGGCATACGTCTATCCGCTTGCAAAAGATAATGAACTTTTGATGAAGGGTGATGTTTGGACTCGCGGCAAATATAAGGTAATTGAAGTTTTTAAAGATAACAGAATTCAGTTTGAGGGGCTTGATCGAGTGGGCGCTAAGAAATTTTAGGAAAAAATTAATGAAAATACAGATTAAGAAATTAAGAGAGGACGCAAAGATTCCGAAGTTTGCTCTTATTGGCGATGTAGCAATGGATCTTTTCTCTAATGAAGATCTTGTTATTAATCCGGGTGAAAGAATATCTTGTAAAACTGGGATCGCTATTAAATTACAAGAAGGTTATGCTGGTCTCGTTTGGGATAAGAGCGGACTTTCACATAAGAAAGGACTAAAGACATTGGGCGGAGTTTTTGACAGTAACTATCTAGGGGAATGGTTTGTCGGACTTGTGAATTTAGATAAAAAGGAATATAAAATTGAAAAAGGACAAAAGATTGCCCAGGTTGTTTTTCAAGAAATTGAAAGGCCGGAAATTGAAGAAGTTGAAAACTTTGATAGTGAAACAACAAGAGGGGAGAATGCCTTTGGAAGCACCGGGAAGTTCTAGTATAAATAAGTTTAATTTTAACTTTATAGGCATGAACCTTTTAAAGATTGGGAGTTTATTGTTTTTGAGTTTGTTGCTTGTCGGTTGTGGAAATATCTCAAGAGATGTTAATAAAAGACCGAGTGCGACTATTTCATCGGATGGTACAGAAATTTCCAAAGGTAGCTATACTTATAAGTTGAAGAAAAAAAATAGCCTGAGAAAAGAAAAATTTATTGTTTGTGAGTTAAACAATTTTTCAATTGATGAGAGTAAACATGAACCAGCCCCCGAGGATGATTATATCATCAACTTTACTGTTATTCCGAAAAGTGATGCTTCTGCGGTGAGAGGTTTCAGAAACTTTAAAGAAGGTGAAATGAAAATTACAACAGATCAGGATATGAAAAATGCACAACAGTTAATGAAAGATGTTGGGCATATGGAAAATGTTAAATTTTCAGTCGCAATTTTTCCAACGAATGATTCAATTGGCAAAAATGTCATCAAGATAATCGGTGTTGGCAGTGAAATAACTGTTTCAGGAATCCATTTCGAGCATGTTGAAGTTTTCAAAAATGGTTCAAAAGAAACCCTCCCAGTGTGTCTTCAGAGAATGGATGTTATTTTTGCAACAGAATTCAGTGTCTATTGAGTTTTAATGCTAGAAAATTTTTTATAACTAATCAAAATGAAAAAGGGAATTTTTGCTAAGGCTTGGGAGCAAGCGATGGAAAGACAGAAACCTTATAAAGAGGAAAAGCTTAAGCAGATTAAATTAGTTCAAAGTGAATTTAAGGGTGAAGTTAACAAAAGGGCTACTGGTGTTTTAAGTGGAATTGGCTTATACTATTTACAACGAATTAAAAACTTTTTCAAAAGTTTTTTCAAAAATAAAGTGAATAAAAAATAATTAATAAAATTATGGAAAATCAACCAAAAAGAATAATCGCAATCGTAGGAATGGCGGGAAGCGGAAAATCTGAAGTAGTCGATTATTTACAAAATAAATATCGTTGGCCGAATATTTACTTCGGAGATGTTATTTTTGAAGAGATGAAAAATGAAGGTTTGGAAGAAAATCAAAACAATGAACGGATTACTAGAGAGAAATTAAGAGTCGAGGAGGGTATGGGTGTTTGTGCTTCTAGGTCACTTGAAAAAATCAAACAAGCTCAAGAGGGGAGCAATGTTGTCTTAATTGAAAGTCTTTATAGTTGGGATGAATATAAAATTCTCAAAAGAGAGTTTGGTGACATTCTAAAAGTTGTTGCCATTTACTCTTCGCCAGCCCTTCGCTTTTCTCGTTTACAGAATAGACCAATTCGACCGCTTAGGACTTTTGAAGAATTTGAAAAAAGGGATTGGACAGAAATTGAAAACACTGCCAAGGGTGGACCGATCGCTGTTGCTGATTACACTGTGGTGAATGCCAGTACTCTTGAGGAATTAAGGAGGCAGGTTGATCAAGTCATTGAACGTGAGGGAGTGGGTAATAACATCGGTGTAAAAATATAAAGTTAGTTTGACAAAAGAGAGCCTCAATTTAAAGAGGCTCTTATTGACTTTGAAAGTCTATTCATGTATAATTCGGCTTGTATTTAGTGTCAAGAATAGTTGATAAAAACGTCAAATTTTTCGAGCAATAATCTTGGAAAAAATAACAAAAGCGTAATTATAATCAAAGAAGCTTATGAAGTATATTACACAAGAAGGTCTAGAAAAAGCAAAAACTGAACTAGAGAAGAGAAAGAGGGTCACGCGACGTGAAGTTGCTAGTGCTATCAAAGAAGCGAAAGAACAAGGAGATTTAAGTGAGAATGCCGAATATACTGAAGCGAAAAGACAACAACGAGAAAATGAGGGAAGGATCATCCAATTAGAAAATATTATCAGAACCTCAGAAGTGGTAACAAATAATGGTAACAAGGAGATAGTTTCAATTGGTTCTGAGATTGAAGTAGAAAATGCTGGGAAGAAAATGTTTTTTCATATCGTTGGTTCCAATGAAGCAGATCCATTGAAGGGAAAAATTTCAAATGAATCACCAATTGGAAGAGCATTTTTGGGAAAGAAAAAAGGAGAAGAGTTTAAAGTCACTCTTCCTAATCGCAACATTGTGGAATATAAGATTGTAGATATAAAATAGCTTTATATAGATGTAGTTTGTTTGGAGCCCCAAACAGTTCTTCGAATTAAATTAGCAAGAGGAGAGAGCGTTATGTCTTTAAATGACAAACAGCGATTAAAGGGCGGCAAAAATAAGACATTTGACGAAGTCTTAGAATTGCTCTGGCAAATCGAGGAAGAGTGTGGAATGAAAAATCAGGCAGCTTTTGTGGTTTTTGATAAAACAATAAAGGATGTTATAAGGAAGAGATGTGTAATCAATCCAATAGAGAAATTTCCAGAGCAAAAGCAGTGGGAAGAATTGCAAAAAGAGATCTTAAAAAGATTGAAGCCAAGACTATTGGAATACTGGCAAGCAGAGCTAAGTGCAAAGGACATTTCAATTGAATTTGAGTTTTCAAATGAAATAATTACAAAGGATGATATTTCAGCAATGAAATGCTCAAAAGATCCACTTAAAACTCTGAGTATTCGTCAATTAATGAGAAGGCAATAAACGCTTTATAATCAATTTATTTCTGTATTACAGATAGAAGTGCCACTACGGTGGCACTTACCCTTGACAGTTGTTGGTTTATTTGATAACCTCTTAATTGTGGTAAGGAGAGAGGAGGCAGAAAACCACGAAGAACAGGATTTGGAAAAGTTTTGACAAGTAGCGAAGTTTGTGATAATAATTATCTATACAGACGCAACTCATCAATTGAAAACAAGACAGCGCGACGCGCAATGAATATTTCCAAAAGACGTTCGATTTCACTTCTATCGAGTAGGGTTGAAATCGGTTGTTTTTTGAAGCTTAATAAGGGCAATCGTGAACTTTGAAAATTTATCTTATGTTATTATAGTATTTTATTCACTTTTCAATGAGGTGAATGAAGAATACAAGACAAGCAAACAAAACTTATCACAATTTTTTGTGATTAGTCCAAAATTAAGTGAAAAATTTATTTTTCACTATTCCGAGCTATTTCTAAAATAAAGAAGTTTTACTTTTATATTTTTAATGAGAGTTTGATCCTGGCTCAGGATGAACGCTGGCGGCGTGGATAAGGCATGCAAGTCGAGAGGGTTTAGACCCTCGGCGAACTGGTTAGTAATACATAGGAACGTACCTCAAAGTCAGGGATAACCCAGAGAAATCTGGGATAATACCTGATAGTCTCTTCGGAGTAAAGATTTATCGCTTTGAGATCGGCCTATGTCCTATCAGCTTGTTGGTGAGGTAATGGCTCACCAAGGCTATGACGGGTAGGGGACGTGAGAGCGTGACCCCCAACATTGGCACTGAGACACTGGCCAAACACCTACGGGTGGCTGCAGTCGAGAATATTCGACAATGCACGAAAGTGGGATCGAGCGACGCCGCGTGCGGGATGAAGGCCTTCGGGTTGTAAACCGCTTTTATAAGGGAAGAATTTAGATGACTGTACCTTATGAATAAGGAGTTGCTAACTACGTGCCAGCAGCAGCGGTAATACGTAGACTCCAAGCGTTATCCGGATTTATTGGGCGTAAAGGGTGTGTAGGCGGATATAATAGTCAGGTGTTAAATCGCAGAGCTCAACTCTGCGGCCGCACTTGAAACGTTATATCTAGAAATAAGTAGAGGTTAGCGGAACTCATAGTGTAGCAGTGAAATGCGTTGATATTATGGGGAACACCAAAGGCGAAGGCAGCTAACTGGGCTTTATTTGACGCTGAGGCACGAAAGCGTGGGTAGCGAATGGGATTAGATACCCCAGTAGTCCACGCCCTAAACGATGTACACTAATCATTGGGAGTTTCGACCCTCTCAGTGTTGTAGCTAACGCGTTAAGTGTACCGCCTGGGAAGTACGAGCGCAAGCTTAAAACTCAAAGGAATAGACGGGGATCCGCACAAGCGGTGGAGCATGTGGTTTAATTCGACAATAAGCGAGGAACCTCACCAGGGCTAGACATTCAGCTGCATATCTTTGGAAACATTGATAGCCTTCGAGGGTGCTGAACAGGTGTTGCATGGTTGTCGTCAGCTCGTGCCGTAAGGTGTTCCATTAAGTTGGGTAACGAGCGCAACCCCTACTGTGTGTTACAAGTGTCACACGGAACTGCCCCGCACTGAGTACATTTTTTCAAAAAGTGTATTTTGTGTGGGGAGGAAGGTGGGGATGACGTCAAATCAGCATGGCCCTAGACGCCCTGGGCGACACACGTGCTACAATGGCCGGTACAACGGGTTGCGAGATCGCGAGATCAAGCCA
>JABGXP010000022.1 GCA_018675685.1 bacterium
AATGGTTACAATTCTCGTAGGTTTATTGAGCAACCCTAATAGTTTGCAGAGATTACAACATAATTTAGGTAGTGTTATGCTGGAAGGGGCCAATGAAAAATATGTGGAATTTATAACTTCACTTATAAAAAAGAAGAAATAATATGACAAAAGAACAAGATGTACAATTAAGAGAAAAGGAAAAAATTGTACAGGTCGTTTACCACCACCCAATAGTAATTATCCCACACTTAATTATCTGTTTTTTGATTTTAGTATTGAATTTTTTCTTGATGTATTATTTGTTTTTGCAAGGATGGTGGGGCGCAATATTATTTTTGGGAATTATTGTATCCGTTGTTTTTTATATTTTGAGATTAATATTTTTGTATCGGAAAAACCGATTTGTTATCACTAATCAGAGAGTTATTGACTATGAACAAGTTGGATTTTTTGAACGTTTTATAAATGAGTTCCCATATTCTAAGATTAAACAGGCAAATGCTGTAATTAGAGGTTTGGGGCCAACAATTTTCCGTTATGGAAATCTTAAACTTATTTTAAAAGAAGACGTTGGGCCTGTTGAGTTATATAAAATTAGTAAACCATTAAAATTGCAGTCATTGATTAGTGAGTATTTACATAAATCAGAGCAGTTTAGTGTAGGAAGTGAATGTACTGATCCAGTGGGGTTGATTATGGCTGAAATCCAACTTTTAAAGCGATCTGATAAAATTAGAATATTTCGACAAGTTAAAGAGGAATTGAGAAAAAGCTCACCGCAAACCGAACTTCAAAATAAAAATCAATTGTGATATAATTATAAGGAACCTCTGCTAATCATATTTTCTGATGCAGTTTTGTTTAAAATTTGAGAATTTCGTGACGAAACTATGTTTATCAGAGATTTCAATATATGAGAAGGAAGTTGAAAGAAAAAAGAAAACAGAGCTTTTTCTCTCGGTTTTTTGTAGTATTGATGATTGTTGTTTCAGTAATCTTTGTTTTGGGGATTGTTCGAGAATATGTAAAGCGAGTTGAACTGGATAGGGAGATCAGCCAACTTGAAAATGAACTAGAAAAGCTAAAATTAAAGAAAAAGAACTTTTTAAGTTCGATTGATGCTTATGGTAGCGAGTTTTTTGTTGAGCAGGAAGCCAGAATGAAATTTAATCTGAAAAAGCCAAAAGAGCAGGTAGTTATTATTCCGGTCAATAAGATAGCCGAGGCATCAATAGCTGATGAAATTAATTCAAATGAAAATAATAATAAGACCAACAATAAGCAAGTCAACTTATTTGCTTGGTGGCAGTATTTCTTTAGTTAAACACTGTCTTTATATTTAATAATTAAATTAAAGTTTACTATGGAACCTACACAAAGACCTTCCTTTCCTGAAATTAGAAATGACGGATCAGTCAACGAGTCTTCTAACGCATCTACACAAGAAGAATCTTCAGTAAAGGCTGGTGGGGGGGAAGAAAAGAATAACCTTAATAAAGTTGTGACTTTATTTCAAAAAATAAAAAAATTAATTCGTAGACCAAATAAAAGTGTTGTCATTATCATTGTTAGCATTCTGATAGTAGTATTTTGCTTTTTTGCTATTGTTGGCCTAGGTGCATACAAATATAATTGGGATAATGGCTTTGTAAGTGCATTAACAAAATCTCTGCCCTATCCAGCTGCAATAGTTGACGGTTCAATTATCAAATTATCTGATTGGCAATTTGAGGTTAAGGGAGTTTCGAATTTTAATATAAAGCGTTTTGGCGAAGTTGATCAGAGTGCAGTAGAAAAAGAGGTTTTAGAAAAGATGATAATGGAGAAAATACTTGAAAAAATGGCCAAGGGCTATGATGTTAAGGCCACACAGGAAGACATACAATTAAACTTAGATGCTTTATATGAGGAAGTGGGTAGTGCTGAGAAGCTGGCTCAAAATGTTGATGATTTTTTTGGTTGGGATATGGAAACATTTTCTGAGCGGATCCTTTATCCAGAAGCCTTACGAGCAAAATTGATTGAAAAAATGTCTACGTCTGATAGAGCGGTTAAGCAGTCAAGAGTAGCGGCAGAAAAAGTTCTAAAAGAAGTAGAAAAGGGAGATAAGACTTTTGAGGAATTGGCGAAGGAGTATAGT
>JABGXP010000006.1 GCA_018675685.1 bacterium
ATGATTTTTAAGTTGTTTTTGTTAGCATACTTCTCTAATTCTCGTTTTTGTGCATCAATGCTTAATGCTTGTGCATCTTCTCGATCGCTACTTTTTCTGATGTAGGCAAAATATTTTATTCTATTTTTCATTCTATTAAATTTTAATACTAAAAAGACGGTTCTGACTTACCTAACTAATCACAAGGATTGTTAGCAGAACCGCCCATCTAGTAAGATGATTAAATCCTTGTTTATTTAGTTAGGTAAGTGTTTGTATTGTACCATATAACGTTGAACATTTGCATTTTTAAAGACTTTCTGACATTTTTAGTAGCATTTCTAGCTCCTGCCAGTTCATAAAGCTCATTATTTTCTTGGCATAACTATCGCTATAATTTGCTGCAAGGGCACATCTGTAGGCATTGAAATATGATGATTTAGAGTAAATTTTTTCAAAATCAAAATAATAACGCGCAAAAGTTAACTTTCTTTGGGATAATTTGTATCTAGACATAGGACACGGTCTATTTTTAAGAGAGATTAGAAATATTTTGTTATTTCGTTACTTGTTAAATTTTTCTGCCAAGCAATTGTTGGCTAATTTAGCAAGTGAAATTTTTTGTTTAGATTTTTTATTTTCTCTATTGAATTTTATTTTCGCCTCGTTGATTAATTGCCAAATCTCTTTTGTTAGCCAAATCTGCTTGAATTGTTCAAGTTTTTTGTCGAGAGGGTATTTCATAAATTTATTTATTATAGTTTATTATTATAGATTATATCCTAACCTCAGACTCTTGCTCTGTGATATCTGGAACGTAGGGAAGAGATTCAAACCTTGCTCTCATCAAGGAGTTCTCTTTTGAAGCATCTGGATAATTCAACAGTGTTAAAAAAGAAACATCACGTCGCCGTCATCGTCGGCTAGTTTTATTGAAAACTCTTTAAGAAAAGGTATTCTTGAAAAAGTTTTCTAAAAAATAACGACTTTATCTTTTGGTTAAGATTGTTTATTTTGATTGGAGTGTTAGTTTTATGATTTCGATAAGGTCAGATCCATATTTAAAAGCCTCTGATTCGGAAATTTTAATTCCAAATTCTTTGTAATAGAGCTCTTGAAATTTTTTGATTTGAGACTTGTCCATAAAAAATATGCATTAGAGGTCAGTGAATAACCTACTCTTAAGGTGTTTCTGAATACCCGCCATTTTTTGTGGCTCAACTGACAATTCGCCTTTATGAAATGACTCTAGGACATTGTCAGTTTTTTCATTTCTGAGGAAGTGGAAAATGATTTTCTCAGGATTGTTTTTGTCTAGAGCTTCCAATGTGTGTCCGTGATAATGTAAGATGCTAGCCGTTAGGAAGTCGGATGTTTGAAGACTATCAGTGGTAGTTTTTTGTATCATTTTAACTTTTAATGTTTAGAGTGGTCTTTGATTCGTATCAAAGAAAGACCCATACCACTAAGGTACAGGTCTTTCTTTGATGATAACACCACCGTTAAGGAATTCTTAAGAGGCTTTTATTTTTTTCTTTGCCTTGGTAATTATTTTTGAGATATCACAAGTATTAATATTTTTACAGGTTGGCTTGTTTTTTATAATCTCTCTAATCTCTTTGTGCTTCATTCCTTCTTGTGACAAGCGATAGATTTCCGAATCTCTTTCCCAATGAACATTAGTTCTCCTTCTTTTGTCACAATCGAATTTGTAGGCAATAGTGCTTTTTTTTAATTCACCTATAAAGTCCCAATTATCTTTTATATCCTTCATTGTCGTGTCTGCAAAAACCTCAATGAATATTCTTATTTTCTTGTTATTTCTCGCATCTGGTTTAAGCGATATCTTCAAGTTTTCTTTTTGAGCTGTAAGTGTAAGTACTGTTGTTCCTAGGATAAGATGTTCGTGTATACAGGCTTCATAGTATGCTGAAATCTTGAAATCTTTAAAAATCTTGCCAAAGTCATTATTAAAAAGGTTGTTTTTGTTGGTGTTGAATAGTTCAGATTCCCATTTCATAGAAGCGTCTAATGTCTCGAAGCCATTCAGGGGGATGCCCCATTTTTTACGTAATTTCAAAATGTAATCAATATACTCTTTTTTCATAAACAAAGCCTCTAATTTTTGTTGGTTGTATTTACGCATTCAGTGTGATTTTAATTTTAATTTATTTAAATTTAACTTAAATCCACTCCTAAGGCAATCTTTTTTTAAGTTTTTTTATTAGAAGTGGAGAAGCTTGACGCAAGTTGTTTAAAGGAGTATATTATGAATATAGAAACAAAAGGACTTCTTTTGTTTTTATTTTTATTTAATTTGATTAGATATTTGAAGATAATTATAAAAAAGTGAAAAATAAATGAATTCAAAACAGACATTATATAAAAGAAAGGACTTAAAAACTAAACATAAGTTAGTTGTTTATTTTATGGTGTCTGCCATTTTCCTTGTTTTGATTGGTAAATCATTTTTTGTAGAAAGTGATAATTTTTTACTTTATGCCTATGGCGTTTCTGTTACATTTGTTTTGTTAATAAACTTTTATGTAGCCATTTTTAAATATGAGGATCCTGCAGTATTGGCAAAATACATAGAAGAGACAGGTGCTAAAAGAGGGAGGTCACCCAAAAAACCTTTGGTTAGTTGTATAGTCGCAGTTTTCAATGAAGAAGAGGCAATAGAGCAGTGTATTTTGTCCTTAGTGAGGCAAAGTTACGATAATAAGGAGATTATATTTGTGAATGATGGTAGTACTGATGGTACAGGGAAAGTTTTAGATGAATATGCTAAATTAGGAAAAATAAAAGTTATCCATCAAGAGAATGCTGGAAAAAAAAGAGCTCTTGGTAGGGCTATGAGGGAGGCTAAGGGTGAGATATTTGCTTTTTCGGATAGTGACTCTGTATGGGATCTTAATGCCATCAGAAAAATAGTTAGAGTATTTAATGTTTTTCCTGACGTTGGTGGGGTAAGTGGACATTTTCGTTTGAAGAATTCCGGGGAAAATATATTGACAAAGGCGCAAGACTCTTGGGCAGAAGGTCAATTTGCCATAAGGAAGGCATTCGAGAGTTATTTCGGTTGCGTCTCTTGTGTATCTGGGCCCTTGGCTGTGTTTCGTAGGGAGGCTATTTTTAATTTCATTCCTGCCTGGGAACAAGACAGCTTCTTGGGGCAAGAATTTAAATTTGCAACAGATAGAACACTTACAGGATTTCTTTTAGGTAACCAATATGAAGGGGCAAGATTGAAGAAAAAGTATGCAAACGAAGACTGTGTTAAGGATATTGATTACCCAGAGAGAAACTGGCAAGTTGTTTATTCAAAATCTGCTAAGTCTTGGACCATTTTACCTAATAATTTGAAGAGCTTAACAAAGCAACAAGTTCGTTGGAAAAAAAGTTTTATCAGGAACACTTTTTTTACAGGAAAATTTTATTGGAGAAAACCAATTTTACCAGCAATAGTTTATTATATGCACATATTGTTTGTTGTTATAGGACCTTTTATAGCATTTAGACATATTATTTATTTGCCTATGAAGGGAGATGTTTGGTCAGCTTTTTTGTATATTGGTGGAATTATCTTCATTGGGCTAATGTTTGGGCTTGCTTATAAACTAGAGAACAGAAATTGTCATCTTTGGGTCTATAGGCCAGTTATGAGTTTGCTGTCGACATTGTTTTTGTCTTGGTTGATATTTTATTCAGCTCTAACAATTAAGAAAATGGTATGGCACAGAGGGTAAAAAAGTACAGGAGAAGAGAATATTTTTTCTTTGGAGTAACCTTGCTCTTAGCTGTTTTTTTAATTAATAAGTATATTGTTAGTAATATTAAGGATGAACTAATTATCTCTGCAAAAAAACAGATCAAAATAGTAGATAATCTAATTGATAATAAAATAGGTAATTGTGAGAATGGTGAAGTTAAGTTATCGGTCGAGGGGGGATATGTGTGTAGGGATGAGTCTATACCTCATTCATTTTATAGGGAGATTTTTGATAAATATCCTATTTCAGGAAAAGGCAAAGAAATACCATATGAATTTTTAGACATTGGAGATTTGCAAGTTGCAAACCTTATGCTAGAAAGTGTCTATGACTTGAGTCGTTATGAGCCTATAAAAATAGAAGATATAGGTTGGGAGGAAGATCCATACGACGAAAGGTATTGGAGATTTTTGTTCTATAGTTTAAGGCCAACCAGGCATCTTATGTATGCGTGGCTTGAGACAGGTAATGATGCCTACAAAGATAAATTAATAGAAGTTTTAGAAGGTTATACTAACAAGGGTCTTGCTAAAGAGAATACTTGGGAAGATTATCACGCAGTGTCTTTTAGGGCTATGGTGCTTGTGAATAGCTGGTGGAAATTGCGTGAGGGCAAGTCTCTGACTTATGAAATGAATGTTAAGATGTTGGATGCTATAAAGGAGCACGGTGATTTTTTGGTTAAGTCTAGTCATCACAAACCAGGCCACAATCACGGAGTGAATGAGGCTATGGCTCTTCTTACAATTGCTGTAAATTTTCCTGATTTAGAGGGTTCTGACAAGTGGAGAGAGACTAGTGTTAAAAGACTTAGTGATAGTATAGATAATTTGATAGACAAAGATGGCGCTTTGATGGAAAATTCTCCCTATTATCATTTTTACGTGTTAGATAAATATTCTCAGATATATAATTATTCAAAATCTTATCAGGTTCACATTAAGGATGATTTTGATGTGATTTTTGATAAAATGGTTAATTACGGTAAGTATATTTTAAAGCCAAATTTGGAAGTTCCAATGATAGGAGCTTCTCTTTATGACATTAAGAGCTCAAAGGGTGAATTAAGTAATATTGCTAAGGACAGTCCTGAATTACATTATGTTCTTACCAAGGGAGAATATGGTACAAGACCTGAAAAAAGGAATGTTTTTTTTGAGGATACTGGTCAAACAATAATGAGGAGCGGTTGGGGAGAGGGTGAGGAATTTGAGAAACAGGCACACTTGATTTATAATATTGGTTCCTATAGAACATTGCATAGCGATTATGATGCTTTGAGTTTCACTTTGTATTCGGGGGGCAAGAACATTTTAATTGACTCCGGGTTGTATTCTTATGAGAAAAGTGATTTAAACGAGTACTTTGATAGTACTAAAGCACATAATACAATTGTTGTGGATGGCAAGGATCAGTTACCAGGAATTGTAAATAAAGGTGATTTTATTGAGGGGGATGGTTTTGTTCAGCAGTCAGCTAGTCACAACCTTTATCCGGGAGTTACACATTTTCGAAGCATTTCTTTGCTTGGCAAAGAAGATGTTTTAGTTGTGGATAAAATAGTCTCTAAAGAGAAGCATACTTATAGTCAAATGTTTCATTTAGACCCTGATTTAAAAATCATTTTAAATAAAGGGATTGCTGATGTAGTAAGTGGAGAAGGTGAAGGGGTTGTGCAAATAAGACAATTAAATGATACAGCTGTAGCTTCTGAGGTAAAAAAAGCAGAAGGAGATCCTGTCGAAGGCTGGTGTTCTTATGAATATGAGAAGAAGGTTCCTTGTGAATCTTTAGCATTTAAGCAAGAAGGTGAGTCCGTTTTGTATATCACACTACTTCATATGGGAGAGTTTAAAGATAGTTATTTAGCTACTTACAATCAGAATTTGGAAACAGTTAACATTGATAATGAAGGAGGTTCTTACAGTATAAAAATAAAAACACCCAATTCACTTGTTGACCCAGAAATTAAAAGGGTTAAGAAGCAAGTTGAATTGGAAAAAGAATCTTATACGTTAAAGTCCTTTGGTGAGGACAAAGGATGGAAAGTTCTTAATGAAAGAGGTGGTATAGAAGAGAAATATTTGGTGAAAAATGAGGATGGTAGAGTTGCGATTAATGGGTTGGATAATCATAGATACAGTATTGATGTGCAGGGTGTAGATAAATATTATTCTACTTATGATAGAGTTGTAACCGATATTTCCTTTGAGGGTGAAGAGTTTAATGTTTATGAGCAAGAGGACTTTGTTCCAATATTGGGATATCATCACGTACTTAATGATGGTGATGACATCAAGCATCCAGAGTCTGAGATGCACAAAGAGGCTTTTTCTAAACAGATTGATTATCTTACGAATGTATATGGATGTAGATGGTATACATTTGAGGAAATTATGAGAGATTATGTTTTATTGGAAAAAAAGACACCAAGGAAGGCCTGCGTGATAAATTTTGATGATGGTAGGAGAAATAATTATGGAAATGCATACCCTATTTTAAAAGAGAATGATGTGACTGCTAGTTTTTATATCATTCCTAGTAAGCTAGAAATGTCAGGCTATATGACTTGGGAACAGATTAATGAAATATATTATGATGGTAATGAGATTGGCTCTCATACGATAGGTGGTGGCAGTCTAATGGCCTTTAAGGAGGATGATAATGAGTTAAAGAGACAGATTTTTGATTCGAAGAAAATTTTAAAGGATCATCAATATGGTGAAGTCAGCACTTTTGCTTATCCTCTTGGTGAATGGAATGAGAGCGTTGTTGAAAAAGTTAAGAGTGCTGGATATATCGCTGCTCGTGATACATCAAAAGATAATCACTGGAGAGATAGGCGTGCGCAGACGAGTAGTTTGGATGAAGAGTTTATTTGGCATATGTATTATTATAAGCCAGAATTGAATACCCCGGAAGAACTGGTTGATATTCTTGGATATAATACCTGGTGGCAGTTTGAGGAGGGATTTGAAGTTGTTTCTGATTTTGATGACGATATAAAAATTAGATCATCTATTGATCCAACAGAGACAAGTTACGCAGTGTTGTCATTAGCGGATTCTGGTGATGAAATTTTGAATAAATTTATCACAAGAGAAGATGCTGATTATATAATCGAAATAGTTGCTTCCAATGGAACGTCTGATGCTGGTGTGAGTGAAGGCCATTTCTTTAAAGTGGAGATTGATAAAATGGGATATGATTTTATTTTGGACAGTGATAGTTGCACTGTTTTTGATAAAAGATTTTACTGTAGTTATAAGGGGGCAGTGAACCTTAAAGAAGGCGCGCACATTATGAGTGTTGCTTCTTTGCAGAACAATTTAAAGATTGATAAATTTAGGCTTTATAGAGAGCTTGAAACAGAAAAAACTTACGAGATGGAAGTTGTTAGATATGGAAACACAAGAGAGGATAGTGCCTCGAAAGGTGAACAAATAAATTTAAATGTTGATTTCAAACCTAATAAGTTAAAGTACGGAAAATATTTTTTAATTGGAAGTGTTTTACCTTTGATTTTTTCCTTGTATTTAGTATTAAAAAAGAGATATGCAAAAAAATAGAATGTTTTTATTTTTAATACTTATTGCTTTAGGATTTTTTTCCTTTCATATCTTCATTAGCGATAGAGTGAATCGGGAAGAAGTAAAGGATTCAAAATTTGAATATAATAGAGAAATAGGGGTTGATTCAAGCGAAAAAGAGGTGAAATATTTAGAGGATAACTTTTCTTTGAGCTCAGTTTTGGAAGAGGAGGGAAGTATGCCTGATAGTAAGAGTCGGAATTGGTGGCTTAATTCTGGAGCTATGTTAACAATTAGCAATGGTACAGGGAAGACAATCCACGGCGAATTGAAAAATGAAGACAGCTGGCGTCAGGAATATGAAGATTATAACTCTAGTGAAACCGACAAGGGCTACCACCCGCAAAATATATTTAGACTAATAACCAAGTCTAAATGGTCTAGGTTTAATCAAGAGGCTTATTTCAAGATAAACAGGTATATCTTAAGTAAAGATAAGCACAGAAGTGCTTCTAATGGAATTTTGCTTTTTTGCAGATATAAAGACTCGGATAATCTTTATTATGCAGGTTTGCGTGTTGATGGTGCTGTAGTTGTAAAGAAGAAATATCAGGGAACCTATTCTCAATTGGGGTATAAAAAGGTATTTGAAGGGAGTTATAACAGGTTCAACCAGCCAAATCTGTTACCAATCAACACTTGGTTGGGGGTTAGGGTGGAGATAGATGATATCTCGAAAGAAGAAATTTCTCTTAAGGTTTCTATTAAAAAAGAGAAAGGTAGTGATTGGGAGCAGGTCTTGAATGTGATTGATAGAGATTCTGTCGAGAATAAATTAATAAAAGGAGAAGGGTTTGCAGGAATTAGGACGGATTTTATGGATGTAGAATTCGATAATTATAGAATTGAAGAAAAGAGGTATGGGTCACAATGAAATGAATAGGGTTATAGTTTTGGCTGGTGGTAAGGGAAGTAGGATGAATATTTCTTTGCCCAAGGCTTTGGTAGAGGTTGCAGGAAGAATAATGATTGATAGGGTGATCGATGCTACGAGAAGTATTTGCGCGAAGCCTATCGTAGTAATTGGACACCAAGGCGAAGAAATAAAGCATCATCTGGGAGAGTCTGTCGAGTATGTTTGGCAGAAAAAACAACTGGGAACAGGACACGCAATCGAAAGTGCTAAAGATTTAAAGGATTGGGAGTTCTGCGATAATATTGTTGTTGTTCCAGGTGATCATCCTTTAGTATCAAAAAAAACCATCAAGAATCTTATAGAGAAAAGGAACTATACTGATTCCAGTATAGTACTCGCTACTGTCTCAGTTCCTAACTTCGAAGGTGAATATTCAAGTTTTTATAATTGTGGAAGGATTATAAGAAATCAAAACGGGGGAGTGGATTCAATTGTTGAATTGAAAGATGCTAATGAAAAAGAGCGCAGAATAAAAGAAGTTAATGTTAGTTTTTATTGTTTTAAATCTGATTGGCTTTGGCTGAATATAAGTGAATTAGGAAATATGAATGCGTCAAAGGAATATTATATTACAGATCTTATTGAGTTGGCGAGAGAAGGAAATGATTTAGTTACAGCGATTAAATTGGATGATTTTAAGGAGGGTCTGGGTGTTAATACATTAGAACAAAAGGAGTTTATAGACAGTTTATTGTAGATAAAGCTATCTACAAAGACTTCTTATGGGAGTTTTTGTATAGTAGCTTTATCAACCAACCAATATTAGTCAAAGGGAGATTTTAAATGCAGAAAGTGATTTTTTTCATTCCAGTGTTTAATGAAGCAGAAAGACTGGGCAGTGTTTTAAGCAGATTGCCCAAAAAGGTACTTGATTATGAAACAGAAATTGTCATTGTAGATGATTGCTCTTCTGATCATAGTGTTCAGATAGCCTCAGACTTTACAAGGCACGTGGTAGTTTTGTCAGAAAATAGAGGTGTTGGAGTTGCAACGAAAGTCGGTTTCGAGTATATTGTCGATAATTTTAGTGACGGATATATAGTTAAGCTTGATGGTGATGGTCAGCACGAATTGAACTTTATACCAGAAATTGTTAGGAGATTGAAAGTTAACGACATAGTGGTTTGTTCAAGATTTCATCCATCTTCAGATCAGACAAACACTCCTGTAGATAGAATCTTATTAAATATGATATTTACAGAGATGCTGAAGAAGATTACGGGATGGGATTTGACTGATGTGAGGAGTGGTTTTATGGGTTTAAGATTTGCTGGAGTTAAATCGATTGCCTCTAGTATGATTGTAGAGAGGTATGGAATTCCTATGGAAATTCTCTTGAGACTATGGCATAACAATCCCTCAGCTGTTGTTTATGAAATACCTCACCCAGCTATTTACGGAGGAGATATCTCTAAAAAGCTTAGAAATAAGTATAGTTCTGAGAAAATAAACGATAAGAGCGATCGTTTGCAGGTTGCCTATTCCGCTTTATTAAAGGTGATTGAGAGTTTAAAGGTCCCGAGGGAAAGGATACTGAAAATAAATGGTTTTCGTATGGTTGCTTAGATTGTGTAGGGAGGGGTAGAGTAAGGAATTAAAATATTCCTTACTCTTCTCTTTAGAATATTTTTAAGGTGTTAGTTTAAGATATATGTCAAAAGGGAAAACAAAAAAACGTGATATCAAAAAGAAAAAAAGGAAGCTTCGGAAAAAATTTGATAAAACAGAGAACAAAAGGACTATTTGGGAAATACTAGTTTCTGAGTAAAGATGATTATATTTTTATTTCTATAGATAGCTTTTAATTTTGTGTATAATGCTAATTATGGTTATAGTTTTGTAGTCGAAAGAGGCTTGTGTATCAAGGTTAATTAAATTTTAGAGGAGTTGAATTAATAAACTGAATCTGATATTGTGAGGGAGTTTAATTCATCCCGATTTTCAAGGAAAAAAGTTTGAACATCGTGCAGTATGTCCCGCATACTGAACTCTAATTTCTATAGTTTGAGTTTTTTGTTACAGTAAAAGGAGACAAAGTTAAGATAGGTATAAAGAAAAAAGATGAACCCTTGTTACCCACAGAAGTTAATAACAGAAGAGTCAAGTATAGAAGAGGAGTTTTTTAAAATTGGGAAACTTCTAGGCGATAAGAAAATATTGGTTTTGGAAATATTCAATCTGCTTCCAGAAGAAATCAAACGAGCAACTGTTCTCAGGGATCATCTTGCAAAGAGAATGCTTTATGAATTTGGTAAGCCGTTGACGACGAGCTCATCAAGCTACCATTGTTTTGGTGGAAATCAAAATCTTGAGATTAAGAATTTATATTTGGCAATAAGAGCCGCTAAAAGTCGGTTAAATCCTTCAGATGCTGAAAAATTCATAAGAAGTATTAGTGATCCAAATAATCATCAAGATTTTCTTTTTGAAATGAGACCAGTTATTTATTTAAAAAAGGGATTAAACCCAAAGTACGAAAGTGAAAGCAATTGTGCTCAAAATAAGAACGTAGACTGGGAAGTCGGAGGTGGTGAATATACTATTTTATTAGAGGTTAAAAATAGAATTGGAAGTACAGCTGAACATCTGGAATACATTGACAAGATGCTATCTGAACTAAGTTCTGGGGTTGATCCTGAGAATATTGCGCCCCCAGAAGCTCCAAACTCAGAAAAGCTATTTAAAAGCATAGAATATAAATTTAATAATCAAGAAAACACGAATGTTCTTCAAGGAGCGTGGATCAACACGGGGATGAAAGAAGATAAAAAGAGCTTGCACTCTTGCTTTAAAGCTTTGGATAAAAGGAAAATCCAATTTGCTATCATTGCTGGATGGGGAAAAAGGGCTTATATTCTTTCAGTGAATGAGGCTTGCAAAAAAACCATTCTTGAATATTTTGACTTAATCGAGTCAAGTGACTTGATTTCTTTCGATGGTGCTAAGACTTAGCAATAACTGGTCAGTGCAAATCTTGTTTCCCATAAAGAATCTTCGAACATCGTTCAATATGTCCCGCATAAAAAAACAATATTCTTTGGAATATTGTTTTTTGTTTGAAAAAAGTTTTTAAGGTGCTTAAATGTGTTTTGACATTGATGATTTGTGAGAATAATGGTATAGTAACAAGTTACTAAAAGGAGTTTTTTGAAAAAGAAAGATAAACCTATAAATTTAGGGGAGACTAAAGATGGAAACGAAGACCAAGGAGAAGTCCAAGGCGCTTTACAAACCAACTGAACTATTGCCCATGGGTCAGAAGATCTATGATTTTTGTCAGGAGTTCCCGATGGTAGCTTTCAATGCCCCTGCTGAGCATCAAGAAGAATTCAGAGAGAAGTTTGCCGAAGAGATAGCAGACACGGAACTTGATCACAGCAGGTATCTGCAAATGAGTGGTGGTTTTTTCTATGGAAACAAGCCAATAAATGATTTTCTCGAAAAAATCGAAGAAGGCACTTTTCTGTTGCTCTCTATAATGGGTAGAAAAGATCTTGTGACTGTTGTGGCTAACGTAGGAGCTTTTTATTCTGACAATGACATCCCGAAGAGCTGTCGGGTAGATTTTCACAAAACCAGAGGATTCAAGAAACATATTGGTGGAGTTCATGTTTGGTCAGGCCATATTCTGGCTGTGGCTGTCGCGGATGGTCTTCAAAAAGAAATGTCTATCTTAGATCCAGATGCTGAGATTTTCCTTGCGAAGGCCAGGAAATACGCTGTTAAGCCTGAGCGATACTACCAGTTAAATTTTCGGATTGAAGTAGCTGCGGCCGATTATTGTTTTAAAACCTTAAAGGGTGGAAAATTCACTGATAATCAAATTTTTCGGGTTGTGGAAGTTCGGGGCAAAAAAGTAATTTGTCCCGGAACGGAAGCTGAAATCTATCCAGGGTTGCTTATTGACCATCACTCTTTGGAAGCTCTGTCTAAACAAGGAGAGGTTATCTATCAAAAAAGAAGGCCATGATTATCCCAGGACTTATCAAAGTTAAAAAGGCTTGATGTAAATTTACATCAAGCCTTTTTAGTTTGGTTTTAAGTTTAATTTTTTATGGGTAGTATGCTACAATAAAGCCATCCCTAGAGTCCTCTATAGAGGACTCCATAGAGGACTCTAAAAAATAAAGCAGAAAAATGGAAAAAGTTATTCGAAAATTAACAAAAAAGAGTGAGTATAGTTATTACGTGAGTATTCCAAAAGAATTTATTGATAAATACAACTGGAAAGCTAAGCAAAAGTTGACCATTGAAGATAAGGGTAGGGGAGCTTTAGTGATTAAGGATTGGAGGAAAAGGTAGAGTGTTCATTTTAAATTTAAAAGAGATTTCAAAAGATGAAGACAAGAATCGGTGAGATTAAAAAAGTGGTAGAAGTTTTGAAAAATGGTGGCGTGGTTGTTTTGCCAACCGACACAATCTATGGAGTCAGTTGCAGTGCATTAAACAAAAATGCAATCGAAAGAGTCTATTCCCTGCGAAAGCGTGATTTGGATAAACCATGCATTATCTTAATCAGTAAGCTCGAGCAACTTGAAGAATTTGGCATTGAAATTTCCTCTAGAATGAGAAGTTTTTTTGAAAAAATTTGGCCAGGTAAAGTTTCGGTTATTCTTCCAATTCCAAGCTCGAAACAAGAAGAGTTTGAATTCTTGCACAGAGGGAAAGGTTCATTGGGCTTCAGATTGCCCAACTTTGAATTGATTGGAAGAGTTATTGACCAAGTGGGACCACTGATTTCAACTAGTGCTAATGTTCAAGGTTTTCCATTTGCAAAAAATACCAAAGAGGCAAGGGAATATTTTGGCTCCGAAATCGATTTTTTTCTAGATGTAGGTGAATTACGCTCTACTCCCTCAAGTTTAGTTAGTATTACGGAAGATAAACTAGAGATTTTGCGAGAGGGTGAGACCGAATTAAGGAAATTTATTTTTTGAATATTTTAAAGCAATTTATTTTTCCTTTCCAGTAGAGGATTTATCCATTGCATTTACGTTTGTATTGTTGTAATATGCTTTAAAGACCATGCCTGGGAGGGTTTGGTTTTTGTGTACATTTATTTTACAAGGCGAGAAATTTGATTCGAGAATCAACACTTGTTGATTTGACTTTAATGGTAGTAAAAACACTCAAGAAAGGGAGGACGAAAATGAAAGACAGTATTCATTCAACCGATTATCATTTTTCGGGAGGCCAGGCTCTGCTTGGTGCACAAATGATGTTTGTTGCTTTTGGGGCGCTAGTACTCGTTCCAATTCTGACGGGGCTTAATCCTAACGTTGCTCTTTTCACAGCTGGATTTGGAACTCTTATCTTTCAAATTGTTACCAAAGGCAAGGTTCCAATTTTTCTGGCCAGCTCATTTGCTTTTATTGCTCCAATTATCTATGGCGTTCAAAATTGGGGAATTCCTGGCACTATGTGTGGCTTGTTGTTTGCTGGTTTCTTCTATATATTCTTGAGTTTTCTTGTTCGAAAATTCGGAGGAGGATTCCTGCATCAGTTATTGCCGCCAGTTGTGACCGGGCCAGTTATCATGGTTATTGGGCTCATGCTTTCCCCAGTTGGTGTTAACATGGCCACAGGGAAGACAGGCGATGGAAGTATTGTGCTGGTAGCACCTATGACCGCCGCAATTATTTTTTTGACCACCTTGCTGGTCGCTGTGATAGTGACATTGAAAGCCAGAGGTGTGTTCCGATTGGTGCCGATCTTAGTGGCGATTATTGTGGGATACGTTCTCTCAATTTTCTTTGGCATTGTTGATTTTACACCAGTCAAAGAAGCTGCTTGGCTTTCTGTGCCGAGTTTTGTCTTACCAGAGTGGAATCTGGCTGCGATCCTTTTTATTGTTCCTGTAGCAATTGCCCCCGCCATTGAACATTTTGGCGATGTTTTGGCGATTGGCGGGGTGACTGGAAAAGATTATGTTAATGATCCTGGAATTGACAAAACCATGTTAGGCGACGGATTAGCAACTAGCTTTGCTGCAATGCTAGGTGGGCCTCCAAATACTACCTATTCTGAGGTAACTGGAGCAGTAACGCTCACCAAGGCATTTAACCCAGCCATCATGACCTGGGCGGCAATTTTCGCTATCTTACTTTCATTTATCGGAAAGTTGGGAGCTTTGTTGCAAACAATCCCTGTGCCAGTAATGGGCGGGATCATGATGCTGCTGTTTGGAGCAATTACCTTCGTTGGTATCGGAATCTTACTAAGAGGCAAAATTGATCCTCAGAGCAACAGAAACCTGATTATTGTTTCCCTGATTCTAGTTGTTGGCATCGGTGGGTTGGTGTTCTCCTTAGGGAGCTTCTCTATTTCTGGTATAGGCCTTGCGGGAATTGTTGGAGTTATTCTTAATCAAATTCTGCCCAAGGAAAATGCAGAATAATTTTTTTTAAACCTAAAGAAAATGAAAATAGCGGATTACATTGTGATTCGCTATTTTTCTATTCCCTCGGGGATATTGGCTTTTTGTGCTAGAATAATGTTAAACATTACAAACCATGATTCCACAGAAACAAACAAAAATAAAACCAAAAAATGAGAGCGTAGACTACGCCGAGAAGAAGTTTAATCACCAAATAAATAAAAGGATTGAGAGAATTTTTTTCTGGTCACTCGTTTTGTTTTTAATAGTTTCTTTTTTCGCACGCAACAATTTTAAAAGTGTGAAATCTCCGAATTCAAAACTTTTCAATGAACCAATACGAACAGAGCTTGCAGATTCTTCACCGATTGAATTTTCCCAAGATGGATTCAAGTTTACTTTGACGCCACTCTATGAATATGAAATGTCAGCCTTAGTGGTGAATCGATTGGATTATACTTGGTTTAGTTTAACGAGAGCTAGTAATGCTTTCCCAATGGATCTTTGTATGACTTGGGGGGAAAACATTAGGAGTGGAGCATATCGTCATAGCTCTGTTAACTTTCGTCAGGATTTTAGATTTTGTTTTGGAAATTGGAGTCGCGAGTCAAACTTCTCTTGGGCTGAAGTTTCTAATAATCATCTCGTGATTGAAGATGAAGCAATTCGTAAAAAGGCAATGTCGATTGTTGAGGGTGATCAAATCCACTTGAGGGGTAAATTGGTAAACGTGAAAGCCGAAAATATGGATGGAAATCTAGGGAAATATGAAAATCAAATCAGCAATTGGAACTCGAGTGTGAAACTTGGTGATAGCGGAGCAGGTGCTTGCGAAGTAATCTTTGTGGAAGAGCTGGAAATTCTCAAAAAAGGAAACCCCTTCTTTTTCCATGGATTCAAATTTGCACTATATGCGCTCCTGAGTATAATTTTTTGGAAAGTAGGAGTATTTTTCTATGAGATATGGAGAGAAAAGTAGGATTTCATTGTTTTTTTGTTATAAAAAAAAGAAGTCCCGTCAACTAAATATGTTGACGGGACTTTCTTTGCCTTATTAGGCTGTGGCTGGGGGGAGACAGAGAATTTTTTCCTTTTTGTAACCTCGCCAACATTTCTTTAAAGTGTAAACTGTTTCTACGTAGGCTTTTTTTATTCCGGAAACCTCCCTTTCCTCGCTATAAGAGAGGCCAAACTTTGTGATTGGATGGTTAAGATAACCAATTTCCAAAACGCCTGAACTTGCTTGGAGTTCCAGATATGTTCTGTCGCTTACCCATTTTCCACCATTCCTTTGGATAAAGTTAACAATGCGATTGTTAATGGCAATCCAAAAGCAATAGATAAATCCGCCAATCGCGATCGTAAGAAGGACGAATAAAACGGACATCCCAACAATGTAAGTATTCATAATACTTCTCCCTTAGAAAGATTGTTAATTTACTCTTTTGTCTTCAAAGATGTTTAACTTTAACATAAAAACGTGCAAAAATCAATAGTAAATCGAGAGATTAAAAAAGAAGTAGCCCCATCGATATATTTTTTAGATAAAAAAAGTCCCCGATAAATCGTTGACATGCGTTGGAAAAAGAATGGGTTTGCATGTATGCAATATATGGGGGACTTGTAGCTTGTTCAAATTTAGAACAATATTTTTTTGGTACTTTGCTTCTCTGAAGCTTATTTATAATATAACGCAATCTAGAGGATTGTCAAATTTTTCAGACAAAGTATGTGAAAAATCTTTCAAAGCCCTTATAAGGCAATGAAAAAAGCTTCCGATAAATCGTTAGCATGCTGTGTTGGTTGCATTACTGCGAAGGGAAGCTTTTTGTAATCTCTTTGAGATTATTTATATTATAGCGTAGTTAAAAATACTGTCAACTTTTTCCAATAGAGTGCGTTAAGAAGGTCTTTTAATGCCTCAAAGTAATGTAAAAAAGAGAATAATAAATCTTTCTTTTAAAACTCAAAGATGGTATCTATTGACAAAATAAAACTTAGGTGGTATACTTAGTTTTTATGTTAATGCTTGTCAAGAACTGTATAAGAACTACTGAGTATCTAAACATAAAATGATTATTAATTTTTATGTTGGATACAATGTACAAAAAGAGAGATGCGCGACAGCCGCGCAGTAATAATGGCTGGAAAAAAAGAGGATCTGGAGCTGGAAACGGTTCAAGACCTGGAAACGGTTCAAGATTCGGAGGAAGAAAATTTACTGGCAACACGATTGACATCAATCGTTTTATCAGTAAAGCAGAGCCAGTTAAAGAAGAAGAGGTTTTCGAACCTCGTTATTCTTTTGATGAACTCAAGATCAGCAATGTGCTGAAGCAAGCAATCACAAACAAAGGTTTTAAAACCCCAACTCCTATTCAGGACGAGGCAATCCCTGCTATTTTGGAGGGACAAGATGTGATTGGGCTAGCAAATACAGGAACTGGAAAAACAGCAGCTTTTCTAATCCCAATGATTAACAAAATTTTGAGTAATCCTAGGGAAAAAGTGCTTATTGTTGTTCCAATACGGGAACTAGCAATTCAAATTCAAGAAGAGTTCAGGATACTTGCACAAAGAACCAATATTTCATCTGTTGTTGTAGTTGGTGGTGCTAATATTCACAGACAAATCAGAGATCTGCAGAGACGTAATAACGTAGTAATTGGAACACCCGGAAGGTTAAAAGATCTAATCGATCGAAAAAAACTTGATCTGTCACAGTTTGCCAATGTCGTTTTGGACGAAGCTGATCGAATGCTGGATATGGGATTTATTGGTGATATTAAGTTATTTATGTCATTAGTGGCTAAGAAAAGACAAACAATGTTATTTTCTGCTACATTCCCAAGAGAAATTGAAAATTTAGTTAAAGATTTTTTAACAAACCCACAGAAAATTTCACTTAAAACTCGTGAAACATCGAAGCAAATCGAGCAGGACATTGTTCGAGTGAAAACTGGCGGGGACAAGATTGAAATCCTTCATGACGTTTTGAATAAAGCTGAATTTGAAAAAGTTCTAGTCTTTGCTCGAACAAAGCATGGAGCAGACAAGCTTTCAAGGAAATTGCATCAAAAAGGATTCAAAGCGGATTCTATTCATGGTGACAAGCCTCACAACAAGAGACAGAGAGTTTTGAAAATGTTCAAACAAAGTTCGATTGATGTTCTAGTTGCAACTGACGTTGCTGCAAGAGGTCTAGATATTCCAAACGTTAGTCATGTTATTAACTATGATCTTCCAGCTACATATGAAGATTATGTTCATCGAATCGGTCGAACTGGACGAGCCGATAAACTAGGAACAGCTCTAACTTTCGTTGGGTAAACCTAAAAATAGGAAAGATTTTAAATAGTCTTCTATTAAACAAAAAACATTGGATTCTCATTTGAGACCAGTGTTTTTTGTTTTCTTTTTTGTTGACAAGGCTTTGTTTTTAGTTATAATATTAATACATAGTAAAAAGGTAGGCATTAAAAACATTTACAATTAACTAAAAGAAAAATGAAATTTTCTAAAAGTTCGACCTATGGACTCAGAGCAATGGCTCGTTTGGCGAAATATTGGGAAGTAGAATTTATTTCTGTGACAGAAATCTCTCTTCGAGAAGGCATTTCAAAAAAATACCTAGAGCAAATCTTCACAAAGCTCAAAAATGCTAATTTAGTTGAATCTGGAAAAGGAAGACAGGGCGGTTATAGACTTTTGCAAAAACCTGAGGAAATAAATGTCTATGAAATTGTGAATGTGTTAGAGGGAGGGGTCAGTCCTTCTAATTGCTTGGCCCATGATGGAGAGTTTATTTGTGAAAAAAAAGACAAATGTGGAGTTGTTTCGCTCTTGGCGGAAATCCAAGGTGTCACTAGGGACATCTTAACTAAAACTTCATTGAGAGACGTTGAAAGAAATCATAAATAAAAGAATAAACATTTTAAAAATATGTATACAAAACAAGTACTTGATCATTTTCGCAATCCAAGAAATTTGGGCGCTTTAAAAAATTCTGACGCAATTGGGCAAAAAGGGAATCCTGCTTGCGGAGATGTGATGAAAATATATTTGAAAGTCGGTAGTAGAGACGGTGACGGGACTGCAAAGCAGGAGTATATCCAAGATATCCGCTTTGAAACATTGGGGTGTGCTGCTGCTATTGCAGTTTCATCCTTACTTACCGAGGCCGCGAAAGGAAAATCGCTTAAGGAAGCAAAAGCCATTACAAAAAATCGAATCATAGAAGACGCAGGTGGATTGCCACCAGCAAAAATTCATTGTTCAATGTTGGGCATCGACGCCCTACGAGAAGCTATTGATAATTATCAACAAAGTAAATAAAAATATGCAGAAAATCTATCTTGATCACAGTGCTACGACACCAATGAATGAAAAAGTATTAGACGCAATGATGCCATACTTCACTAGTGAATTTGGCAATGCGACATCAATCCACACTTTCGGTCAAAAAGCTTCACTAGCAGTTCAAAGAGCTCGAGAGAACACAGCATTGTTCTTGAATTGCAAGGCCAGCGAAGTTGTTTTCACATCAGGAGCAACAGAAGCAAATAACATAGCAATACTAGGTTTAATAAAAGCATTGCAAAAAAATAATTTGGGGAAAATTCATATCATCACCAGCACTATTGAGCACCCAGCAGTTCTAGAATGTTTTCAGTTGCTGGAAAAAGAGGATGATATAGAAGTCAGTTATCTCCCGGTGAATTCAAAGGGAATTGTTTCAAAAGACGAGTTCGAAAAATTGATAAAAGATAATACGGTTTTTGTTTCCATGATGTATGTGAATAATGAAACTGGGGCTGTGCAACCAATTCTTGATATAGCTAAAACTATTAAAAAAGTTAAAGAAAAAAGAAAAAAAGAAGGAGCTAAATTTCCACTATACTTTCATACTGACGCAGTGCAAGCTGCTAACTTTTTTTCATGTGATGTAAAAGACCTAGGAGTTGATCTGATGTCGTTGTCTGGTCATAAGATATCTGGACCAAAGGGTGTTGGAGTTTTATTCGTTAAAGATAATATTGTCTTGGAGCCAATTCAATTCGGAGGTCACCAAGAAAAAGGCTTGCGCAGTGGAACCTTGAACGTCCCTGGAATTGTTGGAATTGGTGAAGCGCTGTTGTTTGCAGAGGATCGAAGGAAAACGAATTCAAAAAAAGTTTCTGGTCTAAGAGATATGCTAATTGAAGGAGTCACTGAGAATATTCCCGATGTAGTTTTGAACGGAGACATGGATAACATTTCTCCTTTCCATGCCAATTTGGGATTTAAAGGTATTGAAGGGGAGTCAATTTTGCTTGACCTAGATTTCGAAGGAATTGCAGTTTCAACTGGTTCAGCCTGTGCTTCAGGTGCACTGAATCCATCACATGTGCTTCTTGCAATGGGGATTCGAAAGGAAGATGCACATGGTGCAATTCGTTTTACTCTGGGGAGTAGCAACACAGAGAAAGAAATCGAAACAGTGATCGAGAAGTTGCCGAAAATTATCAAACGACTTCGAAAGATTGCACCAAAAAACTAAAGTTGAAGGCAATAGTAAAAAAGGCATTTCCAGATGTCTTTTTTGGTGCTATGATTGAAAATATTTTTTAAAACAATAAATAAATTAAAGATGCCTGATTTTGGAAAAAAGTTAGAAAAAAAACTTGAAGAAGCAAGAAGAATCCTAGCAACAACAAAAAGAAAAGTTAATGTTGAAAAACTTGAACAACTTTCAGAAGAAATTAAGAAAGGTTTTGAGGAGAGAATTGAGAAATTATCGCAAAAAAGGAATCTAATTGCTGAGGCAATTCGCAGTAAATTTAAGTTACGAAAATGGAAAGTTGGTGTAATTAGCTCAATTTTGAAATCAAAGCCATGGGTGAGTTTTAAGCTTGCTTTGAGTGCACCTTTTATTTACAGCATTTTTATCCCAGCTGTTATCTTTCATTTATTCATTGAATTGTATCACCAAGTAGCTTTCAGGCTCTATGGAATTCCCTTGGTGAAAATGAAGGATTATTTTGTTTTTGATCGTGTGCTTTTGTCATATTTAAACTGGCTCGAAAAGATTAACTGCCTGTATTGTAGTTATGTGAATTGCCTGATTGCGTATTCAGGAGAAATTGGAGGTAGAACAGAGCGTTTTTGGTGTCCGATCAAACATGCGAGAAAGGTTAAAGGTGTCCATTCTCAATATGGGAAATTTGTTGACTATCTAGATGGAGAAGAATTCAGAAAAAAACAGGAGCAACTAAGTGATTTTTCGAAAGAGAAACAGGAGCAAGCCGAAGAAGGACAAGAATAATGAAGCTAGAGAATAAGGTAAAGTAAAACCCCAAAAGGTTGTACATTAGTTCAGGAGATGATTTTCTTGGCAGCTGTAAATTGGAGTAAATGAAAGTATCTTTAAACAATTTTGATTTTTTAGCAAGTACTAATCCGAGCATTAGTACTTGCTTTTTTGTTTAATTCGTGCTCTAATTAATGGTCATTTCGAAGGAAAGCACATTGAAAATTTTTCATTAAAAAAGTAGTAATAAGATAGCAATATCAAAGGAGGGAAGCATGTTTAGTATGTGCAAAACAAAAGATTTATTAAGAATTATAGTGTTCTTTTTCTGCATTTTTGTAACGATGGAAATGAGCCTTGCCGATGAGAAGAGGACTAGTTGGAATATTCATAAAACTGCTCATTTCAAGGTATTTTTCAAATCCATTGATGATTTGAGAGTCTTTAATTCGAAGGTTATTTGTCGAAAAAACGTTGTTAAGGGCAACACGATCTCAGATGTTGTTAAAAATAAACTCGATTTAATTTTTGAAGAAGTGGAGAAAATTCTTGGGATGCACAATCCTCGGTTTGGAAAAACTTCTTTTAAGATCTTCTCTGATAAAAAATCTTTAGACAGGGAGTGTTTGAGAAAGCGACCAAAGCAAGAGCCTATGATAGCTTGGTATGAGCCTGGGGAAGACAGTGTTTATTGCCAAGTGGGTGATGTAAGTGTAGGAATGGTAGCTCATGAAATTGCACATAGTATCGTTGATAAATATCTTATGGTCCCTCCTCCAAGAGAAACTGCTGAAATTTTAGCAAGATATGTTGATCGGGAAATCACAAAAGGAATTTGATAATGAAAAATGAAAAAAACAAAAAAATCGCTACTGTAGAAACTACGGTAGTGATTTTTCTTTATAAAAAGCCCTCAATGCAGGAAGATGTTTGAGTCCCTTGAAAATATTATCGGAAAAAATGTTTTTCCCTGTTAATCCAGGTGGGTTTCAGTTTTGCATGCTTCCATTCTGAAGGCTTTACCTAAGTATATAACATCTAGTTATTTTTTGCCAATCTGTGATATTTTTTGCTAAAAAACATGCTTAATTGCTTTGGATTTGATGAAAAGAATAAATATGATAGACTGGAAAAGCGATTAAAAAATCAAATGGAAAATAAATGGGAAAAAAAACTTCAAGAAGACATGACGTCATTGGAATCGGGAGTCCTCTTTTGGATATTGTGATGCAAGTTGATGAAGACACTTTATCGAAAATGAATCTCAAAAAAGGATCCATGAAGCTTATTTCAAAAGACGAGAGTTTGAGTATTGCGAAGGAAACGGCACAAATAAAAAAACGCGTTTCACCAGGAGGAAGTTCAGCTAACACTATCTCTGGAGCAAACGCCCTAGGAACGGAAACTGGCTTTATCGGAGCTGTTGGAGATGATGAATATGGGGAATTATACAAAAAACAAACAGAAGATGAGGGAGTTACTCCATTTCTTCACCATCAAGAAGAGTCCGTGACTGGGCATGCCTTCACTTTCATTACACCGGATGGTGAAAGAACATTTGCGACACATCTAGGTGCAGCCAATACACTTGAGAAAGAGCACATAAAAGAGGATCAAATTAAAGATGCAAAATTTTTTCATATAGAAGCATATCAACTTGAAGACCCGTTACTTTGTCGAGCACTTTTCCATGCAATTGCTATTGCAAAGGACGCTAAAACTAAAATCTCTCTAGATTTGTCAGACGCAGCATTAATCAATCGCAACAAAATTCTTTTCACTGATGTGATATGTGAGCATGTTGATGTGGTTTTTGCAAATGAAGATGAAGCAAGAGAATTCACAGGAAAAGACAATGAGGAAGCATTGGATTATATTGCAAAAATGTGTGATGTGGCAGTCGTGAAGCTTGGTGAGAAAGGGAGTCTTATTAAGTCTGGTGAAGAAATTTGCAAAATCAGCCCATGCTCGGTGGATATTGAAAATACAAATGGAGCTGGTGATATGTACGCTGCTGGAATTTTGCATGGATTAGTGAAGGGGTTGAGTTTAAGGGAAGCAGGTGAACTTGCTAGCCATGCATCTTCATTGGTTGTTGCAAGTCCCGGAGCAAGAATTCACGAGAAACATCTAGACTCAATTCAGAAACTAAAAAAAGAAAGTGTTAAAACGGGGCACTAGCTAGACGTCCAGTTAGTTAGTAGAAATAGGAAAAGATAATTAATAATAAAATTTAAAAATAATATGGAAGATTATAAGATTAAAGATATTTCATTAGCTGCTTATGGTCGCAAAGAAATTGAAATTGCAGAAAAAGAAATGCCTGGACTTATGGCGCTACGAGAAAAATACACCACAAAGAAACCTCTAAAGGGAACAAGAATCGCAGGGAGTTTGCACATGACAATCCAAACAGCAGTTTTAATTGAAACCTTGGTTGAGTTAGGTGCAGATGTTCGCTGGGCATCTTGTAATATTTTTTCAACTCAAGATCATGCTGCTGCAGCTATTGCAGAAAGTGGAGTCCCAGTTTTTGCATGGAAAGGTGAGACGCTAAAGGAATATTGGTGGTGTACACAGCAAATTTTTGATTTTGAGGGGGGTAAGGGTCCGGAACTAATTGTTGATGATGGTTCGGATGCCACTCTCATGCTTCACAGAGGAGTTGAAATTGAAAAGAATCCAAGTTTATTGGAAGCTGATTTTTCCACAAAAGGTGAAGATGAACAGGAATTGATGAAGGCCTTGGCGATTAAATATGAGGAAAATAAAAATTATTGGAGCGAGATTGCAAAAGAAGTCAAAGGTGTTTCAGAAGAAACAACCACAGGAGTTCATAGATTGTACCAAATGTTCAAAGAGAAAAAACTGCTTTTTCCAGCAATTAATGTGAATGATTCCGTGACTAAGAGTAAATTTGATAATCTATATGGATGCAGAGAATCTCTTGCAGATGGAATCAAACGAGGAACTGACGTAATGGTCGCAGGGAAGGTTGCTGTCGTTTGTGGATATGGGGATGTTGGAAAGGGCTGTGCGCAAAGCATGCGAGGATTTGGCGCAAGAGTGATTGTGACTGAGATTGATCCGATTTGTGCGCTTCAAGCAGCGATGGAAGGCTTCGAAGTGAAAACACTTGAAGACTCTCTGGCAGAAGGGAATATCTATATAACAACCACTGGGAACAAAGATATTATCAAAGTTTCACATATGGAGAAAATGAAAGATGAGGCGATTGTTTGCAACATCGGTCATTTTGATAATGAAATTGAAGTTGAGGCTTTGGAAAAATTTGAAGGAATAAAGGAGATTAACATCAAGCCACAAGTTGATAAATTTGTTTTTCCAGATGGTCATGCAATTGTACTTTTGTCACGAGGGAGACTTGTGAATCTTGGAAACGCGACAGGGCATCCGAGTTTTGTGATGAGCGCATCTTTTACAAATCAAGTTTTGGCACAAATCGATCTTTGGGAAAAAGACTATGCTGTGGGAGTATACACACTTTCGAAAGAACTTGATGAGGAAGTTGCAAGACTTCACCTTGGAAAACTGGGAGTTAGGCTAACTAAACTTACAAAAGACCAAGCTGAATATATCAACGTGCCAGTTAGTGGGCCATATAAACCAGAGCATTACCGGTACTAGAAATCTTTACAAAAAAAGCCGTTCCAAGCGGCTTTTTTGATTGACAACAAGAGTTTTTAATTGTATATTAAAGAATCTTGTTGCTTTTTTGCGAAAAGACCAGTTCGTTGAAAAAATATTAATCAAAAAAATAAATCCAGTGATGCTGGAAAAAAATAACTCTAATAATTTATCTAAAGAGAGGAGGGGAAAAGTGAAGATTGTAAAGGAAATTCTATTAATTAGTTTTGTTGTAATTCTTTTTCTTTATGGATTTACTGCAAATGCAGTTTCAAAAGAAGGAGTTTTTGAGAGTGCTCGTTTGATTTTATCTAAAAATGATTTAACTTTTTTGTTTTTGACTGCTGGTGTTCTTTTGTGTATGGTAATCTATTTCTTTGTTTTTTGGCCATATCAACGGAAACGTCTCGCGTCACAAAAAAGTCGCAAGAATATTGAAAGCTTTAAATTGTATGCTAATGCGATTTTGAACGCTTTCACTGAGCTATTTCAGGGAGATGAAAAACTTATTGGAAAAATCAGGTTAGCTTGCATGAAGGAAAAGCTTTCAGAAAAAAGCGATAGAGAATTTCAAGCTTTGCGCTTGGTCGCTTGCCAGATATTAAATGGTTCCTGCAATGGGAATATCGAAAGGCTGAATAATTTTCGTTTAGGCGGAAATGACGCGAGCTCTTTGCGGTTAATGGAATTGGAATGGCTTTGTATGCTCAGCAATCTTCTTGGTACAAAAGCCTTGAGTTGGGATTTCGAGCGGTTGCAAGCCGTGATAGATTTCTTGTATAGCATTGACGAGGAATTCTTTGAAGCTGATTTGTGCGAAAAGATACACGAGCTCACCCCTTCGATTGAAAATTGGCAACCGATTGATTTAAAAGCTTATAAAATTGAGAGCGAAGCTTTAGGAGTTCTCGATTATATGCTTAAAATAAAAGCAATTATTCGTCAATGCCAAATTTAACAGGAAGCTTGGAATGGAGTTCACGTTTTGATTAATATCCGAGGTAGGGCAAAAATATGCCAAAAAAACGTAGCACTGGACAAAGTCCCTTGTTACGTTTTTTTTGTCTGTGAGATATGTTATAATGAATTTAGATTACAACTTAGAAATTTGATTTAAGATGAAAATAAAAACAAACAATCAAGGATTCACTATTATCGCAATCGTCTTTGCTTTGATACTAACTCTTTTGATTATAATCCCTTTATATTTAGATCGAATAAGGTCAGCGCAAGAAACAAAAGAAAGAGCAAAAAAGCAAGTCGAGCAAGTAGAAATGCAAGTTGAAAAGCAAGTCAGGGACTTGGAGAGAAAAATGCAAGAAGATTTGGATGCGCAAGTTGGGGAATAGTCACGAGCCCAATTAATACTGTCTTTTGGAAATCTCCCCTGAAAGACTTTTTTGTTGTAAAACCCCTTTGTTTATTTGTGGATTGTTTGATAGGATATAACTACGATTAAACATTGAAACATCAAGACCTACAAGGTGATATTCGATAGCTTTTAAATAATAACATTGTAAGCAAATTTAGATTATGCAAAAGAAAATATTTTTAATTTCAGCACTTTGTTTTTTTGCTGCCAACAATCTTCATTTTGTTGTTTCAAGTGCTTTTTTCCCGAAGCTCCTTGATATCATTGCAGTTGCAACATTGGGTTTTGGAATTTTTGTGATGTTAGTTGACAAGAGTGATAGCAGAAAATAGGATTCTATTTTATTTAAAAAGAGCATAGATGGTCGATGGAATGGCGCAATATCTTGCTCAATTTTGTTTTATGTGTTATTATAAAAATAAATTAAATGTTTTTTGGTTCTTTTTATTAACGAGAGCATATTTTAAAAAAGGAGATTGGCTATGGAAAATATCCAGGGAACGGAAATGTTGTCTTGGAAAGAAGTCCTTCTTGGTCTTGCAAAGTTACCATTCTTTTTAATGTTTGGGATAATCGATGAGTTGAGATTATACCTGCCTTTTAAAAAGGAAAGATATGATGCAGAGATCCTGGAAAAGAGTACTCATCAAAGAATAATGCCTGATCTCAACAACGAGCCTTGCTATGCTTGTTCCGACTTTGAATTTACGGAGCATTATTTCAAAGTTCAAGTTGGAGATGAGGACACTGAAATAATCGTTTCCAAGAGCGTGTTCAATGACAACATTGTGGGTGATAAGATCAAGGTTGATTTTTTCCACGGCCTTACTGGTTTGAAAGTAATTTCCATTTAGGATATGGTGCTCTGATGATTGATTTGTTTTAAGGGTTGGTTTCACGTTGAAATCAACCCTCCTTTTTTTGTTTGGAATTGCGGAAATACTCAAGATATCATATAATTGAAACACAAAGAAAATAAGCAGTGAAAATAAAATTATGATTTATCGACATGGATTCTTTTTCCTGAACAGTGACCTTCAGATTACATATGATATAAGTGGAAATGAATTGAGGATAGTAGGTGATGCGTACACTCTTTTATTGGTTCTTTGTCAGAAGAGGAAAGTTGAAATGGAAGAATTGAAAGAGTTGCTTGGGTTTAAGAAGGACTATAAGGGAGGGAAGATGAATGCTGATATCGAAGCAGTTAATCATGCGATTGGCAAGGAGGTTGTTATTATTGAGCAAATAGAAGGTGAGTTTGAAGAAAAAACAATAGTTTCTTTAAGGGGAGACATTGTGACGGAATAAAGAATAAAATATATGCAGATGAAAGTTCTGATAACAGGAGGCGCTGGTTTTATTGGAAGCGCAGTTGCAAGGAAGTTAATTGATCGAGGAGATAAAGTTGTCATGATCGACAACTTTAATGATTATTATGATCCCAAGTTAAAAAGAGATAGAATTGCAACGATCTTAAAAGATTGTGAATATTCTTTGCACGAAGGTAATATTCAAGATCTGGAATTTTGCCAAGCAGTTTTTGCGAAAGAGAAAATTGACAAGGTGATTCATCTAGCAGCGATGGCTGGTGTGCGAAGCTCGCTTGAAGACCCTTTGTTATATGAAGAGGTAAATGTGCGGGGAACAAACGTTTTACTTGAAATGGCCGTGAAATACAAAATCAAGAACTTTGTGTATGCCTCCTCATCGTCTGTCTATGGAAACAATAAGAAAGTGCCATTTTCAGAAGAAGATAGAGTCGACACACCAATGTCGCCATATGCAGCCACAAAACGAGCAACAGAACTTATTGCTCACACTTACAGTCATATCCACGGACTAAAAACCACGGGACTTCGATTTTTCACGGTCTATGGACCTTGGGGAAGACCGGATATGGCGCTGTTTTTGTTTACAGACAAGATCACAAAAGATGAGGAAATTAGTGTCTATAATTTTGGAAAAATGAGCCGAAACTTCACCTATATTGATGATATCGTGTCTGGGACGATCACCACGCTTGATGCTGACTTGGAGTGCGAAATCATGAACATTGGTGGTGACAAAGAAGAAACACTTTTGCGTTTTATCGAAGTGATTGAGGAAAATATCGGCAAAAAAGCAAAGAAAAATATGATGCCAATCCAACCAGGAGATGTGCCTTCAACGGTGGCAGATATTTCCAAATTGCGAGCATTGGGATGGGAACCAACAACCAGAATCGAAGAAGGGATCAAGAACTTCATTGATTGGTATAAGGAGTATTATAAAAAATAAATATATGGAATCAAGATAAGATTCACGCATAGTTTATTTTGAGATTGATAAAGAGATTGTGATAAGGTATTATATATGCATAATGTGGTAGTATCAATACTGAATAAAGGATAAATTTCAAGTATTTCAATTGATATTGGTAGAAACATAAATTATGGAATATAAAAACAGTTAATGAAGATTCTAATAATCGCTGCAACTCCTTATTTTTCAAATAGAGGTTGTCATATTCGTATATTTTTAGGTGCAAAATATCTTCAAAAAAAAGGAGTTGATGTTTTGCTATGTACATATCATCTAGGTGAGAATGTTGGGGATTTCCCAATTAAAACCAATGGGCATACCTCTTGGTATAAAAAAACCTCTCCTGGTTTTGCCTGGGGCAAGCTTTGGTTGGATGTCAAGTTGCTATGGTTGTGTATAAGAGAGATTAGACGATTTAAACCAGATGCAATTCACGCGCATCTTTTTGAGGGGCTGGCTATTGGCTATCTAGCGAAGATATTTGCAGGAAAATTTGGAATTCCAATTGTGATTGATTCTCAGGGTGATATTGAGGCTGAATTTAATGCATACAATAAGAAAAATAAGTTTGCAAAAAAAGTTTTTGTCCCGTTAGCCAAAAGAATCATCAGATTGGCTGACTATATTGTGCTGAGTAGTGAAAATGCGCTGCCATTTTTTGAGAAGATTGCTAAATTGAAGAACAAAATTTCTGTGATCAAGGATGGTGTTGGAATTGAATTTTTCAAAGAAAGTGGACAAGAAAAGTTATCAGAAAGTGTGATTTTGGAACTTGAACAAGTTGGAGAATGGAAAAAAAATGGTAAATTACTTATCTACACCGGAGGGATGGAGGATAGTAAAGGCGTTGAAAGTTTATTAAAAGAATTTCTGGTGATTAAGGATGAACTAAGAGATTGGAAACTGCTTTTATATGGGGTTGGTAGCGATCGAAAGGCATATAGAAGATTGATTGAAGAATATCATGCTAGTGAGCAAGTTCGATTTACAAAAGAGACCAGTTTTTTCGTGCTATCGAACTTTTTGAAAATAGCCGATGTCGCTATTGACCCAAAAGAAGAGAGCACCGAGGGTAGTGGGAAATTAATGAATTATATGGCAGTTGGTCTGCCGATAGTTTGTTTCGAGAATAACTTTAATAAGCAAAAACTTGGCTCTAAAGGTTTTTATTTACAAAAAATGTCTGATTTGGGGAATAGCTTAAGACAAGATTTTCCAGAAAAAATTTCATATAACCTTCAAGACGAAATTGAAAAGGGAGAAATTGAAAAGTTATTTAATATCTTTACTAAATTAATTGAGAAAAGAAAACATAGATGAAATTATTCCTAATTAAAATTGGTAAGGCATTTTGCACCATTAGAAGAGATGGTTTTTTTCGAGGTGGGAAAAGAGTGGCGACTTCATTTTTTGCTCTTTTTGGAAAAGTTGGCAAGGGTGATATTTTAATTGTTACTGGTGGTGTCGGTGATAGCGCGCGTTATAGAGCACATCATGTAGCAGAGGAATTGCGAATCCAGGGTTTCAAAGTTTCTGTTACAGTGCAGGACAATCCCTTCTTGGTGAGCTACGTTTCAAAATTCAGTGTTTTTATCTTTCATCGCACTTTATTCACAAAATCAATTGCTAAGTTGACCAAGCAAATCAAAAAACAACAAAAAGAGCTTATTTTTGAAACTGACGATTTGGTCTATGATCCAAAATTTTTGAAATTTATGGATTATTATCAAAAAATGAATTCCCTAGAGAAAAAACTTTATGAAAATGGAGTCGGTGGTGAAATTATTAGGGACGACTATGTAAAAGTTTGTACTACTACTACGACTTTTTTAGCAAATAAGCTAGAGAAAGAAGGAAAAAAAGTTTTTATTGTAAAAAATAAACTTTCCAAGGAGGATGTGGAGTGGTCCAAAGAAATTTTAAAGAAACAGAGCAATAGAAAAGTTGATGAAATTGTGATAGGATATTTCAGTGGAACAATTAGCCATAATAAAGACTTTGCAACAATCACGAAAGCATTGACTGAGGTCTTTAAAAAACATCCACAAGTGAAATTGCTATTAGTTGGTCCACTTGATTTGGACCATAGCTTAGTGAAAAGTTTTGGTGATAGGATTATAAGTACACCATATGTTCCAAGAAAGAAACATTTTGAAAATATTGCCAAAGTTGATATTAATATTTCTCCTTTAGAAAAAGATAATCCTTTTTGTGAAGGAAAAAGCGAGTTGAAATTTTTTGAAGCAGGCATCTTGAAGATTCCAACAGTGGCAACAGCAACTCAAACTTTCTGTGAAGCGATTGAAGACGGAATCGATGGATTTGTGGCCCATGATACTAAAGAATGGATAGAGAAGCTTGAGAAGCTTATTCTTGATAAGAAGGAGAGGCAAATGATAGGTCAAAAAGCTTTCGAAAAAACTCTGAAGAATTACTGTACAGAAAATGCCAAGAATGATGAATATTATCAATATTTAAAAAACAAAATTAACGAAGTGGAATGAGAATGGAAAAATCGCATGAAAACTACAAGGAATTGATTTGGATGTTAGTAAAAACTGATTTCAAGCTACGATATCAAGGTTCTTTTCTGGGCTATATTTGGGCAATATTAAGTCCACTTTTGACATTTGCTGTTTTAAACTTTGTTTTCTCTTCAGTGTTTGCTCGAGGAAATGGAGCTGAGTATTATCCCCTTCAACTTCTAATAGGGATAATGACATTCACCTTTTTTTCTGATGGAACAAGAGCTGGCCTAGGATCCTTGGTCGCTAAATCTAGACTTGTGACAAAAATTTATGTGCCAAGATGGGTATTAATTTTTGCTTCAACGATGAATACTGGGATGCTTTTTCTTATGAATCTTATTGTTTTGGTAATATTCTTTATTTTTTATAGATTTCTACCTAGTTTGGAAGCCATATTATTTTTTGTCCTTTTGGTTGTGTTAATGTATGTAGTAATATTAGGCTTCTCTTTTCTTACAGCAGCTTTCTATGTTAGATTTAGAGATCTTTCTATGATTTGGGCGGTTATCGTTAGGGCACTTTTTTATGCTACACCAATTATTTATCCAATTCAGGTAATGCCTGAGTATATTCAGAAAGTTATACTACTTAGTCCTATTGGATTTATTGTTCATTTCTCTAAAGAGTCCTTAATTAATAACCATTTTCCAGAGATATGGCAGTTTATGTTATTTGTAGTTGCGAGCTTTGCCTTTCTCTTTATTGGGATCTTTATTCACAAAAAAACAATAAAAAAAATTGCTGAAAACATTTAAATATCATGAAAAAAAAGAAAGAAAAAAAAGAGATTGTCATAAAAGTTGAAAATATTTCTAAAGCTTTTGAAATTCCACATGAGAGAAACGATACTATTAGAAGTGTTTTTGTTAATATTTTCAAGAGGAAAATTTTTGAGAAATTTAAAGCTCTGGACAATATTTCATTTGAAGTAAAAAAAGGTGAATTTTTTGGAATAATTGGAAGAAATGGAAGTGGAAAGTCAACTCTTCTGAAAGTTTTAGCAGGAATCTATCAACAAGATGCGGGGACAGTTCAGATCAATGGAAGGATTTCTCCATTCTTGGAGCTTGGGATTGGGTTTAATCCTGAACTCTCCGGGAGAGATAATATATATTTGAATGCCACTGTTTTAGGTTTAACTAAGAAACAAATTGATGAAAAATTTGACTCAATTGTGAGATTTTCAGAGTTGGAAAGATTTATTGATCAAAAATTGAAGAACTATTCTTCTGGTATGGCTGTCAGGCTTGCTTTTTCAGTATCTATTCATGCAAATCGTGATATTCTTTTGATGGACGAAGTTTTAGCAGTGGGTGATTCTAATTTCCAGTCAAAATGTTTATCAGAATTTAGTAGATATCGAGAGTTGGGCAAGACAGTTATTTTAGTTACTCATTCTGTGGAGATTGTTCAGAGGTATTGTAACAAGGCTATGCTTTTGAGAAATGGTAAAATTGTTAAAATTGGTAAAGCAACAGAGGTTGCTGATAAATATGTTTTTGAAAATATGAGCGATGAAGAGAGAAGATTATCAAAAGAGATGCATAAAAAAGAGAAAGGTGTGAAAAAAACGAAAGAGATAGGACGCAAGAAAGCTGTGGAGATAAAAGGTATAAAATTTTTAGACAGTTATGGAGTAGAGAAAAAAGTTTTTAAAACTGGTGATGACATGTCAATTCGTGTTTATTTTAAGAAATATAAGGATGTCCCAGTTTTAAATTTTGGACTTGGAATCTATAGCCAAGAAGATTTTTACTTTTGTGGTTTTAGTACAATAAGGGACAAGGTAAATACTAAGGACTTTGTTGATAAAGGCTATTATCAAGTTGATATTAAAGATATACCCTTTGCTGAAAATGTGTTTTATTTAAAATTAAATATTGCCGGTAACGATCTTGGTAATTATTATGATTATGTTGGAAGAACAAAGGAAACTTTTAGAGTTTTTGTAAATAAAAAGAATCCAGGCAACGTCAACCTTCTTTATAATTGGGATAAATTGAAAATAAATAGATAAATAAACATTAATGAGAAAAATTTTTTATAAAATACCAAAACTCGGTAAGATTGTTAAACAGAGAGATTCTGCTTTGAATATGATTAAGGATTTGGAGTTAAGAGAAAGAAGATTGCTAGAAAATAAAGAAAAGATGAATTGCTTTAAAGATATTTTTTTGTCTCCCTGGACCGATAAATGGAAGATCTTTTATGTAAACAAAAACAACGAGATAGATAAATATATCAGTCAATTAAAATCTGGATTAGACAAAGAGAGTAAGTTAGTTGTAGATAATCTTTGGGAAAAGATAATCTTTTTAATTCCGTACAATAAACATAAAAAATCTTTTTTATATAAAGTGGAAGATTTTTTTACAAAAAAAGAATTAATTGAACAGAAAAAAAATATTGATTTGTCAAGGTATAATATTCCGAATGGAGTAAATATAGAAAAGCCAGTTTTTTTAAATAAAAATGGTTTGGCTTTTCTACCAAAAAGAATTTTATTAAAAATAAAAGGTAAAATAATAGTAGATGGCGGAGCGTATTTTGGTGATTCAGCACTTGTTTTTTTAGAATACACCCCATCTCGTGTATATTCTTTTGAGCCTGTCAATTTGACTTATAAAAAACTAAAAGAAACTATAAGAATTAATAAAATGGGAGATATTGTTACTCCTATTAAACTAGGTCTTGGAAAAAAAGCAGGGAAAGCCTTTATTAAAGGAACAAATAGTGCCGCATCGTTGACTACTTCTGATTTTAAAAATGCTCAAGAGATTAGTATTACTAGTATCGATGATTTTTTCTCTGGAAAAAATGATGTTATAGGTTTAATAAAGTTAGATGTTGAAGGGGAGGAGCTTGGAGTTATAAAAGGTGCACTTGAGACAATAAAAAGAGATAAGCCCATATTGCTTATTTCTGTATATCATAGACCAGAGGATTTTTTCTTTATAAAACCATTAATAGATGATTTGAATTTAGGATATAAATTTATGATTAGAAAGACTTCATCTTTCAGAGTTACTTCTGAAACGGTTCTTATAGGTTATTCAGGCTAAGGGTGCGTGTTAGAGGTAATACAACTAAATGAAATACATGCAAAAAACATCCAAATTGATCATGACAATTTTGGCGAGAGATGAGGGGGATATAATTAAGCAAAATATTGAATTCCACTTATCTCATGGTGTGGATTTTATTATTGCTACAGATAATGCCTCTATTGATAACACTAGAGATGTATTTCTTGAATATCAGAAAAAAGGAAAACTTTTTTTAATTGATGAGCCAGGAAGGAATAAATCTCAGGCAGCATGGAATAACAGGATGGCGAAGATTGCAATAGAAGATTTTGGAGCTGATATAATTTTTCATTGTGATGCGGATGAGTTTTGGTCTCCGATCATAGGTAATTTGAAGACAGAGTTGATCAATTGTTCTGCAGATGTTCTAGAGATTAATCTTGTCAATGTTCTACTTGAAGACAGAGCTGGAAAAGAGGTTTTTCCAGAGGACGTAAAATATGCCGTAGAAAAGCCCCTAAAAACGGAAAATTTTAGGGAGGATTCAAGGGAGAAAAACTTGTATTTCTTTAGGTATCCACAAAAGGTAATGATGAAGACCAATTGTGGTATGTTGGAGGTTGCTCAGGGAAATCATTCGATTACAAATAATGGAAATAATATTGTAAAAAAAACATCTTCTAATATCAATATTTTTCATTTTCCGTTGAGAGGAAAGGAGCGTTTTTTTAAGAAGGTTATAGAAACTGGAAAGGCAGTTGAAAAGAATCAATTTCTTAACAGTAGCCAAAGTTGGCATATCCGTAGATGGTATAAAGCATACAAAAAAGGAAAGCTCGATATTGAATATAAGAAACTAGTAATTACAAAAAAAGAAGCTGATGAAATGAAAAATAATGGTGTAGTTGTAGATTTTATTTTTAATAATTTTTTTAAGAAAAAAATGAATTGGACATACAATAAAACAAAATTTGATTATGAAAAAAAGCTTAATGATATTGGTTGGCCCTGGGCTGGGCATAAATACTTTGCTTATGATTTAGTCTGCAATGTGCGACCAAAAAGAATTGTAGAGCTGGGAACATTTTACGGTACATCGCTGTGGTCTTTTTCGCAAGCAATAAAAGATAACAATTTGGATACGGAATTATTTGGTGTTGATACGTGGAAAGGAGAAGCTCACTCAGGTTTTTACGGGGAAGAGGTCTTTGAGACCGTTAGCAAAGTTAGATCAGAGTTTTATCCTGGTTTAAATATTAACTTATTGAGAAAAACCTTTGACGAAGCCGTTTATGATTTTAAGGACGAATCTATAGATATTTTGCATATTGATGGACTGCATACCTATGAGGCTGTTAAGCATGATTTTGAAACATGGCTTCCTAAAGTAAGAAAAGATGGAATAATTCTTTTCCATGATATAAAAGTTGGAAGAGATGGTTTTGGAGTCTATAAATTTTGGGAAGAATTAACGGGCGAGTATCTTACAATTGAATTTTTTCATTCTTATGGATTAGGAGTTTTATTTTTATCTAGAGATAATGAAAACTATATAAAGAAGATTGAAAAAAAATTGCAAATGAAATATTCAGACACTTATGAAAGTGTAAGAAAAGTGTTTACAAATAAAAAAGATTTGGAAATAAAAGAAAAAACAAAAGAGTTTTTAAAGATTGAAAGAGAGATTAATCTTCTTAAAAAATCTAAATTTTGGAAACTAAGAGAGCGTTATATGAAGCTGAAAAATTTCAGATTCAATCATTTATTAGAATTATGCTCAAAAGGTTCGTCCATTTTAAGAGAAAGAGGGATTAAAATTTTTATTTCTTATCTATTTCTTTATCTCAAGAAAGGAAGAAAAGGTTTCTCTTCACAAGGACATGTTTTTAGCAAAAAAAATATTTTAAGATTTCCTTCGTCTCCAAGTTCTGTACTTCCTGAAAAAGTTTTTTTTGCTAAAAAGGAGGCTATTAAAAACATGGTTGATATTATAATTGTTCGATTTAATAACAAGGAAATCGAGGATAAAGCAATTTCCATGGTTAAGAAAAATACCAAACATCCTTATAAGTTAACTATATATGATAATTTCAAGAATAATGAGGGACTTAGTACTGTCTGGAATAGACTTATTGGGAAATCTGACTGTAAATATATTTGTTTGTTGAATACTGATGCTTTTGTTACAGAGGGATGGTTGGAAGAGATGATGAAGGGCTTTACTATTGATGATAGAGTCGTCGGAGTTAGTCCAGCTTCTAATAATGCAAAAGGTCAAATCTGCAAACAAGCTGAAATAATCACCAATCGTTTTTTGGAAATGAATACCTTGTCTGGTTTTTGTCTGTTGATAAAAAAAGAGCCAACTCTTAAATTTCCAGAAGAGATACCGTTTTATGGTGGCGAACATGCATGGTGTATTAATGCAAGAAGAAATGGTTATAAGTTGTTGTGGGCACAGGGTTCTTGGGTAGAACATCTCGGAGAGTCTTCTGCAAAAAAGAATGGAAATCTAGAAAGTTTATGGAGCAAAAGAAATGAGCAATTTTTTAATTGGTTAGCGAAAACTACCCCTGTTCTTTTCACAACATATAATAGATTGGATTATACGAAGGAAACCTTACCAAAACTTTTGGATTCAATTTGTGGGAAAGTTATTGTTGTGGATAATGCTTCAAACGATGGAACGAAAGAATACCTAAAGTCTCTAAATAGTGAGAAATTAGAACTAATCTTTCATAGTGAAAATACAGCAATAACTGGTTCTATGAATACGTTTTTGAATAAAACTAAAAATGAAGAGTTTATTGGTAAAGTCGATAACGATACTATAGTCAAAGGTGATTGGTTGGTAAGAATGTTGGAATTAGCTATTAGACATGACGTTGATGCAATGCAGGCAAAGCATGATATTTGGAATGAACGTTTTAACTCTTTTAATGAATGGATGAAAAGTTTGCAAAAAATTGGTGACCATGTATTTTTTTCCGAATACATTGGTGGCTCGGGTGTTGTGATAAAAAGGTCCTCAATTACAGATGAAATACCTGGTACAAAATGGGCTTTAGGTGGTTGGAGCAGATATCAAAGAGAGCACCCAGAGTTAAGAACTGCATTTTGTAACAATGTCGAGGTTAAACTGCTGGATATGGATGGAGATAACACTCCATGTTATGAAAAATACAAAGATTATTACAAAGAGACAGGAAGAAGCTAGCTTACTGTTGTGAGAAGTCTATTTTAATAAAATAATAAGGGAATTCCGCCTTGGGAATTCCCTTATTTTTATTTGCAATAGTTTTTATTGCATAGAACCATCACCATTATAGTCTAAATACCATTCCATGTAAGCAGAGCCTTTTCTAGCAACACCTACATTATCAGCCCCATCACCATCCCAGTCTCCTACGACGGGTGTGTCTGTGGCTAGACCAAAACCTGGAACAAAAACTAGTTCAGTGCTTGAACCATCCCATTGACCATTACCATTATAGTCTAAATACCATTCCATGTAAGTAGAGCCTTTTCTAGCAACACCTACATTATCAGCCCCATCACCATCCCAGTCTCCTACGACGGGTGTGTCTGTGGCTAGA
>JABGXP010000001.1 GCA_018675685.1 bacterium
AATTTTAGCAGGGAAAGGAATAATAATGTTTCTCAAATAGAGTAAAAATTAGAAAAAATACAAAAAATGAGCATAACTATCCTTGAACTGAACCGCTTCGCGGAAAATCCTACAAAAAATTTATTCTGATTCAAATTTTCACAGCATACAAAATCATAATATATCCGATTACTTGTTTAATGGGGTTGTTTTAAAATGCAACCAATTAACAATTTTATTAAGGAGGTTTATTATGACATTACTTCGCGAAAATTTTGAAAACTATATGATACAACAGAGACTTTCTTCAAACACAAGAAAGCAATATTGCCATTCCATTTATAGTTTGGCCAAGTATTATTCTCAATCTCCAGACCAACTTTCAAATTTACAAATACAGGATTTTCTAGTCTATATGCTGAAGGTTAGGAAATTGGCCTGTAGCACCTGTAATGTCTTTATTTCTTCTTGTGTATGCTTCTTTAATAATTTTTTAAAAAATGAATCAATAAAACTATCATTGTTACCAAGTCGTCGAAGTCACAAACTGCCGACTGTTTTCAGTGAAAATGAGATTAATATTTTATTTAAATCAGCGCCAAATCTTAAACACCAAACTTTGTTGATGACTGTTTATTATTCAGGTTTACGCTCAAGTGAAGTTATTTCTCTAAAAGCTCATCATATTCAAAGTGATAGAAATATGATTAAAGTAGAGCAAGGTAAAGGAAAAAAGGACAGATATACAATTCTTCCTCAAATATTACTAAAACAGTTACGTCTTTACTGGAGAACAGCACTTCCCAAACATTGGCTTTTTCCAAGTCACAAATTTCAACAAAATCACCTGTCAAGGCATGGTGCTCTTCATGCATTCAATAAAGTTAAAAAAAAAGCCGGTTTAAATACCCCTAAAGGCCAGGGACTCCATACATTGAGGCATTGTTTTGCAACTCATCTTCTTGAAAGTGGTGTAGATCTTTTTACAATAAAAACTTTACTTGGTCATTCCTCATTAGAGACAACAACCAAATATCTCCATATTGCAAACCCATCAAAAGTAGCTCAAAACAAAAGTACTCTTGTTGCTGCTCTTTCAGCCTTTGGCAATAAATATGAAAGGGGGAAGTGATGACAATGAAAAAAAGACGACCAGTTAATCAATTTGAGCTTTCAGATATATTTAGACAATACGATAGACAGTATATAAAAGAATATCGGCTGCAACCAGGACAATATAAGGTTATGTCTTGCATTAAGAATTGTAGGACAGCAGCTCTTGGTGGGCACCGTGAGCATTGCAATAATTGTGGTTATGAACAAAATGCATATAACTCTTGTCGAAATAGACATTGCCCAAAATGTCAGACTTTAGTTAAAGAAAAATGGCTAAATAACAGGAAGGCAGAGCTTTTACCGTGTAGTTATTTTCACAATGTTTTCACCCTTCCACATAAGCTTCATCCAATTATGACTTATAACAAAAAATTCTGCCTTAATATTTTATTTTCTTCTGTCAAGGAAACACTTCAGGCTTTTGCTTCTGACCCTCAATGGCGATTAGAAGGTACACTTGGTTTTATTTCTATACTGCATACGTGGAACCAAAAATTACTTGAACATTTCCATTTGCATTGTGTAATCCCAGGAGGTGTTCTTTCATTTAACAAAAAGCAATGGAATCCTTCCAAGGAAAATTTTCTATTTAGAACTGATTCTTTAGCCAAGGAATTCAAGAAACGCTATTTAAAAAAACTGCAGGAAGAGTATGATAATAAAAAACTAATTTTTGTAGGCAAAACAGATTCTCTTAACACTCCCGAAGTGTTCAAAAATCTTATTAAAAAAGTTTCAGAACAACAATGGATTGTCTTTTCAAAAAAACCATTTGCAGGACCAGAACAGGTACTGGAGTATTTAGGGCGTTATACTCATAGAGTTGCAATAAGTAATAACCGAATCAAAAATATTTCAGATGGTAATGTCACCTTTAGTTACAGGGATCGACAAGATGAAAACAAAGAAAAAGAACTTTGTATTCCTGCTACAGAATTTATTAATAGATTTTTAAAGCATGTTCTGCCCAAGGGATTTATGAAAATTAGATACTATGGATTTCTTTCACCTCGAAATAAAAAGAAAATAATTCCATTATTAAGGAGTCTTATCGCTCCAGGAGTAGAGTTACCGGAAAAACTAGAGGAAACAACCTCTGAAATGTTTTTGAGGTTAACAGGGAGTCAAATTAATTGTTGCCCTAAATGCAAGATAGGCACAATGATAGACATTGGAGATTTATCAGAGGAATGGGAAGATACATCCTGACAAAACGGCAAAAGAGTATTTAAAATTTTATTTTTAAAAATATAAAAAAGATGCACACTAGAGATGCGCTCTTTTTCAAGCAAAAAAAAAATTTTCTTACGTTTTTGAGATAGTAAATGATATTATCTAAAAAAATTATCCATATTACTTACTTTAAAAGTGCAAAAAAAAATTATAATAATATGTTTTTTATAATTTCCTTCATCTGTTTCCTTCAACTGATATTTTAAAATCCCCATAGAAACTACAAAATACACCTTCAATGGGCGATAGCGGGTCAGCTCAAAACGTTTTATCTAGCATCCCGCTACAAATTTTCTCGTTACTACAGCTAATTAAAACTTGTAGCTTTTATTACTTTTTGTGGATTAATTTAGGCGGGAAGTTAGATAAAACGCTATTCCTTATGCGACATTCCTACGCTCGACTAAAGGATTCTAATTACAGAGAATTGAGACTTGGGGGGCACCGCTGACTGTTTTTTTATCTCCCCCGTACAAGCCTGAAAGATAAGGTGGCAAGCTGAACC
>JABGXP010000007.1 GCA_018675685.1 bacterium
TAGTACCACTGTGGCATTCGGTGATGCAGAACTACAAATGGCTGGAATTAATAAAAATCACTTTATTGTGGGCGCATTAAAAGTCTTTATCCCATATGCTGCTTGTATTTATATGTTATTTTACGGATTTGATCTTTCTAAAAAAATGGCCTCACAAGCTGGAAATGGTGCAAGCTGGGCCCTAGGGAAGGCTGGAGGAGCAGGCAAGGGTCTAGCTATGGGAATAGGCAAGGGAGCTGCATTCGGTTTAACTGCTGGCTACGGATTTGGCTACGGAAAGGCGGCCTATGGTAATGTGAAAGAGAGTGTGCAAAAGAATTTAGCAGCCGGAGCTCTTCAGAAGAAAGCAGTCATGCCTTTTGGAAACGTTGATCGAAAGAAGCATAATTCAGGTTTAGTAGATGAGGAGACTAAGAAGTGGGATGACAAAGGAGTTCCTTCTAAGGAAGAATTGAAAAAAATTATGGACTCAAAGCCTTCAGCAGCTAAAACAATAGGTAATGTCGCTGGATTATCAGAAACCAGATCACAGGGAGAAGCTAGGAGGAAAGCTGCTGCTATTAAATTAGCAGAAGGTGGAAATTTAAAAGCAGCTGATGGAAGTTATGGTAGGGCAGAGGCAATGTTTAAAAATGACCCAAGGAATTTGGAAAAATTTCGAAAAGCTTCAGAGAAAAAAAGCAGGAAGGAGATGATAGAACATGACTTTAGTAAAAATAAAGCAGGTCTAATAGAAGATGTTGTACTTGCAGAAAACTCAAAAAGGGAGGCACCAATGGATCAATCAACGGAAGATTCCTTCAGAAGAGTACAAGCAGAAAAAATCGCAAAACAAAAGTCCTATAACGATCAATTGCAAAAAATGAAATTAACTGAAATCACTGACCAACCAGCTGAATTTTTAGAGCAAGAAGAGGTAAAAAATTATATGAAGAAAAACACTGGAACTGGAAATGAAACTGAAGGAAATAGAAAAAAGTTTAATGTCGCTCAAATCAGAAAACATGCAGCAGAAAACCTGGATGGTACTAGGCAAAAAGCCTTGGCTGAGGCGGGATACTTTGCTCCAGCAGCAGCAGCACCAGCAACCGCTGAAGAAGAAGAAGCAGCATTGAGAGATATGAATAGCTAAAACAAAAAAACAAAAAATGTCAGATAAAGGAGAAAGATTATTGAAAATCCAAGCTTGTCCGATGAGTGCAAGTGTGCATTGGGATCCTAAAGATGATAGCAAGAGTGATATTAAAGAGTGGTATGAGATCTATAATAAGTTACCATATCAGGTTAAAATAGGGTTGATTGATGAAGAAACGGAACAACGGATAATTGAAATTGCCAAGAAATATAAGATATATAAAATAGGGGAGCTAGGCGAAATTTCTAGAATTATTAGAGACTCTTTTGTTACCAATACATTCAGCGCTGGTATTGTGCAAAAAAGAATTATTCAAAAATTGAAAGCAAACGAAGCTCAAGCAAAAGAGCTATTTATAGAACTAATTCAATTAAGAGGTGAAATTGCGAGTGTGGATGAGGATGAGATGGAACTGAAGACAGAAAAACTCCCAATAATAACTGCACTTAAAAAATTCCCCAAGCTTAACGAGCAGCAATTAAGTGAAAGAAAGATTAAAATCCAAGGAGATGATAAGTTCAGAAAATCAACGATTAAAAACTGGCTCGATGACTATACTCTTCAAAAAGGAGCTCAATCACACAATAACCTAGAGAGAAGTGATTATGTTTTCAATTCGGAGAATGTTAATAGACTTTCATTCCATGAAAAAAGAGCACTTTCATTGATCTTAGAATCATATGATGAAGATACTGATTTAAATATCAATATTAACAAAAAAGAAGTTTTATTCAATGCACTTGACGACGAGTCAATGGAGGTCTTAAGGGAGGGTCTGCAAAAAAAAGAGAACCCCACTGAAAGCAAAGAAGTTCTAAAAAGCGGTATCTTAGGAGACTTTCCTGTTTCGGGAATAGAAGGAGTGAAGATTGAAAAAAAAGTGAAAAAAGAAAACATAGTGAAGAAAGATGATATAGAAGAAAGGGGACAATCAAAACACATTGTTAACCTGAAAGATATTTAACAACTATAGAAAGTTAGATGAATTTTAATGTGCCACAATATATTGAAGTTGAGGACAAAATTGCTTTTCAGCTAACACTTAAACAGTTGGGTTGGTTGGCTCTTGGGGGGGTGGGTTTATTTTTTCTATGGCAATTGGATTCAACACCAGCCTTGATAATAATTGGCTTTCCAATAGTTTTGTTATCGCTCGCATTTACTTTTTATAAGCCAGCTGGGATGACATTTATGCAATTTACATTAAATGGAATTTTTTACTTATTCAAACCCAAAGTTTTAACTTGGCACAGAGAAGTAAAAACTCAAGGAAATAGGAAGCCCAGAAAATTAACAGAGAAAAAACAAAAAGCTTCAATTAATAGGTATGTAAAAGAGAAGACCTTGAAAAGTTCAAAAAGCTTAGCAGATTTGTTGGATAAAAATAGTAAGATTTGATTATTAAACTTTAGTTTTATGGCGGGAATAGGAGTTGCTAGTATGCAAGAACAATTAAATGTTTCTGAAATCAAGGACGGTGTTGTTGTTGTTAAAGATGGATCTTTAAGGTCCGTGTTGGCAGTTTCGTCGATTAACTTTGATTTAAAATCAAGCACTGAGCAAGAGGCAATTATTTTTGCGTATCAAAGATTTTTGAATTCTTTGGATTTCCCCATACAAATCGTTATTTCAACTAGAAAATTTGACATTAAGCCATATCTAGAGATGCTCGAGAGAAAAAAGGACACTGAAAGAAATACACTTCTGAGGAATCAAATCGATGATTACGTGCATTTTGTTAGTGAGTTGGTCAATGTTTCAAATATTATGTCTAAATTGTTTTATATAGTAATTCCTTTTTATGCAATAGAATCAAAAAAAGAAGGATTTTTTAGCAAGATGTTGGCAAAATTAACACCAAGAAAAGTTGTTTATCAAGAAAGGGAAAAATTCGAAACATATAAAAATCAACTATTTCAAAGAGTCGAAGAAGTCAAGGAGTCACTTTCAGGAAGTGGTGTGAGGGTTGTTTCTTTGAACACTCAAGAATTAATAGAAATGTATTATAATTGTTATAATCCATCAGAATTTGAACATGTTGCTGTTCCTACGCTGGAAGACTTAAATCTTGAAAGAGGATAATAAAAAATAAAAATATGCCAGGCTTACCTAAATTTGGAAAAAAGAAAGACGATAAAAAAGCAGCTAAAAAAGTTGCGACTCCACCACCAGTTGATTTTAACGCTGAGGTTTCGGATGATTTATTAGCAAAAGAGAGACTTTACCAAGAAGGTTTAGCTCGAGTTGTTGATCTAATCTCACCTTCTGCTTTTGGGGTTTCGAGTTCTAATCTGCAGATAGGAGACACTTTCTGTAGAACTCTTTTTGTGGCTGCTTACCCAAGAGCACTTGCTATGGGCTGGATGAATCCAGTAATTGGAATTGATCTGCCTTTGGATATCTCAATGTTTATTTATCCTGTTGACACAGGGACTATTTTAAAAAAGTTAAGAAAAAAAGTCACCCAAATTCAATCAGAGTTAAACATTGAATCAGAGAAAGGTCTAACCAGAGATCCTATTTTGGAGATGGCTTATAGCAATGTAGAGACCCTAAGAGACCAATTACAAGAAGGGGCTGAGAGATTTTTCAAATTTAGCCTTTATTTTAATATATTTGGAGAGACAAAAGAGGTTTTAGACAGAAATACAATAATGCTAGAATCTTTATTGAATGCTCGTTCAGTGTATACGAAGAGAGCTATTTTTAGGATGAAGGAAGGTTTTGTTTCTACTATTCCGCTGGGAGTGGACAAGTTAATAAATGGAAATGCATTGAACACTTCGCCACTTTCGACAACATTCCCCTTTGTTTCAGCTGATGTGACCTCAAATCAAGGTATTTTATATGGAATAAATAGACATAATAACTCACTGATTTTATTCGATCGTTTTTCTATGGAAAACGCTAATATGGTTGTTTTTGCTAAATCTGGAGCTGGAAAAAGTTATACCGTTAAATTGGAAATTCTACGCTCGATGATGTTAGGGTCAAGCGCTGTTATTATTGATCCAGAGGATGAATATAAATATCTCGCAGAGACAGTAGGAGGAGCTTATTTAAGAATTTCCCTAAACACAGACAATCATATAAATCCTTTCGATTTATCAATAGAGGAAGGAATGGAGGTAGAGGACGTCATAAGAAGTACTATCGCGGGGCTTTTGGGATTGTTGAAATTAATGTTAGGAACATTAACACCAGAGGAGGAGTCCATTCTTGAACAAGCTATTCGTGAAACATATGCAATTAGAGATATTACGGAGGACACCCCATTGGATGACCTGAAAAAGAGAACCACGCCGGTGCTATCTGACCTGTATCAAGTATTGTCTAATATGAAGGGTGTTGAAGATATTACAATCCGACTAGAGAAATATACCAAAGGAATTTTCTCGGGATTTTTGAACAATCGAACTAATATTTCACTGGATAATCAGTTAGTAGTTTTTAATATCAGAGATTTAGAAGAGGAGTTGCGCCCGATGGCCATGTATATGATCTTGAATTATATCTGGAGGGAAGTTAGAGTTAACGTGAAGAAGCGTTTGATTGTTGTGGATGAGGCCTGGAGAATGATGGAACATGATGAAGCAGCAAGGTTTTTATTTATGGTTGCTAAGAGGATTAGGAAATATTATGGCGGGCTAACAACAATAACACAGGATATTTCTGATTTCATGTCTTCTAAGTATGGTAAACCGATTGTGTCTAATTCATCTATTCAAATGTTAATGAAGCAGTCACAATCAGCAATCGATGTTATTGCTGACACGTTCTACTTAACAGATAGAGAGAAATATTTATTGATGGATTGTGGTGTAGGTGAAGGGATTTTTTTCGCTGGTTTAAAAAGGGCAGCTATACAAGTAATAGCCTCTTATGACGAAGATAAGATTATTACTACAAATCCTGCGCAAAGAATTGAAATTGAAAAAGAAGAAGAAGAGGACAATTAGCTAAAGAAATTAAACGGGGTGTTTATAGTAGTTAACTATCTTGGGTATGTCTGAAAAAGAAAAAATGACCAGACAAATAGATGCATCAAAAAACAATCCTACAAAAGGAGTTTCTTTAGGTATCTCAAGTAAGCAAGAACAAGGCAGGCAACCAACAAAACCGATGCAACCAAGACAACCAAGTCAGCCGATGCAACCAAGACAACCAATGCAGCCAAGGCAACCGAGTCAGCCGAGTCAGCCAATGCAACCGAGTCAGCCGAGTCAGCCAATGCAACCAACAAAACCAACAGAAAATAAACTAAGCGAAAGTTCTTCTCCCAAGAAAGCTGCAGAAAAGCAAAAATATAACACTTTGCAACAAAACAGAATTAAAGACAAGAAAAGAGCAATGCGTTCTAGTGCTACCACAAAAAGCAAAAGAAGGGCTGGCATGGTATCCAGTAAAAGAAGAAGGAAAAAAGGAAGAATAGGTGCAAGCCCAGACACTGCGATGGCTGCAGCAACTGCTTATAAAGAAATCAACCCTTCAGAGGATGCAGCGCATATAGTTGTAATTATGATATCCCTCGGGGCTGATATTGGAACATTTATCCCAATTTTTAATTTCATAGTCACTCCTTTAGCAGCAATGACTATTTGGATTGTTTATTTGTTGGGAGGGCACTTGAAAAAAAGAATCGGACGCAAGGCTGTTGTTTCTGGACTAGGATATGCAGTTGAACTTATACCAATGGCTTCTGCACTCCCGGCTTTTACTCTTGTTGCTGTAATAAACTATGGAATGTGGCTAACTGAAAAGAGACTTATAAAAATGCAAAATAACGAGATATGAAAATTAAGAAAAGTTCAAAGAAGGATAGATTTTTATTGTTAGTAACTCTAGTGAATTTAGTTCTAGTAATTTTTTTAACAAACCTTTTTTTGGAAGACGTTAGAGCTGGAGGGGTGTTAGAGTGGATGGTAATTTCAATTTTTTTCCTTTTCGTGTCACCACTTTTTATTATTAAGAAAATATTTGAAGAAAAACCAAAAGATTATTTCCTGCAAATAAGTCTGAATGTAAAGGATGTTATCTTTTCTTTGTGGATGATAGTTATTTTTATTGCAGTGACGAGTGTTTTTGTGGTAAAATTAGACTGGCAAGATAGTTTAAGAGTTTCTTCTTGGGTGATTGCAAAAGATGTAAAATTGATGTTGTTTGTTAATCTCCTGATTGTGCCCATTGTCGTTTTCTCAAAAGAATTCTTTTTTCGAGGATTCGTAATGAAAAGGTTAATGCCAATTGTTGGTGTTGCTGGCGCTATCGTAACACAGGCTCTTTTATTTTTGGTATATGAGCTAGGGACAGGAGGAATGATTTCTTGGAAAAGTATGGTTTTAATCTTGATTCCTAATTTGTGTTTTGGGATCATAGCATACAAAAACAAATCAATTCTCATTTCAACAATACTTCACTGGGTGTATTTGTTGACCATAGATATTTATTTTTATTATCAATTTATATTATCATAGCGATTTCTAACAAAAACAAATCATGAAAAAACACAAAAAAATAGCAAAAATTTTCTGTCTAGCAATGTTATTACTATTGCTTAAAACAGAGAATGCCTCTGCTGAGCCTCAATGTCAAATTCAGGCTACAAAAGGAGTAACTATTGACCTCGAAAGAATGTCTGAATGTATGGAGGACAGGTATGGTTTCGATCAAAATGCCATGAGAAGAGGCAATAGAAAGAAGATGGTACCTACTGTTGAAGTTAGTTTCAACAAAACAGATCCACAAGAAGGTGAGAAAGTCACAGCACTTTCTGCTCCAAAAGGTTTTAAGACTGATTTAGTAGATTTGTATTATACCTGGTATATAATTCATACAAATCCTGATGGGTCATATGCCAACACCATTGAAGAGGGGAAGCAAGAGGCGATGGGTATTATAGCCAGAGGAGAGTTTGACTCTAGTCTTTTTGGAATCGACTATTCATTTGAGAATGACAATGATGGATATAATGCTGCATATGGAGGTGATGATGGGGTTGGTGCCAAGCCAGGAAGGGAAGATGGTGAGTGGGATGATGAAATTGATAATATTTTTGGTGATGAAAATGAACCGGCACCAGCGCACAATCTTATGTTTGATGAAAAAAAACAAATTATTAAAACAGATTCAATTACTCGTTGCTATCGACATAATTTCGGAGCACAAACAAGCGAACGCAACCTAGGCAACCCTGCACAAGGAGGGGCCTCAGCAGATGAAAGAGCTGGAAGAGATAGAATTATCGACTGTGATCATGAATTCGCTAGATGTTTTTCACCTGGAGGTGTTATAGGAGAGACTGGAGACGGTGATTTTACTCTTGCCGAAGAAGAGTGCTGGGGAACTGATCCAACAAATTCAGACACTGATGGAGATGGAGTTGTTGATGAAGCTGATCTTGCTGGTTTGAATCAGACTCAATTAACCTGGATTTATCGTCCTGGTGACAGAATTGGAGTTATTATCGAAGGAACTTCCATGGTGCCTATTTCTGAAGGAGGAGCACAAACAGGTTTTGAGATAAATGGTTATCTAGTAACTAATCCTGTTACTGGGGCAGTTGTTGCCGTTGGTTCCAGGGGTGCTGCTTCTGCGTATTGCAACCAATTTCTGCCAGACGGTGTTGACATGGGTGATGCTAGTGCATCTGGAACAGGAGGAACAGGAGGAACAGGAGGAACAGGAGGAACAGGAGGATCTGCCAGTACGAATATTGATTTAGAAGCTGATATGACTGCTTATAATCTAGGAATGTCAAGATATGACGCGTGTGACGATAGTATTAGAGAGAACTATGCTTCAGGGGATGTGACTGATAATGATGGTGAGTTGAATGCCTATTATAAAATTATGTGGGCTACACCAGGGATTTGTTCAGGGCACGATGAAAGTATGAATTATATTGGAGATGATGACTGTGATCCTGGTTTTACTTCTGCTTCTGACTGGGGATTTCCATACCAAGCATCAGTTTCAGTTAATGAAACAGGTGGAAATGTTTTGGATCCAGAGCTGAGTGTTATTCCAGAAGCTCCTCAGTATGATGCAGTCGAACCAATCACTGAAAACAAAAGATCTGATCTTGTTAAGGTGAATGCTAGCATGAGCAATGAAAATGTTAATGAAGACTTCTTGTATTACAAGTGGACAGTTGATCGTTGTGAGGGAAATGATTTTTCTGATTGCGAACATCCAATTAGTGGTTTGGAATATGAAACCTTCACGGAGGGTCTTGGATTGAGGGAGTTGAGATTCTTCCCTACTAGCAATGTGTTTGGTGCATTACCTGGATCTGCTGCAATGGCTGCTACAGAGAACAGGGCCTGGGTGAGAGCCACTGTAGTGGTTAGCGAGCACGAATCCTTAGCAGGAGGAGAACATACTGATATTGAAGGGCTTACAGTGGGCGCAATCGAAAGAATTTATTTCCCGATTACTAAAAATGTAGTAGGGATGAATTTGTATAGAGCACAAAGAAATGCTGCTACTGGAAGATGGGAGAGAGGTCCTCAGATTTGCAATGCAACTTTATATAAAGATATTTGTCCTGTCTATCCCTACGAAGTTTTAGTAGCTGAAACTGTAACAGCCGATGGAACAGCAGATTTCGATAGATATTCTTGGCAAATAGATGAACAAAAAATCCCTGCAGTTGTTAACATTGGAGGGACCTGCAGAGTTGAAGGTGACTATGCACCTCTTGTATTCCCAGGGCCTGGTTGTGATGAGGCTCCTGAAAAACAAGTATTTTTCCCAGTATTGGGAGTGCAAGACGGTATAATGTCCATTGCTGTTACTAATAAAAGAGATGATTCTGATTTTGTTACACAAAGAATTCTATCAGTTGGAAGTCCACAGGCTGTAATTGAAGTTGTTGCTGGAGCACTTGCGACCACATCTGCAACAGGAATTGTCTCGGATAGTGTTTTTGAGGCTGACAACGGCACTGCAGTTACTTTTAGGGCAACCCCAGTACCAACTTATATGACTATTAACACTGACGCTGTTCAGGATGATGATGAAGTAGACCTAGTGTGGTATGTTAATGATGTTGAAATCGATGCAGCTTTTCTAGCTTTAGCACCACAGCCGATGGGTCTAGGAATCACAGTAGCTAATGATCAAATTAGCTTTACAATCCCAAGCGACATGACATTAGCCACAGGAATTGATTTAAAAGCAAGACTAGTTAAGAACTTCTCTAATGGTGGAGCGAATGAATACACAGAAATGCTAAAAGACACTTGGAGGGTTATTGACACACATACACTGGCAATGGACACCGCAGTTTCGGTGCGCACAGGTTTCAATGCAGCGCTCGCACAGGACGTCACTTTGAAACAATATCTAGCTTCTTCTGTTAGTCATGCGCCACATTATTTGGTATTCACAATCAGATTAGCGATTGCAATGGTGCTGATTTGGAGCGTGTTGTTTGGGTTCTCTTATGCAGTTAAGTTGAATAAAGAATTATAAAAAGATAAGATATGAGATTTAAAAAGAGCCAAATAGTTTTTATTGTAGGAACTTGCCTCCTCTTTGCAGCCGAGAGTGCTTTTGCTGCAGGATATACAACAAGAGAAATCATTCCCGGTGAAGCAGCTGGGACAAACGATTTTATGTCATATCTGAATTCACTCTATAGTTTTGGCATAGGAATATCAGGAGTGTTGGCAGTCTTTATGATTGGTTTTGGTGCCTTTAAATACATAGTCTTTTCTGCTGGAAATGCCTCCACTATGGGTGATGCAAAAGATACTATCTACAGTGCGATTTTTGGCCTAGGTTTGGTGTTAGTAGCTTGGTTAATTTTGTATGTGATTAATCCAGATCTAATCAACAGCACTTTGACGACAGTACCTACCATTAAGGATTGTCTTGATAAGGCTACCTGCAATTAGCTTGAATAAAAATAAAAAATAAAAACTCTACTTAATTAAACAAAACAATAGTTAAGTGAGAATTTTGAATTCTAGAAAATATGGCAAAAAAAATCTTCATAGTTTTTGTAATTATCTTTTTAACAACATTGTTGGCTTTTATCATCCAAAGCATTTCTTCAAACGAAGATTCTCTGTTAGGTGGAGGTTTAGTTGAGGACACGGAGGGCGAGTTTGTTGTTGAAGGAGAAACAAAAGAAGAACAAAAAGAGGGTTGGTTTAAGGAAAAAGAAGAGAGTAGTTCAGGAAAGATCTCAAAGCTGATAGATAGCAAGGGAGGTGATGTAAAAGGAGTCGTCCTAAACGCATCAACGGAACAAGTTTTGTATTATCAAAAAAGAAATTTTTTACTCGTTGACCTTAAAGGTAAGTCAAAAAATTCTGTCGGAGGGCACCCCTTTATTGACGTAAAGGACATAAGCTGGAATATGAATCGAGATAAGGCGTTAGTGAGAGATAGGGGGTCGTATTTTATTTATGACCTTAATAAGAATGAAACCATTGAATTAGCAGCAAAAATTGATTATGCTATTTGGTTTAAGTACGAAAAAAATGATAAAATCGCCTATAAATTTTATGAAAGTGAAACTGGAAAAAGAAAAATAGCCATTGCTGATGCTGACGGAAGCAACGAAGAGGTTTTAGTGGATAATTTAACCAGCAAAAGAGTTGGTTTAAAAATCCCATTAAATGGTAGTAAAATATGCTATCATAGAGATCCTGACGCAAAACTTAAGGCAGGATTGGATTGTGTGAATATAGAGAAAAAACAATCTGAGATTATTCACAAAGGGTCCTTTGCCGCAAATTATAAATGGGCTAATAACGGAAATCGCTTGTTAACTTCTTATGTAAGTGAGCAAATTGGTAACAAAATGGTGCTAGGCTCAATGAATGGAAAAGGGGGGGAGTTTAGAAGTTTAAACTTTCCGACAACTGTGGATAAATGCGTCTGGTCTAAGGACAACAGAAAGGTTTATTGTGCGATGATGATCTATTCCGAGAAGGATATAATATTACCTAATGACTGGAAATCTCAGAAATATAACTCAACCGACACTTTTTGGGAGATTGATGTTGAGTCAGGAAAAAAAAGAAGACTTTTAGAAAGTTCAGAGATGATTACAGTGGATGCAGAAGGTCTATTTTTGGACAACAACGAGAGATATCTTTTCTTCACCGACAGAAAAACGAAAAGTGTTTACTCAATATCACTTAAGTAATTTTGTGTTATGAAAATTTAAAATTCCTAAAAATAGCCAGAAAATCACAGCAGTGTCATTTTTCCAGATAGTTGTATCAATAATCCCATGAAGAAGAAGATAAGCCAAGAGAAATAGCAGAAAGACACCGTAAGACACTTTTGTAGGATCGAATCTGTTGGTAAGGAGAAGGAGTAGTCCTAGCAAGGCAAAAACGCCCCCTTCTGCAATGGTAAGCAAGATATTGTTATGAGGATGCGGAACTGCCCATTCGGGGTAAGGAGGGTAGTTAGCTTGGTTTAAAAGATAATGTTTTTGAAAGTTTCCTGGACCAATCCCCCAAAACAAATGTTCCGAGATAATCTGTTTTGTAACATCGTAAATCATAATCCTAGAATCAGTAGAAGAAGCTGGTTTTTTTTGTTCATATCCCAACATTGAAGACAGGGGAGCTAAGAAAAGTAGAAATACGGAAAATAAGATAACCACGAGACTGAGAATAAGATAAGCACGAGACCACTCTATCTGGGTGGTTTTTTTGAAGATAAAAAAGACAACCAAAAAAGAAAGGGAAAGCAGGGCTCCAAAAGAAAGAGTTGCAATTGTGGAAAAGATGTGGAAAAAGAGAAGAAGTAGTATGAATATGTATAAAAAGCCTTTTTTACTATGTAAAAATGCAAGAAGGATAATAATTCCAGGAGTTAGGATCATTGCTAGCGCGTTTGGGGAATTTAAAAATATTTGTAACCTACCATCGAAAGTCAATTTATCTAAAAAGAAAAAAATAACACCAGAAATAGCCAGAAAGCTGCTCATGATAACATAAGCAAACAGCAGTTTTTTTACAAAAAGTTCTTTTTTGTAAACTAAGAAAGAAACAGTAAAGGAAAATAAAAGAGGAAGAATAAGAAAACTTTTTAAAATACCAACGCTATCCAGAAGAGTGTCCTTTTGTGCATTAATAATAAAAGAGGAGAAAAATCCAAGAACAAGTAAATAGAGAGCACTTTTAATGCGGGGCTTGATGGAGAAAAGATTCTTTAAATCTCCTTGTTTGTAAATATGAAGTAAGTTACAGAGGATAGAAATTATTAGTAAAAAATCTAAAAAATTCAAACTAGTACTCGATGTAAGGGGGAGTTTGATTAAGTAGATGGGAAGCAAGAGAATGGTCAGGTAATTTATATATCTAATCATCTGTTTTGATAGCAAGAATAAAAAGGAGCAAAGGAAACACCCGAACGGAGTAGAAGGGAGTTTCGAAAAATGAATGAACTATGAAAATCAACATCGCAACGCCGATGGTTTTCAAGAGAGCAGAAGAATTTTTTCTCAAAACAAAAAGAGGGCAGAAAAGTGATGCAATAAGAAGAAGTCCCCCAAGCACACCAATCTCAGAGCTAAAATCTAAAAATAAATTGTGCGCATAAATAGGGCTATCGCTAGATGACATCGGAAAATTATATTTAGCAAAATTACCAAGACCGACTCCAAGTAGAGGATTTTCAATGGTTGTTTCTGTTGCAAGTCTCCACATTTCAAGCCTACCCGAATTGGAACCTTCTTGTAAATTAAAGGAAGAAGTGAATCTTTGAGTTAAGGGATTCGGAACTAGAAGTAAAATAAAAAACAAAAAAAGAAACAGGAGGAAATTGGAGAAATATTTTTTGATAATAACAAGAGGATTGGAAAAAAAGAAAGTCGCAAAGGAACATCCTAGAAAAAGTGCAATATATGAGGCACGAGAAAAACTAAGCAGGCTTGCTAACAAACAAATCAAACCACCCCATAGGTAGATTGATTTAGAAGTTTTTTTCCACAAATAAAAAGCAAAGGGCAGGGATAGGTTGATGGAAAGTGAAAAAAGGTGTGGATCAGGAAAAGATCCAAATGTTCGCATTATTGTTTTTCCACCAATATTCACCAACCAACTTGGGAATTCAATAACCATAGCAGAAAAATTTCTTCCTAAAAAAAACAAAGATGTTTTGGAGGCTAAAAAAAGTACTCCATCAACACCTAAGATAAACTGCAGTGAGAAAATTAATAAAGAGAAAAGTGCGGATAAGAATGAAATAAAGAAAAAAGTTTTTATTAGCCTTTCCCGAAAAAGGACATTGCTAGTCGCTGCATAGGTTATAAAATAGACAGGAAAAAAAGATAACAGAAAAAAAAGTTTGTTTAGGGCAAGAAGCTTTTCGGTTGCCCAAAAAATAGAGATTGCGCAAAAAAACAAAAAGAAGCTAAATATCCAAAACCTCAATCTTGTGTCCAGCAAGATTTGCTTATGGAAAAGAGAAGAAAAAAACCAACATAAGAAAGTTAGTGGAAACAAAACTCTTACTATGGGAAGATCGATGGAGGCTGTTGGATTAAGCGCGAAACTAAAAGGCAAAATGATCAGCGATAGTAGAAATAGATTTTTCCAATTCAAGGGATTCATAAGGCTATTTGTTTTAAAACTTTTAAAATAAAGCACTTATAACGCCTGTGGTGTTTTTTAAAAAAATAATCCTGAGCCTTATAAAAAGCATTTTTTTGTTTTTTTGTGTCAGGCCAACATTTACCATCGTAATGTAACACAGTGCTCTTTGGAAAAAAAACTATATCATAGCCCAGTTTCTTGATACGAAGACAAAGGTCTTGATCTTCAAAATACATGAAAAAATTTTCATCAAAACCACAAACTTTATCATAGATGTATTTTCTTGTTAAAAGGGCTGTGCCAGAAACCCAATCGACAAGAATTGGGCTTTTATTATTCCAGGGTTTGAAGAATGTGTTTCTAAAAAGAATTCCTAAAAGAGAAGTCTTTCTTCCACAAGTAAATGGCTGTGCTTGTCCTCGAGATGCCTGGATTATCTTAGGGCTCAAAACCCCTATTCGTGGGTTTTTTTCTAGAAAAAATAACAATTTCTCAATGGAGTCTTTTTTAAAGACAGTGTCGGGGTTTAGAAACAGTAAGTTGCGTCCCAGAGCTTTTGTCGCCCCTATGTTATTAGCTGAACCGAAGCCCAAGTTTCTTTTATTTTGGATTATTTTTGACACAAAAGAGTAATCTTTTTTTGGTTTGAATTTTTCTTGATCATTGTTAACGATAATAACCTCGAAGCTGAATTTTGAAAACTGCAACTCTTTTAAAATAACCAAACAAGCATTGAGCCACTTTGCGCTTCGGTAGTTTACTAAAATAACAGATAGGTTCATTTTTTGATTTGATAGATAAAAAGGTTTAAAAATACCAGTAATTTAGTATAATGGAAAAATTAAAAAGGTCAAAGCAGTTATTTTTTAAAACAATTAATTTACTGAATTGTCCAAAGGAGTTTTTAAAAACGTTAACTGGTGGAAATTGTTTTTTTTAGAAAAACACGGTACACTAAAATATGTAATTAATTTTCCAATGCTGAAATGCTTTGAGTATAATTTCAGTAATTTGGGTAACCTGGAGGAATAAATATGTCACCAAGACCAAAGTTGCGTCGAAAAGTTTATTTTCGACCTAAAGTAGTTCTGTTTAAGCCAGAAGGAGTTCTTGAGAAAAAACTAAAAGAAGTTATTCTTGAGCGAGAGGAGGCAGAAACGTTAAGATTAGTAGATGAAAAAGGAATGAGTCAGACAGAGGCAGCGGTAAAAATGAACACCTCTCAAAGTACTCTTCAAAGAATTCTTTCCCGCGCTAGGACAAAAATTGCGCATGCAATCATTCGAGGAAAAGCTATCAGAATTGAATAGCCTCATTTCAGGATATAGCTATGGATAGGCGAAAGATTGCGTAGTCAATTTTCGCCTATTTAATTAATTGAGCATAGATAAAAAGGCTGTAAAAATTATTATGAAAAATACATATTATATAACAACAACACTTCCTTATGTGAATGCAAAACCGCACATTGGCTTTGCATTAGAGATTGTTAGCGCTGACGTGTTGGCGAGAGCAAATAAACTTTTTGGGAAGGAAGTATTCTTTAATACTGGAACAGATGAGCACGGTTTGAAAATTCTGAGAAAAGCTGAGGAGTTGGGAGTTAGTGCTCAAGAATATTGCAATGCTCAAGCGAAAAATTTCAAAAGTCTAAGAGATCTATTAAACGTTGAATTCGATAGATTTATTAGAACAACAGACGCTGACCATAAAGAAGCAGCACAAAAATTTTGGAAAATTTGTGATGAAAATGGGTTTATTTATAAAAAAAATTACAAAGCCAACTATTGCGTTGGATGTGAACTGGAAAAAACAAACTCAGAGCTTGTGGATGGAAAGTGTCCAGACCATCCAAACGCAGAAATTGAAATTATTGAAGAAGAAAATTATTTTTTTAAATTTTCAGAATTCGGAGAAAGACTTCTAAAGATGTATAAAGATAATCCAGATTTTGTTAAGCCGAAAAAGAGGTTTAATGAAATTATTTCCTTTGTGGAGCAGGGTCTTCAAGATTTTTCAATTTCTCGGTTGAAAGAGAAAATGCCTTGTGGAGTGGAAGTTCCTGGTGATGAAAAACATGTAATGTATGTTTGGTTTGATGCTTTGGTGAATTATATTTCAACCCTGGGTTGGCCAAACGAAGAAGAGAATTTCAAGAAATGGTGGCCGGGAGTTCAGTTTTGTGGCAAAGACAATTTAAGACAACAAAGTGCAATGTGGCAGGCGATGTTAATGGCAGCAAACCTACCTTGTTCAAAAAAAGTATATGTGAATGGCTTTATTAATATTGATGGACAGAAAATGAGTAAATCTTTGGGAAATGTAATTTCTCCTGAAGAGATGGTTCAAAGATATGGAGTGGATGCAACGAGATATTTGCTTTTGAGTATGGGATCGTTCGGGGAGGATGCTGATATTAATTGGGCCCGATTAGATGAAAAATTTAACGCTGATTTGGCGAACGGAATTGGAAATCTTACTTCTCGCGTTATTACACTTTATAAAAAAGCAGAATTTGATTTAGATTTCGAAAAAAGTAAAAGGAAGCCCTTTGTGGATAATATTGAATTAGAAAAATCTTTAGATGAAGGAAGGTTTGGTGACGAAATTACGAGAATCATGAAACTTGTGCAAGAGTTAGATCGTAGTATAGAGCAACAGAAGCCTTGGGAGCTGATTGAAAATGAACCAGAAGCATTCAGGGAGAGCATTGAAGGTTTAGCAAGAGGAGTTTACTTTATAGGGTTGAAATTGAAACCATTTATGCCAGAAACTTCAGAAAGCATTGTGAATAGTTTAGAAGAAAAAAATAAAGTGAAGCTATTTCCTAGGTTGTAGCTTTCAGGAGAAATGGAAAATAAAAAAAATAAAGTATACTAAAGATGCTTCATTAGTTTTAAAAGAATAAAAGTGATTGATACACATGCGCATTTGGATTTTGAAAATTTTGAGGATGATTTAAGGGAGGTGCTTGGTAGGTTTTTTGAAGGAAACCCACAAGGTTTTATTGTTAATATAGGCGTTGATTTTGAACGAAACCTGGAATCTATTAAGCTTACGAAAAAAGACAAGAGAATCTTCACGTCAATTGGATTTCATCCAGAAATTTTAGATGAAATGAAAGAGAGTTTCTCTTTGGAGAAGGCTATCTTGCAACTAGAAGAGCTATCCCAAGAAAAAAAAGTGATTGCCATTGGTGAAATTGGTTTAGACTATTTTCACAATTCGAGCAATAAAAAACAACAAAAAGAACTTTTCATTGCACAGCTAGATTTTGCAGTAAAACAAAAAATGCCAGTTGTAATTCATTGTCGAGATGCCTATGAGGACGTATATGAAATAATTTCTCAAAAAAAATATGGCGACTTGAGAATGGTTATGCACTGTTTTTGTGGTGATTTAAAGCAAACTGAATTTTTTTTAACACTAGATAATTTAAATTTTTCATTTACGGGGAATATAACTTTTCCCAAAAAGGACGATGCAGAAATTTTGGAAGTAATCCGAATCATTCCAATTGAAAAAATAATGGCAGAAACTGATTGTCCTTTCTTAGCACCAACTCCAATGCGTGGAAAAAGAAATGAGCCATCTTTTGTGAAATTTATAATTGAAAAAATTGCGTATATAAAAGAAATGCAAAGAGAAGAAGGTGAGAAAATTCTCGATCAGAATGCAATAGATTTTTTTAAGCTGAGGTTAATATAAGAGTACGATCTAAGCTTTAAGGATAAAGGATTAGTCTATTTAGTAACAAATTGTCAAAATGAAAATCGCGATTGATTGTGCAGATTTAGACAATAGTCGAATTGATGGAACGCGTGTTTACATCAAACAACTTTTGGATTGGTTCGGTAAGCTTGATAGAAAAAATAAATTCTTACTATATCACCGAAGAGATTTCAATGAATTATTGAAACCAAACAACTTTAAAAACTACACAGACAAAAAAATTCCGCCTCATTGGTGGTGGACACAAACAGTTTTTGCAGCGGATTTACGCTATGAGTTGCCAGATATCTGCTGGATGCCAATTCAACAGGTTCCTTTCATTGGGCCGAAAAAAACAAAATATGTTGTAACAATTCACGATTTAGCTTTTAAATTCTTTCCAGCACATTTCCCTAAAACAGATCTATATAAACTGAACTTTTTTACAGATTCAGCAATTAAAAGAGCGGATAAGATAATTGCTATTTCAGACGCAACAAAAAAAGACATACTAAAGCTATATCCTAAAGTAAATGAAAAAAAAATTTTTGTAATTCACCATGGATTTGATGTTAAGCATTTTTTACGCAGAAGAACTGATGAGGAAATTTTGCGAGTTAGGAAGGAGCTTAAAATTGCCAATGACACAAAACGAAGATATCTATTGTATGTTGGAGCGCTTCAGCCTCGTAAAAACTTAATAACACTCATTAAGGCCTTTGAAGTCATCAAAAAAAACAAGAAGTTTAATGAGCTACGTCTAGTACTTGCAGGAGAGCAGGCTTGGATGTCAGAAGAAACTATAGTTGCAGCGCAAGAGTCAGTAAATAAAAAAGACATCATATTAACAGATAGGGTGGATTTTGAGCAACTAGCAGCATTGTATCAAAGTGCTGAAATTTTTGTCTATCCGTCATTGTATGAAGGTTTCGGGATTCCTATATTAGAAGGATTAGCCTCTAGAGTGCCAGTTGTAACTGCAAATAACTCATCTTTGCCTGAGGTTGGAGGAGATGCAGTTGAGTTATTTGAAAGTGAAAACCACCAAGCTCTTGCAGATGTTTTGCTAAAAATTATGAAATCTTATAAAATAAAAGAAAGAATGATTGAAAGTGGTGCCTCACATGTCAAGAAATTCAGCTGGGAAAAAAGTGCGAAGAAAACACTCGAAGTTTTAATGAGTGAGTAAGGCAGAGAATAAGAACTCTTTTGCTGGGAGTTAAAGTAAGAAAACAAAAACAATGGAAATTCAAGAAAAAAAATCTCTAAAAGAATATTCAACTTATAAAATTGGTGGAAAAGCTGATTATTTTTGTGTAATTAAACAAAAAAATGATATAGCTGAGGCAATTGATTTTGCAAAAAGGAATAGCTTTAAAATTTTTTTTCTAGGCGGTGGAAGCAATGTATTGTTCTCAGATAAGGGATTTCCTGGAGTGATCGCAAAAATTGAAAATAATCTACTGGAGATTGTGGAGAATTGTGATAAACACGTCAAAATTCGTTGTGGAGCTGGTGTTGAGCTCAGTAAACTAGGATCTCTTTGTGTACAGAAGGGATTAACTGGGTTTGAATGGGCTGCTGGAATTCCAGGTACAATTGGTGGTGCTGTGAGGGGGAATGCAGGTGCGTATGGAGGAGAAATGAAAGATTGTGTATTAAAAATATTCGCGATTGACAAAGGAGATGAAAACTTAGAAGTTCAAGAAATTGATGTGCGCGAATGTGAATTCGAGTACCGATCAAGCACTTTTAAGAATAATCCTAATTTATTAGTTTGGGAGATTGAATTAGAATTAAAAAAAGGAGCTTCAGATGAAGTCAAAGCGAAAACAAGAGAGGTGTTTCAAAAACGTAATGAAGGACAGCCGTCTGTAGGAAAGTTTCCATCTGTAGGTTGTATGTTTAAGAATCCAACTGTTTCACAAGAGGTTGTTGATAATTTTGAGTTTGATAGAGAGCAAAAGAGTCGGGGCGATAAAGTTCCAGCTGGATGGTTAATCGATAGATGTGACTTAAAAGGAGAGCGTATAGGTGGAGCGATGATAGATCATAAACAGGCTAATTTCATTGTGAATATGGGAGACGCAACTAGTGAGGATGTGCTCATTCTAATGAGCCTGATTAAAATGAAAGTAAGAAATAAATTTAAAGTTCAATTGGAAGAAGAGGTAAAAATTGTTATGTAAAAAAGGAACTATTCAGTATAAATAGTACAGAAATTTGTTGCAGAGGGAATAAAAATTATCGAAAAAAAGGAAGCTTTAATAAGTAAGGAAAAAATAAAATGGAGATCAAATATTTATCCGGGGCAAGCAAACTCAATGAATCTGAAAAAGGGTATATTGAAAAGAAAGCACAAAAAACTAAAAAATTATTAGGAGAACATGAACCAAATCTACTGCGAGCTGAATTTGAAATTAGACAGGACAAGAGTGGTTTTTGGCAAATTGTAATGAGTGCGGTTATCCCTGGAAGCAAATTTCGCGTTGAAAAAAAAGACAAAGACATGCGAAAAGCAATTGATAGCGCGGACGAAGCTCTTTTGAAGAAAATTCGAAGAAGCAAGGAGAAGAAAAGAGATAGTTTACGGAGAAGAAAGAAAGCCTCAGAGGTTGCTGCTGATCTATAAATTACAACTGTGAAATTAAAAACAAACCGCGAATTTAGCGGTTTGTTTTTAATTAAAGTGGAAAAAAATAGGAGTAGGTGATTGCAAGAAGCTTTGTCATAGGAAAGCTTTGATTTTTTAAAAAAAAGGAGTATTATTATTACGTAATTATGAAAAAACTTCTTAAAAAACATTTTGGACACGACACATTTCGTTCAGTGCAGGAGAAAGTAATTAAATGTTTTCTATCTGGGAATGATGCTGTTGTTGTGATGCCGACCGGAGGTGGTAAATCACTCTGTTTTCAGCTACCAGCACTTATGCGTGATGGTGTTACGGTTGTAATTTCCCCGTTAATTTCCTTAATGAAAGACCAAGTAGATGCGCTCTTAGCAAACGGAATAGCGGCAACTATGCTTAATTCTTCAATTGAAAAGAAGGAACTGCAAAAACGAATGCACGATGCAGAAAAGGGAAAATATAAACTTATCTATATTGCGCCAGAAAGGTTAGCAAGCCCGTATGTGAGTGAGTGGCTTGGGAAAATAAAAGTCACAGCACTCGCAGTAGATGAGGCTCACTGTATTTCTCAGTGGGGGCATGATTTCAGGCCTGATTATCGCAATTTGAAATTTTTTCGAAAGCGTTTTGAGGGAATTCCAGTAATTGCTTTATCTGCTTCTGCTACGCAGATTGTGCGCGATGATATCGTGAGAGAATTAGAGATGAACAAACACCAAGTCTTCGTGTCAGATTTTTATAGAGAAAATTTACATCTCAAAGTTATTTCAAAGGTCAATGCGGACAATAAAATAATTAATCTTATCAACAAACATAAAGAAGAGTCTGTTATAGTGTATTGTTTTTCGCGTAAAGAAACGGAACAGTTAACAAAGATTTTGAAGGCAAAGGGAATTAATGCTGGATCATATCACGCTGGGATGGCTCCAGAAAAAAGACATGACACCCAAGAGGCTTTTGTTCGTGATAAAATTAATGTTGTAGTGGCGACAATTGCTTTTGGTATGGGGATAGACAAGCCTGATGTTAGATTAGTGATTCATAAAACATTCCCAAAAACAGTAGAAGGATATTATCAAGAAATTGGACGAGCTGGTCGAGACGGTCTTTCCAGTGAGTGTGTGATGCTTTATTCTGCTGGAGATAAAATAAAATTGGACTTCTTTTTAAATCAAATGGAAGAAGATCGCCGATCTGGCGAAGAGAAAAAAATTCGTGAAGTGATGCAATTTGCAGAAGGTCGAAGTTGCCGTTGGCAATGGATCACGAAATATTTTGGGCAAACTAATTTATTTGAATGTGGCACATGTGATGTCTGCTTGGGTATGGCAGATCAAGAAGATGCGACAGAGATTGTGCAGAAAATTCTTTCTGCAGTTGTGCGAACAGGAAATATCTTTGGGAAAGGACATGTGATAAAAGTTTTGCGTGGTTCAAAAGATCAGAATGTGAAATCTCGTGAGCATCACAATTTATCAGTTTGGGGGATTGCAAAGGGATATTCCGCTGCAGAATTGAAAGAATATTTTGCACATATAATTGCCAGAGATTTGCTGGTTCGTAACGTCGGTGAATACGAAACATTTAGTATTTCTCAAAAGGGAATTAAATTTCTTAATAAACAAGAAAAAATTGATTTACCAAAGGTTCAAAAGGAAAGCATTTTAGAAAAGAGGCAAACACAAAAAAAAGAGAGCAGAGAGGATTTTGATCAAGAAATTTTTGCCAAATTACGAGCTTTGCGCAAAGAAGTCGCAGATAAAAAAAGAGTACCAGCCTTTGTTATTTTTGGTGATGTCGCTTTGCAAGAAATGGCACACTACCTCCCGGTAACAGAAGATGAATTCGCAAGAATTTCTGGGGTTGGTGCACAAAAACTAAAGAGATATGGTAAACAGTTTACTGAATTTATTATCAAACTTAAGAAGGAAAAGGAAGAGCAAAAAATAAAAAGTGTTCGTTCTGGTGCGAAACAAGAGAGAATTAATTCGGTGCAAAAATTAATCGGGCAAAAAAAGACGTTAGAGGAAATCACAAGAAAACTGAGTCTTTCAAAAAATACAATTGTAGGATATATAGAAGAAATTATAGAAGATGAAAAGGACTTAAGAATTGAATATCTTCTATTATCTAAAAAAGCACAAAATGAAATTAAGAAAGCTGTAAAAAAAAATAAAACAGGGAAATTGAGGCCAATCTTTGAAGAATGTGAAGGTAGATACTCATATGAAGAGATTCGCTTGGTTGTAATGAATAGCAGATCATTAAAACAATCAGATAGTTTTTAAAGAAAAAACTAGTATTTTGAGTAAAAAATATTCTAGTATGCTTAAAAAATAGTCTTATTACTAGACTTTAATGAAAATCAGAGTTAGAATATTAAAGTATGAATTTCGATAAATAGCAAAATTAAGAATGATATAAATTATGAAACTTTTAGATAAACTCTTTGGCAACGCTGGGCAAAAGGAATTGAAGCGAATTGGAATTATCGTTGAAAGAATTAATGGACTTGATAGAGAGGTAAAAAAATTATCAGATGAAGAGTTAAGAGCTAAGACCGAGGAGTTTCGCGAGCTTTTGAAAAATAAAAAAAAGACATTAGACGATATATTACCAGAAACTTTTGCAGTTGTAAGAGAGGCTGCCTATCGTGTAATTGGGGAAAGACCTTATGATTCACAACTCTCTGGGGGGATTGTTTTGCATGAAGGAAAAATTGCTGAGATGAAGACGGGAGAAGGAAAAACCTTAACAGCGACACTCCCTGTTTATCTAAATGCTCTTTCCGGGAAGGGCGCGCATATTATTACGGTAAACGACTATCTTTCAAAAAGAGATGCAAATTGGATGGGAAGTGTTTATCACTTTCTGGGCCTCTCAACAGCATGTCTCAATAATCAAACATCTTATTTATATACTCCAAATAAAATCGATGGAGACGAGGTTAGTATTGAAGAAGAAAATTTAATTGAAGTTTCTAGAGCTGAAGCATATAAAGCTGATGTTTTGTTTGGAACAAACAATGAATTTGGTTTTGACTATTTGCGTGATAATATGGCGCAAAATAGGACTCAAATGGTTCAGAGAGACTTAAACTTTGCTATTGTTGATGAGGTTGACTCGATTTTAATTGATGAAGCCAGAACACCTCTTATTATCTCCACTCCAGATGTGGAGTCGACTCAAATGTATAGCCAATTTGCAATGTTAGTACCACGACTCAAAGAGAACGAAGATTACAACATTGATGAGAAACTCAAAAGCGCAATGTTAACCTCTGAAGGAATCGAAAAGATGGAGAAATGGCTTGGAATTGGGAATATTTATGAAACAAATAAGGTCTCTTATGTTCATCACCTAGAACAAGCTTTGAAAGCGAATGTTCTTTTTGAATTAGACAAAGACTATGTAATAGAAGGAGGGGAAATCGTAATTGTTGATGAATTCACGGGACGCTTGATGCCAGGAAGAAGATATTCTGAAGGATTGCACCAGGCAATTGAGGCAAAGGAAAATGTTGAGGTACAAAGAGAGTCGCGAACGTTGGCAACAATTACATTCCAAAATTACTTTAGAATGTATGCTAAATTGGCTGGTATGACAGGAACAGCCCTTACTTCTGCAGAAGAGTTCCATAAAGTTTACAAACTAGAAGTTATTGAGATTCCCACAAACCAACCGTTAGCAAGAACTGATCGGAAGGATGTGATTTATAAGACTGAAGAAGGAAAGTTTAATGCACTTATAGAGGAGGTTATTCGTAGTCACAAGAAAGGCATTCCCGTTTTAGTAGGAACAATTGCGATTGAAAAATCAGAATATCTTGCAGCTCTTTTGAAAAAAAGAGGAATTGAAAGAGAGGTTCTTAATGCAAAGAACCATGAAAGAGAAGCTCAAATAATTGCGAATGCTGGGCAAAAAGGAGCTGTGACAATTGCAACAAATATGGCTGGTCGAGGAACTGATATTAAGCTTGGAGAAGGAGTAAAAGAAGTTGGCGGCCTGTTTATAATTGGAACAGAGAGGCATGAGGCCCGTCGAATAGATAACCAGCTTCGTGGACGTGCTGGGCGACAAGGTGATCCCGGGATCACTCAATTCTTTGTATCGCTTGAAGATGAACTTTTGCGACGCTTCGGGGGAGATCGGATGAAAAATATTATGGACAAATTAGGGCTCCCGGAAGATCAACCGATCGAAAATAAAATTATTTCGAAATCGATTGAATCAGCCCAAGGAAAGATTGAAGGCTTTAATTTTGATATTCGTAAAAGAGTTCTGGAATATGATGATGTCATGAATAAGCAAAGGGAGACTATCTATAAAAAGAGAAAAGATATTTTAGATAAAAAAAGTGTGAAAGATGGTATCTTGCAAATGTTTTATGACGAAACAGATGCCATTGTAGCAGTTCACACTGATTCAGAGGATGAGAATAGTTGGAATATGGAGGAAGTTGCAGAAGAATTAAGTGTAATAGTAGACGGAGAAGTAACCCAATTACATAAAAAATTATTAAGCGTAAAAAGTTCAAAGGATTTCGTGCATAGCGCTGATAAAAGAAGCGCAATCATTGAAGTCCTGACAGATTATTTGAAAAGGAGATACGCGGAAAAAGAGACAGAAATTGGAATTGAACAGATGAGAGTGATTGAGAAAAGTTTATGCCTCAGAACAATTGACAGTTTTTGGATGGATCACCTTGAACAAATGGACTTTATTAGAGAAGGAATTGGATTACAAGGATATGGACAAAGAGATCCCCTAGTTATGTATAAAAAGGAGGCTTTTAGTATGTTTCAGACTCTTCTGACCACTATTAACCATACAATTATCAAGGCAATCCTAAGAATGCATGCTGTATCGAAGGAAAGTGTAATGACAATGGATGAGCAAGAAAGACAAATGGCGTATAATGACACAAAAGAAGCAAATCAGTCCTTGGTTAAGAATCTAGAACAAAAGAAGGAGGACAAGGCGCCAGCAACACCAATAATAAACAAAAAGAATGTTAATCGTAATGACCCTTGTCCTTGTGGAAGCGGGAAGAAGTTTAAGAAATGTTGCGGTAAATAAAAAATAAAAAAGAGTTAGCGATAAAATAAATTGAATGCAAAAGAAGACTCCTAAAAAAATATTCTTTTGGCTAGCAATTCTGTTTTCAGCAATTGTTTTTTTAATGTTGAATTTTCAGATAGCGATTGGAGTGTTGGGCGTCAGTTCTAGTAGCGGGAATGTTTGGATAGAATTATATAAAACCTTCCAATTTGCAGGTTTTATTTTTTTATTTGTCCAGCTTGCTAAAAGGATAAATAATTTGTTTAGCCAGTATTTAGCCAGTATTTTTTATCTTAGTTACTTTGTTTTGATTTGTTATTTTGTTGTGGTACACCGAAAACTTGACTTTGCTTTTTTTACTAGAGCGAGTGGAGAGATTTTGGGCATGGTGCAGCCTTTTTTGTTCTATTTATTGATAGCTTTTATATTGGCATATCTGCAGGCTTTTCTTCTTTCCAGTATAAAACTGAGTTTACAAAAAAAATATAACTATTTAATTTTGAGCGGTATTTTTTTGTTTGTTATTGCTCCACCTTTAGTTAACGGCAAGCTTATGAAGAATGAATTTTTCTTTTTTATCCAGAGCGCTTTTAAAAGCGATTCAGTGATAGATTATTATCAGGGATATTACAAGTTGTCATTGCAAAAGAAAGCGAAGGAGAAAGAAGACATCTTGGCCAAAGGGAGTGAATTAGAAAAGAAAAACATACCCAAGAGTTTGGAGAATGTTATATTTTTACAATTAGAGAGTATTAACGCGAAACTTGTTAACCAAGAGAACACACCTAATTTTCTCAACTTGGCTAAAGAGGGTGTTTTTTTCCCAAACTTTTACAGCAATGGAGTACAAACCATTCTAGGGCAGGAAAGTATTTTATGTGGAGTACCTAATTCCTTTGACCATACACTCGTTTATGATGGGAGTGACAAAGAAATTCTTTGTTTACCAGAGGTTTTTAATAATCTTGGGTACAAAAGTATCTTTGCAAAAACATATAACTTAAAATTTGCTAACACCGGAAAATTCATGACGAATATCGGTTTTGACGAAGTGTTGGCAGACCGAATAATGCAAGCAGGAGACGAAAGTTCTATTTGGGGTTACAAAGAGGACATCTTTTATAAAAGAGCGATAGATTATTTAAAAGACAACAAGCAAGACGCTAAAAACTTTATCTTTCTTGAAGTCGGACCAACGAATCATTGGCCCTTTAAAACTCCAGAAGGATTAGAAAAAGAAGTTCCCTATGAAAAACCTAACAATCAAAAAGAAAGGCTTGCCAACACAACATTTTTACAAGACAAGTATTTAAAGATTGCGTTGGAAGGGATCGATGATATTTTCCCAGAAAAAAACTATACATTGATTGTTTTGGGTGACCATAGTTGGCCAATCGAGGTACACGAAGGGAATGAATTTTGTGGAAGTTATGCCTATGAAGAAAATTTTCTAAGCTCCATAGTGCTAGTGTCGGGCGATGAAAGTATTGAAAGAGGAACTGTGGTGGAAGGTCATTATAGTCAAATGGATATCTTCCCGAGTATATTGGAACTATTGGGATTGGAAGTTGCCAGTAATAAATTTAGCAACTCCTTTGTTAGTGAACTAAAGGCTGGTGGTAAGAAAAAAGAAGTAGAAGCGCTTTTGATACAGCCATTTAGCGACAGGTTAATTAGTTTTTCTAATGGGGAGATTAAATATCAATACAATAGCACTAGCAAGGAACTGTTGAAATATAACTTGAGTCATGATCCAGAAGAGAAGCGAGGAGAAATTTTAACAAAGAACGAAAAAGTAGCTTTAGAATTTATCAAAGCAAAGCTTCCTATGCTAGAAAAAAGGAAAATTATTATGCACGCAATGGGGGGGATTAATGGTGATGAATATACCAATTCAAAAGAGGCTTTTGAGAAACATTACAAGCGTGGTCGAAGGGTTTTTGAAGTAGACCTCTCTTTGTCAGACGACAAAGAGATTATTGTTTCTCATGGGGGCGATTCAAAATTAACAGAAAGTGATTTTTTAAAGCGAAAGATTGCAAGAAAATATAGCCCATTCTCCCTGGAAGAGTTATTGGATGTTATGATTGAATATAGTGATTTAGAGCTCGTGGTTGATACGAAGAGTAATTTTAATCTGAGCTGGGACAAAATTATCAAAGAAATAAATCAAAAGGACAGTTCATTACTGAAAAGAATTGTTCCCCAGATATATTCTGAAAAGAATTATAAAAATATCTCAGAGAAGTATATTTTTGATAAAATCGTCTTTACTTTGTATAGAAGTGATCTAACGGAAGAAGAAATTTTTAAGTTTGTACAAAAAAAGAAGAATATCAAAATCGTAACCTTACATAAAAAAAGGTTTTCCAGTGATTTAGCAAAAAGACTAGAGGCAATAGAAGTTGATGTTTTTGTACATACTGTGAATAAAATCAAAGAGGTGAATAAATTTTTGCTAAAAGGTGCGAAAGGAATCTATAGCGATTATTATTAAGAATGAAAAAAGAATAAAGTGAAAAAAGCTTTCAAGGAAAAACTGCTCAGTTTTGAGTTCTGGTGGTGGCTTGGTTTGATAATTTTTGCATTGTTGTTGCATGGAAACCACGTAATGAACAATGATGAAGGTGTTGTCTTGGAGGGTGCCTGGAATCTCTTACAAGGCAAAGAACTCTATTTGGATTTTTTTGAGTTTGTAACACCAGGGAGTTTCTATCTAATTTTTCTTTTTTGGAAATTTTTTGGAGCACATTATTTTATTGCAAACATCATTGCAATTGGAGCGCTTTTTATAGGGTCGATAGGTGTCTATAGGATAGCCGAATTGATAAATCGAAGTAAAGTGAACTATCTTATTCCAGCAATTATTATCTTCTCCTCTTTTCAATGGCCCATTATTAACCACAATTTGTTTAGTGCTACATTTATTATTTGGGCTACCTTTTTCTTTCTAAAAGGCTTACAGATTAAAAAAAATAAATATTTCATTTACACCGGTTTATTGATTGGTTTCGCTACCTTGTTTTTGCAATCTAAAGGACTCGCTGTTTTATTTGGAACAAGTTCTTTTTTAGCATATCTGTTTTTTAAAGAAAAAAAGATTGGTTTTTTGAAAAAAAATAGCTTACTTATATTAGCCGCAATAGCGCCTGTAACAATTTTATTTTTTGCTTGGCCCGTCAAAGTTCTTTACATTAACTTAGTAGAGTTTGTGCTTTTGAACTATAAAGACGTGAATCGAATTTCGCTATTTTACTTTTTTTTATTCCTTCTAATTTTAATTGTTAGTTTTATTATCTTACGCAAAGAAAAGAAGCTGGAAGTTAACGCCTTGTTGTGGTTGCAATTTGTGTTATTGCTAAGCACCCTTTCAAGGCCAGATAGTTATCATGTTGCACTGAGCATCTTTCCTTTGTTAAGTTTAAGCTTTTTTATTCCAATAAAACTTGATCCTAAAAAGAGACTTAGCAAGAAGGTATACAAAATTTGTTTTGTGGGATTAATGCTTTTATTTATTTACCCTTCTATTAAGTATGTAACTGGGTTTCCTATCTTCTATTCAATTAAAGATCAGGGAGCCATTGGTTATGTTAAAGAGAACTGTCAGGGTGAGAGAAGTTTGTTTGCAGGGCCCTTTATCCCAGGGATATATTTTGAAACCGGAAAAGTGAATCCAACACCATTTGGTTGGTTGATTACAAACCATCAAACCAAAGAGCAATTCAACCAAGCAAGAAAAATTCTCGAAGAAAAGAAACCAAGATGTGTCGTAACGCACTATGGGGTTGTGAAAAAGTTCGATTATAACAGAGATAACCCAGTCGATAATTTTATTAAAAAGGAGTATCATGAGGTGTACAGAGAAGAAGATATGGTCGTTTACATGAAAACTCTTAGATAAGGTATAATTTTTTGACAAGATGATCATTTTAAAACCGTCTAAATGTAAGGCTTGACAATATTTTTTAAGGTGTTATATTTGATTCTGAAGTCACGTGAAAGATATTTAAGTGGCATCCGAAAAAATGTTAGATAAAACAACTAAATTCTCACAATAAATGACGCGTATCAATTCTGTTGATAAGCAAAATTTAAAAAGCGGTTAAAACAAACTTTTTTAGTTTCTTTTTCAAACCGCACAAGAGGCGGTTTTTGTTTTGTTTGATATTTGAAAAATTTACAAAGGATTTAGCAATGGGGGAAGAGCAACACGGGTCGTCGCGTTGGCGGCACTCGCAGACAGATGCTCCCTCTATTGGTGAATCTTTTATCCATGAAACCCTTTGGGGCCAAGAATGGAGTTTAAAAGATTAGATACCTTGACAACTGAATAAACAATAGTAAAAAAATATAATAAAGTGACAGGAAAACTTTATTATATACACACAGGTAGTATGCAAATGTCTTTCGACAGCATTTGCGAATACTAAAACAAGTAAGTATATACAATACATATTGTATAAATATAGCAATTTTATCGAACAACAAGTAAAATTAGAAAGAAAATAACATAAATTTACAAGAATTTATTTTTGTTATTTGTTAGTCATAAAGTAGGTTGCAATACAACATGGCATATGATGAATGCCTTGGCTGAAGCGAGCGAAGAAGGACGTAGTAGTCTGCGAAAAGCCTCGGGGAGCTGACAAACAAGCTTTGATCCGGGGATGTCCGAATGCGGAAACGCGATAGAGTAGACCTCTATCAGGCTTATTCTTTTAGAATAAGTTGGCACACCCGTCGAACTGAAACATCTAAGTAGGCGGAGGAAAAGAAAACAAAAGTGATTCCCTAAGTAGCGGCGAGCGAACGGGGAACAGTCTAAACCAGTCTTCGGACTGGGGTTGCGAGGTAGTTACTCCTATTTAATTAGGGTAGATAAGTTTATTTTTAGTCAAACAACTTTGGAAAGAGAGACCACAGAGGGTAATAGTCCCGTAGACGAAAAAAATAAACATTTATAGTAATTATTCTCAAGTAGGGCGGGACCGGAGAAATCCCGTTTGAATCTGGGAGCACTATACTCCCAAGACTAAATATAGCTTCAGACCGATAGTGAACTAGTACCGTGAGGGAAAGGTGAAAAGAACCCCGGAAGGGGAGTGAAATAGATACTGAAATCATATGCTTACAAAGAGTCAGAGCGCTAATTTATTAGCGTCATGGCGTGCTTTTTGTAGAACGAACCAACGAGTTACTTTATGTGGCAAGCCTAAGCAGTCATGCTGCGGAGGCGTAGTGAAAGCGAGGTTTAACCGCCGACATAGTCGCATATAGTAGACCCGAAACCAGGCGAGCTATACTTGAGCAGGGTGAACACTGGGTAAGACCAGTGGGAGGCCCGAACCCACGCGTCGTTCAACTCGCGGGGATGACTTGAGTATAGAGGAGAAATTCCAATCGAGCCTGGATATAGCTGGTTCTTCCCGAAATAGCTCTAGGGCTAGCGTTGTAAAACTATCCATGGGAGGTAGAGCTACTGAAAGAGGAGTTGTGGCTTCGGTCAAGACTCTTCTATCAAACTCCGAATGCCCATGCGAATTATTACAGCAGTCAGACTTACGGGGCTAAGCTCGTAAGTCAAGAGGAAAACAGTCCAGATCGCAATATAAGGTCCCCAAGTCTATGCTAAGTGGGAAAGGAAGTAGAATTACCAAGACAGCTAGGAGGTTGGCTTAGAAGCAGCCATCCTTAAAAGAAAGCGTAACAGCTCACTAGTCTAGTGATTCCGCGCCGAAGATTTAACGGGGCTAAGCATAGCACCGAAGATGCGAACTCAGTGTAAATTTATTTGCACTGTTTGGTAGGGAAGCGTTCTATACTGCAGTGAAGCCAAAGGCGCGAGCCATGGTGGAGCGTATAGAAGTGAGAATGTTGGTATGAGTAACCGCAATGTGAGTTAAATTCTTACACACCGAAAGTCTAAGGTTTCCTGGGCAATGATAATCAACCCAGGGTTAGTCGGTCCTAAGGCGAGTCCCGGTTTCGATCGGGGGTAGTCGATGGACAACAGGTTAATATTCCTGTACTACTGTATTATTTGATGGAGTGACGCATTCTTGTAGTCCTTGCCGGTTATTGGATTCCGGTAGGGGTACTGAGGGTGTCAGATAGGTAAATCCGTTTGACATTAAACCCAATGGTATCACTGGAAGCTAGCATATGTTAGTGAACAGGGGCGAGCAGAGTGCCAGGAAAAACTTCTAAAATTAGTAATACAGTATCCGTACCGCAAACCGACACAGGTAGACAGGGCGAGTAGCCCAAGGTGAACGGGAGAACCCTTGTTAAGGAACTCGGCAAAATAGCGACCGTAACTTCGGGATAAGGTCTGCCGATGCCACTTAGGTGGTGTTGGCCGCAGCTAAAGATGTCTGGCGACTGTTTATCAAAAACACAGCTCTCTGCTAACCCGTAAGGGGATGTATAGGGGGTGACTCCTGACCAGTGCCGGAACGTTAATGGGAAAAGTGCAAGCTGATCCCTGAAGCGCCGGTGAACGTCAGCGATAACTATAATCGTTCTAAGGTAGCGAAATTCCTTGTCGGCTAATTACCGACCCGCATTAAAGGAGTAACGACTGGACAACTGTCTCAACAAGGGACCCGGTGAAATTGCAATGGGAGTGAAGATGCTCCCTACTTACAGCAAGACGAAAAGACCCCGTGGAGCTTTACTACAGCTTGGCATTGAATTCGAGATTATGCTGCCGAGTATAGGTGGGAGACTTTGATCCTCTAATTCAGGTTAGAGATGAGTCGCCAATGGAATACCACTCTGTATACTTTTGAATTCTAACCTTGGTCTGTTATTTGGACTTTTTTCAAGAACAAAACAACAAGGATAGCAAGCAATTAAGTTAGTATCGGTTTTCACAGTTATAATTATTTATAATTATAACAATAACATTACTATTTCTATAGAAATTTTTTATGGATCATTCTAAATATATGTGTATTTATTGTGTTTTGTAATATAATACTTTTCTATAGAAGTATGCTTAATTGCATGCTGAATCTACAAACAACTAGAAAAAAGAGTCTAAATACCAGACCGGGGACAGTACCTGGTGGGTAGTTTGACTGGGGCGGTCACCTCCTAAAAGGTAACGGAGGTGCTCACAAAGGTTGGCTAGCTCCGGATGGAAATCGGAGTGATAGGACAAGACCATAAGCCAACTTTACTGCAAGACGGATATGTCGCGCAGTTACGAAAGTAGGATCTAGTGAACCGACCGTTGCATATAGACGCGCGGAAGATCAGCAGATAAAAGTTACCCCGGGGATAACAGGCTAATAGCGCCCAATAGTTCACATAGACGGCGCTGTTTGGCACCTCGATGTCGGCTCATCTCATCCTGGGGCTGGAGAAGGTCCCAAGGGTTTGGCTGTTCGCCAATTAAAGAGGTACGCGAGCTGGGTTCAAACCGTCGTGAGACAGGTTGGTCTCTATCTGCTGTAAGCGTCATCACTTGAAAAGATTCTTCCCTAGTACGAGAGGACCGGGAAGAGCGAACCTCTGGTCTATCAGCTGTCACTGCCAAGTGCATTGCTGAGTAGCTATGTCCGTTCGGGATAACCGCTGAAAGCATCTAAGCGGGAAGCCTACTTTGAGATAAGGTGGTCATAAATCTAGTGGTAGACTACCACTTTGATAGGCTCTAGGTGTAAGCACAGTAATGTGTTCAGCCGAGGAGTACTAATGATTTTTGGTATTACAACTCTACTTTTTTGATCTAACTACTAAGATTGGTCTCGTACTAGTTTTTTAGTTAGATTGATATGACTGGCAAATAAGAAAAATTAATTTTCTGTTTGGTAGGATTGAAAAGTACTTGTTCGAAGTATTATATCTGTGGTTTGATTACATTGTTCTCGGTGCTTTTGGCGGAGTGGGTACACCTGTTCCCATCTCGAACACAGAAGTTAAGCACTCTAGCGCTGATGGTAGCCGCAAGGCAAGAGTAAGACGGTGCCGAGTACAATGTAATCAAATAGAAACTTTTTTTCTATTTAAAATTACCGACGCGAAAGTGTCGGTTTTTTTGCGTCTAAAATGTTGGTTTTGTGGAAAAAGGCAATGAAAAAACAGGAAGTAGTCTATTTACTAGTTCCTGTTTTTTCATCTTTTAGATGAGAGAGTTTCTAGAGACCGAGCTTTTCTCTGTCCTCGGTGGTTAAGTTTACAATAATTTTCTCAATATGATCTTGAACGATAAGCATCTGAAGAATTCTGCTCAGATTATCCCAATCAGAGAATGGTTGAGATTTTGCTTCTAAGGAAGTTTTTTTGAAAATCAGTTGCACAGTACTCTTTTTTGCACATCAGTCCTTTTTAGAGTATGAAATTCACACAGAAAGGAAGGAGCAATTGCTCGGTATAAGCCATTTTTTCCCCAAGAAAAGATGAAAAATTCGTAAGACCGGAGTTTATTATCAGAGAACCCAAACGCTGATTCTCCTCCTCCAGCAACTCCAATAATTAATCTTTGGTTTGAGATTGGCAGTTGATCGAGAAAACCCGCCTTAGCAGCAGGCTCACTCGTAGGCACATTTTTTGCCAAAGCGCTCTGACCAGGAAAAAACGAAAAAAATAAACACAACGTAAAAATAAAAAAAATACTTTTATGGTACATAATTACCACCTTTTGAGCAAAAAGCCCTTTTAAAATTATAAGAAGAACTGAATAACTAGAGTTTAGTATTCTTTCTATTATGATGAAATAATTGTATTTTGTCAATAATAAAAATCAGTTTCAAAACAATCCAGACTCATGCAATGCATTGGTCTGGAGCTTTTTGTTTAAGCAATTTCTATTTTATACACTCAAACTGAACGACGGCTGGACATGTCATATTTTCTGGACATGCTACTTGCTGTTTTTTACCCTCCTTGCAAGCACAATTCAAATCGTAGGGGTTGTTTTCACAAGAATCTGTGTCAACTAATGGTTGCTTACTTGGGCAAACAACAGTGCACTTGCCTTTGAGGCAATTTGCTTGATAGGCACAATCTGAACGAGCCAAATATTTCCTCGGGACTTTGCAAGTGGAAGTTTTTTCACAAGATTCTTCGAGGATCTCCATTATTCCAAAATCATTGGACTCCGTCGCAAAAGAGCCCTTCCTGCACCTTTGGATCAAAAATTCATCAGCTTTACAGCTGCTCCCATCTTCAAAGTTGCAAATTCCAAATTGAGAGCCATCACCCTTGGTGATAACTAGATATTTACCACTATTTTCAATGCAAAAAGTTTTAGCTGGATTCTCTACTTGAATGGTTTTGATAATGTTTAGTTTTCTAGTTTTCTCCCTTGTTGATGCAGCAAAAGCAAAACAAAGAAAAACTAAAAGCACTAAAATGGCCAGAGACGAAAGACTCTTCAATAGATTGTTTGTATTCATTGGAGATAGATTAAACTTTTCTGAATTATAACACAAATTTTAATTTTTAAGAAAAAAAGCCCAATAGTATAGTCGAAATAGGACTACTGAGGAATCAAGTTTGAAGTAAAAATGTTTATCGACAAGGATGAAAGCAAATGATATAATGGAAATATTATGACGGAGTTGAATGTATATTTCGTCCAATAAAACAAAAAAATGCAAAAAAGATCTCGGAAAAGAGCACGCTTAATATTTGCCTACCTAGGTCTTTTTGTTGTGGTTGGAGGATCGCTATTTTTAATTGTTAGATCGACGCCTTCCTGTGAAGACGGCCGCAGAAACCAAGGTGAGGTAGATGTTGATTGCGGGGGTCCATGCAAACCATGTACGGAGCTTATTACCTTGGAGCCAATTAAAATTGATCGATATGAATGGGTTTATAGTTATGATAATAACTATGATTTTGTTGGTGTAATGAAGAACCCAAATAATAAATACGGTGCTTCAGAATTTAAATATAGAGTAAACGTAGAAACTCAAAATGGTGAGAAATTTGTGCAACCTAATTGGGTAACTAGCTTTGCCTTGCCTGGCGAAGAAAAAACGCTTTTACTTCAAGGGGTTGAATTAGAATCCGCACCACTGAGTATTAAATTTGAGTTAGACATGGAGGATATTAAATGGGAGAAATTCACAAGTTTTGAATCTCCTGACTTTATTATCAACGATAGGCGGTATGAGGAGCTAGGCGGTGGCGCTGCTAATTTTTCTAGGGCTTGGGGAATGGTAATAAACAGAGGGAGCGTTGATTTTGAAGAAGTTATTGTCAAAGCACTTTTGAGAAATTCCTCCGGACGCCTTCTGGCAACTAACTCGGATTTCTTGGGAGGTTTCCACGCTGGCGCAAGAAGAGACTTTAATATGTTCTTCCCAATAAGATTCGAGGGAGTAGTTGATGAAAACATGATCACGATTGAAATCGAGACTAATCCATTTGATATCGATAATCTCTCAAAAGTTTATGGCAATGATGATGAATGGGATGTCGTAAGGTGATTTATCAAGCAAAGAACATTGACAATATCCATTCTTTGTGTATAATTAACATAGTAAAAGATAGAAATCGCCGAGAGGCTGTTTTTTAAACCAAAAATTTCAACAGAAGATTAATTATGGGACTATCTTCAAACACGCTAGTTTTTAAAGGCGTTTGTAGACAGTTTAACTTTAAAAAAATGAACAAAGCAGTCGCGTTTATCAAAGAATCATACGTGGAGCTACGGAAAGTCAATTGGCCTAGCCGAAAGCAAACTATAAACTATACAGTGATAGTGGTTTCAGCAAGTATCGTTGTGGCTTTATTTTTAGGATTTTTAGATAAGATCTTTTCAACAATTATAGAAAAGTTTATTTTCTAAAATTGGAATTAGTACTGTTCATTTATAAGGAATAAAGATATTTATATGGCTAAACAAACACAACATCACGGAAGAGCTTGGTATGTTCTGCACACTTATAGTGGGTATGAAGAAAATGTGAGGCGAAACTTGAAACAAAGAATCGAATCCATGAACATGCAAGATCGAATTTTTGACGTGATTGTTCCAACAGAGAAGAAGATTAAAATTAGAAATGGAAAAAGATATGTTGTTGAGGAGAGGGTTTTTCCAGGATATGTTCTTGTTAACATGGTTGTGACAGATGATTCTTGGTACGTAGTTCGAAATACTCCCAATGTAACAGGGTTTATCGGAATCGGAACAACTCCAACACCAGTTGATCCAGAAGAAATTGGTGGTATCAAAAAGAGAATGGGGACAAGTGAACCTAAGTATAAACTTGATGTTGAAAAAGGTGAGTCAGTCAAAGTTATTGATGGACCATTCAAGAATTTTGATGCAAAGGTTTCAGAAATTGACAATGAAAAAGGAAAAATTAAAGTTCTGGTTAGTATCTTTGGAAGAGAAACCCCAGTTGAATTAGATTTCCTACAGATTAAAAAGATTTAAGCGAATTTTAAAGAAAGTAATTTACGAATATGGCAAAAACAGTAGCAAGTGTAATTAAACTTCAAATCAAGGCGGGACAAGCTAACCCAGCTCCTCCAGTAGGACCTGCGCTTGGACAACACGGATTGAATATTCAGGATTTTTGTACTCGTTTTAACGAAGCTTCAAAAGAATCAATGGGGGATATCGTTCCAGTTGAAATTAGTGTATATGACGATCGAAGTTTTGATTTTGTTTTAAAGTCTCCTCCAGCAGCGGAGTTATTGAAAAAAGCAGCAAATATTAAAAAAGGTGCTGCAAATCCGTTGACCGACAAAGCAGGGACTGTAACAAGAGCTCAAGTTGAGGAAATTGTTGAAAAGAAAAAGGCTGATTTGAATGCAAACGACGTTGAAGCAGGAGTAAAAATCGTTTCAGGAACAGCTCGATCAATGGGGATTAAAGTTGAAAAATAATTCAGAAGATAGTTTATAATAATTTAATAATACGCTGTGGGAGGATATCTCGCGATATCTGTCCGCACCACAATATTATGAGAAGAGGAAAAAGGTATAAAAGTGTAGTCGAAGGTTATGACCAGAAGGCAGAATACACAATCGAAGAAGCATTGGAAATTTTAGAAAAATTTTCTGCACCAAAGTTTGATGAATCAGTCGAAGCACATGTTCGATTGAACATCAATCCAACAAAGTCAGATCAACAAGTTCGAGCAACAGTTGATTTGCCACATGGGACAGGTAAAACAAAGCGAATCGCTGCTTTTACTGAAACTCAAGAAAAGGAAGCAAAAGCTGCAGGAGCTGATATTATTGCAGGAACTGAGTTGATTGAAAAAATTGTTGCAGGTGGAGAAATTGATTTTGACATCGCAGTGACAACACCAGAGATGATGCCAAAACTTGCTAAAGCTGCTAGAGTTCTCGGACCTCGAGGGCTTATGCCAAACCCAAAAACTCAAACAGTCGGACCAAAAATTGATGTTTTGATCGCAGGCCTTAAAGGCGGAAGAGCTAGTTTTAAGAATGATAACGGAGCAAACATCCATCAAGTAATTGGAAAAAGATCTTTCAAAAAGGACCAATTAAAGGAAAATTTCGAAGTATTTATCAAGGAAGTGCAACAAAATAAACCAGCGACTCTTAAGGGAAGATTACTTAAGTCAGTTTCTATTACTTCTACTATGAATCCTTCAATTCAAGTAAAGATTGCGTAAAATTAAGAAATTTATAAATTAAAGATATGTCTCAAGATACACTAACAACACTAAAATGCTCTGAGTGTGGAAATCGAAATTTCTATACTTTCAAAAATAAGAAAAAGATTCAAGAGAAACTTGAGTTGAAAAAACATTGTCCAAAGTGCAAAACACACACTGTGCACAATGAAGGTAAGAAGATAAAATAGTCAGTTTATAGATAAATAAACCATTCAGATGGTTTATTGCGGGTGTAGTATAGTGGCAGTACAGGGGTCTCCAAAACCTCTAGCGGGAGTTCGATTCTCTCCACCCGTGCAAAGCGAAACCAAAACACTCAGTTTTGGTTTTATTTTTTTAGTAAAGTTGAAGGGAAATCAAGCAAAATTAGGCTTTCGAGTATTTTTCTGATAAAATAAAGTTAAAATATTTATAAATAAAGAAATAATATGGACAAAATTATCTACTGGCTAAAAAAATTAGGTATATTGAGAGTAGGCGGGTTTGCTGCTAAGGGAGATGCAAAAAAAATGGTTGATATGGAAATAGAATCAGAGCTTTATCAAAGTGAAGAAGAGATTGATGCTGAAAAAAGAAAAAAAGAAATAAAGAAAAACATTAAACCAGCAGCAAAGAAAAGTAAAAATACAGTTGGAAAGATAATTTTCTGGTTTTTATTGGCGATTGGAGTTTTTTTCCTACTTGCTTTCTGGGGATCCGGTTGGTCATTTGGGACAATCATAGGTGTCTTGATATGGGCAATTTTCCTTAGATGGACTTGGGTGCATGTAACCTCTGGTTTATTGGCGTTGGGAAAGATAATTTTTCTAGGAGCTGTAGTGATAGTTATGTCCTTTATAGTTGCAACTCCCGATGAAGATGGAATGGGTGTTGATGTGAAAATAGAAAAAAGCCAAAAAGAAGGTTCTAAGAAAGAGGACAAGTCTTCCAAATTGGCAAAGGGAGTTGAGAAGGATACAGTCGCCAAATTTCTCATTGATCTTGAAAAAGAAACTGATTTAGATTTTTCTAAAATTAAAGATGATGAAGTTTCGTGGACAGCAGAGAGGGTGGGCTTAAAACTTCAAAAAGCTAAAAGCTTCACAGCAGAAGACCTTTCTGCTAAAGACTTTGACAAGCTGCAAGAATACTTTCTGGATTTAGGAGCGGACACTGGAGGACTTGGGTTTACCTTTGCTCCACCAGCTGGAACTCAGTCATCAGGTTTTGCCTTGAAAGATAAGGAGAATAGCGGTATGATGTGTGTTTTGATTGGCACTGAAGGTGATGGGGTTTGGATAGGGTGTGGATGGGGACCAACTAATAATCCGAACAGTAAATAACCCTATTTTTTTGTAATCTACTAAAAAAGCTACTTGTAAAAGTAGCTTTTTTAAATAAAATTTCTTTGCAAATAGAAATTTGCTTGTAAAGGTTCCAGTTTAGACTATAATAAAGGCGAATAATAAATAATCAAAAAAGTATGAATTTTCAATCAGACTTAATTCTTGACTTATTTGAGCTCAACGAACTTAAAATTAGTAAACTTTATCGTATTTATTCGCAAAAGCTTCCTGAGAGAAAAGTTTTTTGGGAGCAATTGTCAAAGGAGGAAATCCAACATGCCATAGAGATTAGAAACGCATATAGTGGCAAGGAAGATGTTTTCGAAGACAATAACTTTGCTAGAGGAGCAATTAAATATGTTGCTGATTTTGTACAAGACGGCATTGAGCAAGCAAAGGAGAATGATTTATCTCACATGGAAGCTTTAGAGATTGCCTTGAGAGTAGAGCAATCTTTTTTGGAACAGAAATGTTTTGAAATCTTTATACCCAATCAAAAAACTGTAAAAGAGGTTTTGCAAAAATTAAACAAAGAAACTCAAGATCATATCGAGAGGTTGCAAAAAGAACTTAAGAAGGTAAACAAGTAAGGACGCTAGCAATGATAAAAACAAAAGAGCACTTTAAAGAGGTGCTCTTTTGTTTTTCTAAAGAGACAGCCGTTAGATATTGGAAAGTAAAAAACCATAAGCATCAAAATTCGCTTCTAAGCAGATGTAATTATTTTTATAGGCAAGTGCAGCAAAGAGGTCTTGAAAATCAAGTGCTAGACAATAATGAGAGCGAGAGAGGTGTTTTTGATCCAAGAAACAACAAAAAAGCTATCTTTTTGAAACTTGCTCAAAAGTTAGAAGTTGGTATAATTAAAAGACTTTGAGAGCACTAAAAAGCCCGTAAGATAATCAAAAAATGCAGAAAATAAAATTTGATAAATTCTTCTTCCTAGGCCTATTTGTGGTTGGAAGTGTTCTTGCAAATCAATATGTGAACTTTGTACGTTGGCAGGACCCAACTGAAATGCTTTGGTTTTGTGACTTTACGGCAGTTATTTTAGGATTAGGACTTATTTTTCGCAACAAAATCATGGTAACACTAGCCTTCACCATGGCAGTTCCTGCGCAATTTCGTTGGATCCTAGACTTTCTTTTGGAGCAAATTGGAATGGGCGCAGGTAGAACGGCTGAGTTAGCTGGATATGGGTCAACTGTTTTCTGGCTTTCTGTTAATTTGCACACCATTGTGATCCCAATTTCTTTCTTTGGAGTTTGGAAATTGGGATTTAGTAAAAAAGCTTTGATCCCAATTTTAGTTTATGGATTTGTTCTTTTAACAGCAACATTCTTATTAACTGTGCCAGAAGAAAATATAAATTGTGTTTTTTATGCTTGTGACGCCTCAAATCCCGGAAGCGGTTATCTGAAATATTTTTTGATTAAAAATTTATTATTTTGGGAAATAACTTTTGCGCTTAGTTTTTTAATATCAAAAAAAATCGCAGAGTTTTTTGTGGAAAGAAATAAAAAGTGAAAATGAAAAAAGTGAATAAACAAAAATTGTTATATGTACTTACTTTTGTGGTGGCATTTTGTAGTATTGCATATGAGTTGGCTCTTGGTCAGGCGCTGTCATTATTTTTAGGAAACACTATTTTGCGCTTCAGTGTGACAATCGGAATTTATATGTTTGCTATGGGTGTTGGAGCGATGATCGCAGAGGGTGAAATAGTAAAACGCAAAACAATATCTTTTATGACAATAGAAACTCTCCTGGTTGTTATTGGTGGCTTTTCGCCAATTTTTTTATTTTTCGCACATTCTTTTTTGGGTGAAGGAATGGCTTTTTTAATACTCGCGCTATTTTTGATACTAATAATTGGGATCCTAACTGGTTTTGAAATTCCTCTTTTAATGGCATTAAATATCCAAGATAAAAAAAATAACAATGAAGACGGGAAAATATTAGGTATTGATTATCTAGGTGCTTTTGTGGGATCTCTTGTTTTCGCGCTTATTTTTTATCCAAAATTTGGCTTATTGCAAACGACTTTTTTTATCGGTTTTTTAAACTGTATTGTTGGAATTATTTTTTATCTGCAATGGGGAGCAAAAGAAAAGAAACAATATTTTATAAAGAAATTATTTGGTTTGCAGATTTGCTTATTTTTAGTACTAGCAATGACCTTTGTTTTTGCGGAAAAGATAAACGAGATGATGATAAATATTTATTTGAAATAAAATTTTAGAAAATGAGAAATAGAAAAAATAAGCAAAAGAAAAAGAAAGAGACTCAAGGAAAGAAGAAAAACCTAAACAGAATTTATGTGTTAACCTTCGTAGTTGCTTTTTGCAGTATTGTTTATCAATTACTTTTAGCACACACAATCTCATTAATCGCTGGGAATGCAATTATTTGGTATAGCATTACCATCGGAGTTTTTTTAGGTTCATTAGGACTCGGTGCAATTTTGAGTGGAAAAGTGAGACAGGAAAATGTTATAAAAAAACTTTTTTTAGTTGAACTGTCACTAGCTTTATTCGGTGGACTAGCTGTTTGCTTGATGCATTTTGTTCAAATTATTGATATGTATTTTTTGGCTCATGGAAGCGCTAAGATGGCCTTCTTCTTTATATTATTAGGTAGCCAGGCAATTGTTTTTGTGATTGGTTTTTTGAGCGGATTTGAACTACCAATGCTTATGAAGATTGCGAATAAGTATTCATCAGAAAAAAAAGTTACCAACAGGGTTTTGGGTGTGGATTATTTCGGCTCTTTGCTAGGGGCTGTTTTGTTTCCACTTTTTTTAATTTCTACGCTTAAAATAATAGCAGTTGGATTTTTAGTTGCAATTATAAACATGCTCGCAGCTATATATATAGGAAAGGTTTTTCTGCAGCAACAAAAAAACAAGAATGGAAATTTAGCAATCGGATTTTTTTTAATCGGATTTTTATCACTAGGCGTTTTATTTTCAGGTGAAATTGAAAAATATTTTACTAAAAAATATTACTACTATCCTCAGGCGTTGTATGATTTTAAAAGCATACTTTCATTACTTGAAAATGCCCCAGAGATTGAAACGTATCGTTCTGCATATCAAAAGATAGACATAATAGATGGGCAAAGCTTTAGTGCTGCAAATATTGTAATGGATGCCTATACAGACAAACTTCTCTATGAACCGGAATTCCCGCTCGGAAAAGAATTGTATTTAAATGGAGATTGGCAATTCAACTCAGGGACAGAGGAAATTTATCATGAATATTTTGCACATGTTCCAATTTTAGCAACCGATATGGTCCCTAAAAATGTCTTAATCCTTGGGGGTGGGGATGGGATGCTCACAAGGGAACTTTTGAAATACAAGGAAATCGAAAAAATTATTCAAATAGACATCGACAGTGAAATGATACGACTTTCTAAAGAGCACTCCTTACTCCTATCCATGAATAAAGGAGCTTTTTTCAATAACAGAGTGGATCTTAGAGTTGGCGATGCATATACTTTTGTGAGGAATTCAGAAGATAAATTCGATGCCATTTATATGGATTTTCCAATGCCTGTTGATTATAATACGTCTAGATTATATAGCAGAGAATTCTATAGCTTTGTAAGAAATCGCCTTAATGATGATGGCTTTATTGTGTTAGATGCTCCTGGAATGACCTCGTATACAAAATTTAATCGTGAAGGTTTACAGATAATTGAAGATGGAAAATCTCCCTGGAAAGAGTATGCATACACAGTTGCAGCCGCTGGGTTTGGCAAGGTTGTCCCATATATATCTCAGTTAGAGAAAGATAATGAGCAAGCCAGAATTTTGGCAATGGAATATATCTTTGAAGAATACGAAGAAAGACCAAAAGGGGAAGAGTTGGAAAATATGATTGATGAGTATATCCACAGCTTTATTTTTGATTCACAGGAAGGTTTTATTTTTGCACAAAAAGAGAATAAAGGAGAGATTTCTTTTCATAACTCAAAAGTCGGCACATATTTATTAAACGAAAAAAGATTTAAAAAGGCTTTTGAATTGAATTATAATCCGATTGATGAAATAGAATGGCAATATGTTAATTCTGTAATGAAGCCAACTTTGCCAAAGCGTAATTTTTGGCAGGTACGTTTTCCATACTATGTTCAATAGTTGTAGTTTATCGGTATTTATGCTACTTTGAAACTTCAATAGTTCTTTAAGTAAGAATCAGAAACCTTTAAGAGGGAAGAGAGGAGGACAGTCATGAACAATAGTCAGGAAAAGAAAAATTTTTTTGTCTATATTAAGGAAGCGATCAGTGCTTTCCTAGGAGTAGGTCTAATGGCCTTGTATGGCTTCCAAACTATGATTGGATGGGTCAACGAAGAAGAGAGCTTCAGTGAGTTTATGAGAGGGAATTTTTTTGGAAAAAACAGAAGCAAGTATCCAGAAAATTCCTCAGCTAAAGGAAGGTTCTATTGTTGGGGTTTAAAGAATCTAGTTTCACGTTTAGCTGCTTTTTTGTGGCTTAGAGAGGTAAACGGTTTGGAAAATATTCCTGATGAAGGTGAATATCTTATTGTTCCTAACCATCAGTCATATCTTGATTTCATGCTAGTGATTTTTGCACTTAAGAAAGTTAAAAACTTAACCTTTTTTGTAAAAACTCGCTACTTCGACATGCCTCTTTGGAAGTTTTTTCTTTCGCCGATGGGGCATATTCGAGCGGATAGAAAATCAATTTCCAAGGCAATGAGATTGCTTACCGACGAGAATCTCCCTGTGGTGCTATTTGCAGAAGGGACAAGAACAAAAACTGGTAAAATTGGTGATCCGTATCCTGGATTTGGCAGAATTGCTCAAAAAGTTCCTAATGTTAAAATCATTCCAGTAGGAATTAAAGGGGCCTTTGAGGTTTGGTCATGGGACAGAAGAGGTCCAAAACTTTCTGGTCGTAAGATTGATATTCGCATTGGAACAGCACTTTCTTTCGCTGATTTCAAGGGAACTGAAAAAGCATTTTCTGAAAAGATAATGAAGGAAGTGGCAAAGCTTACAGAATAAAATAGGAGAGAAAAAGGGTAGCGTTATAATATAGCGCAACCCTTTTTACTTACAAGACCATTAATATTTCAGAGAAACTGAGCTCCAGAAGTATTTTTTTAAGACTAAACTATTGAACCCTCTCTGTTACATCGATGTGGTGATAGGGCGTGCTCCAACGCGCAAAATAATTTTTATCAGGGAGAAGCTCAAAGTTTGCATCGAAAATATTATTGAAGATAACACGAAAAGAATTAACCGGTGTTATTGTTTCATATAGACTAGTTTTTTCCGTGTCTGGAAAATAGTAGGCATTGAGAATAGAAAAACGTTCTTTCATGTTTGTTGTTTTCTCGTCTTCCCATTCCAGCATTGATCCAGGCCCATGGTCTGATTGGAGTATTATAATCGGTTTTTCAGCAGAGTTAGTTAGAATTTCTTCTACCATTTTCAATGTTTTTTGAGCTATAAAGGATGTTTGTTCGGCGTATAAATTGCGATATTCTTCTTTATCCGGATGAAGTTCAAAATAATGACTTCCGTCATTGCCATACATCCGCCCACCTATTTTTGTTGGGCTTCCGTCTGAAAGAAAAACAAAAGGCGGATGAGGTGCTAAAATGTGGGTATAGGTAAACGTTGGCTTTTTGATTTTTGCGACTTCACCCATTTTTTCAAATACATGCAAAATTTTATTACGGTGTTGATCAGACTGAAGATTTTTTTGAAGTAGAATCGAAACAGGCGTAAGATCTAATAATAAATCACCAAATTCGCCAAATCCAATTTGATTTTGCATAAAAATGTCAGTGTGTTGATTGTTAGCAGTCCCTGTCCAAGTATAAGGAAAGGATACAAAAGAGTAACCATTTTTTTTCAATGTTTCATAAACTTGATTGTCATTTAGGATTTTTTGCAAAGGTCCACGGTCTGTTGATTCTTTCCCCATTGTTAAGGCTATATCATCAAGATATTGGAGATTGAGCGCGGAAGAAATCGAAAGGTACGTTTGAGGATAATTGGCCGTGCTTTGGCTAGCAACAAAAAAATCCAAATCTTCCAATGAGGATATGAAACTACTATTATCAACATTATAGATTTCTTTCAAAACATCTTGCCGGGCAAAACCGTCTAAAACAATATAGTAAATATCGGGATAAGTTTCTTCGGGAGAAGCCACAATTGAACTATTTGTTTTTGTAATCAATTCCGAGATGTCTTTTGATCTAATTTCATAAAAAATTATGTTAGCAGTCGAGATAACGACTAAAATAAGGGAAACAGTATTTAAATAAGAAGAAATTCTCCAAAAGTTTTTTCTCGACTTAGTAATTGAAATTGTGCAAATCAAAATAAAAAGAAGCCAAATAATTAGTCCAATAGAATAATTTAGGTTTCCATCAAACATTGGTAGGAATGATAAGAAAGGAAGTTTTATGCAGTGTCCAAAGGAAAAGAATGTAAACAAGAGAATAGAAGAAAGGAGAGCAGCCTTTTCAGGATTTTGGATAAAGTGTCTTATGAAAAGATACACCGCTGTAGTAAAAGACAAAACTAAGATTGTTGGCCAAAAAGCATGAGCTGGGCTCAGCAAATCCTTATTGTAAGTGTAAAGCGAGAGAACTGAGAAAAGAGAAAAAAGGTATGGATGAAAATTGATGAACCTTTTTTTGTTTTGAGAACTGCTCATTTTTTAGAGTTTTGTCATTAAATACAGAGTTCTTTCCGAATCTTTCAATTTAGTTTTGTCTTTTATCTTGTAGTATTTTGAAAAAGCTTTTTCAAAATACCTTTCATTGTATTTTGGAAAGACGTCCTCTCTTGTTGAAAGTAGTCTTTTGACGTTGGAGTCAGACTTTGGAACAAATTCAATGATTAGATTTTTTGCTAGTTTGCTAAAATATTCAGCCACATTTTCAAATGGGAGATTGTTTGAGATAGAAAGATGATGGATAAGTGCTAATGCCATAATTAAATCAGAATTTGCCCTTTTTTGCAGGGAAATTCTTTCTTCGTGTGCCCAGCCAATACTTGGACTTGGGTTGGTTAGATCTAACACTAATGGCAAAATATCAGATTCTCGCTGTTTTTTTGTTAGAAGGTAGTTCTTTTCAACAGCAATAGGGTCGATGTCGAAGGAAACAGTGGAAATTCCCATATTAGAAGCAATTCTACTAAAAGAACCAGTATTGCTGCCTAAGTCCCAAACATTTCTGGGTTTTCCTGATTTTTCTAGGAATTTTTTAATGACATTCCTTTTTTGTAAGAAAGAGTTATCAGAATAGTTTGTTTTTTTATAATAATTACCCCACTCAGTCTTTATTTTGGCTGGTTTTAAGGTTTTTACTGCATTCTCTAAGCTTGAAATAAGAGCTAGATGAGCGTTTTTACTCATTTTAACTGTTCTGGCTATGCGACTTTTTGTTGGTTTGTCTGCATAGTGTTTTTGCGTTTTTGCATGCAAATGGATGTGCGTAAGTAGAGAAAACTTTAAATAAGATTTTTTTGGCAAAAGAGAACTTGCTAGATCGAGTGGAATACCGTCAATAAAGGTCTTAAGGAGCTGATTTAAGCGTAGGTCCTGGTAGCACATTAAAGTTAGTGGCGCTAGAAAATGTTGGCAAAACTGTTTATAGGCTATCCAGGGAGAGCCATTTTCATAGACTTCAAAGGAGAGAGTATCAATAAAGATTGGTTTTCCGTTTTTGAATTGGATATTAAAAGCACTAGCGTCTTTTAGTGTCATTTCAAAAGAAAGTGCCATTCTTTGCATTTTTAAGGTCAAAAGAGCGGCATCCTTAAGCTGTGAGAAGCACCACTCATAAGGATACGAGATAAAGGGAACTATTTCCGGGGAAATTGTTTTGAATGTTGAGGAGTTTTGTTTTTTTATACCAACTTCTTTGTGCTTGACTAGGAGATTGTTTTTCCAAAACTCTTCCAAAATACCTGAAGAAAGCATTTTATTATAGTTTTTTCGGTAGGACTTGTCGATATTTCGGTATAAGACACCCTTTTCTTGAAAAAGAAACCCGCTTGGGTCGCGAAAAGAGCTTTTGATTTTTGTAACCATAAACTAGCTTTTTTTAAGATTCTCTTTAGATTCTACCTTTTTCCCCTTAAATAGAGATAAGCCGAAATTTTTCACTTGCTTAAACCTTAGTTTCAAGGCTACAATTCCGCCAAGGATAGCACCAATCGCCAGTTGGAAGATAAAGCTTCCAGTTCCAGGATCTAGATAGGCCTGGGCACTATCAGCTGAAAACAAGGTAAATAAGCCAATTAGCACAATATAAAAACTCTGCATTATTTTTTGTTAATATTTTTGCGAATATAACTACATTATAGATTAAAAGATCAAATATTAAAAGGGAAATCAAAGAGGACTGGTAGGTGTAAACATTGACAAAATTCATAAAAAATGCTATAATTTAATAATGTAAAAAAGGAATAAAAATCTCTTTTACAAAGTTATTTGAAAATTAAGTTAAGTTTATAAAGTCCATCAAACCAAGGACGCAAAAATCAGCAGAGGAGAGAAGTTATGCAAAAAATTGAAAATGGTTTAAAGATGTTTTTCGTGGTTTTTGTGATATTCATGATTCTTTTGTGGGGTTTTTCAATTATAGGAATTATGATTGATACATCCTCAATTGAGGCATATGTCTTGCTTGTTATCGTGAGTATTGCAATATTTGTAATCGTGCGCACAGTGATTTATCGAGTACCTGCGGCGCAAGTTTCTGTTTTAGAAAGTTTGATTATCGGCAGATTTAATGTGGAAAAAGATGAATTTAATTGTTCAGTTCCACTTAAAAGACCTGCGACAGAAGGGCTTAGCATTAAATGGCCTTGGCATAAAATCTATTTATTGAAAAGAGACGTCATGACACTGAGAATCGAAAATCAGCGATATGATGTTAAAAGAGGTGCTGTGGTTGTTTCTGGTAATGTACAATTTAGACGATCAGATTTTTGCGCCTATCGCGCATTAGCTATTTCCTTGAAGGAGGTTGAGATTGGCATGAGCGCAATAACTGATCAAGTTTTGGTTCGCAAGCTTATTGCATCAAAGCTAGAGCAAGCTCTTATGCTGAAAGCTGACATTAATGAAAGCATCGCAATGGCCTTTAAAGAGCCTCAGAAAGTCACCAACAGAGCGGGAGCGGTAGTGGATAGGATACTTTGGGAAAAAAAGGTTTCTGTTTCTGATCATCGCTATGGAGTTGAAATCACCGCAGTTAATATTGATCGTATTGATCCCATAGAAGCAATCGCTGCAGCCCGTGCTGACGTTCTAGTAGAGGAACTAAAGAAAGAAAAGGCTAAGATGAAAATGAAAAGATTTGATGAAATCAGCAAAAAATTCAAGCTTATGTATCCTGAATTAGGTCAAGAAAAGCAATCCCAACTACTTAAGCTAACAGAAGGACTCTCCACAGAAGAGAAAAAAGTCTTTGGATTGGCTGATTTAAGTGAAATCAAAACTTTAGTTGAGCAACTTATCCCTGCAATAAGAGGGGTGAGAGGGGGGTCACAATGACAACTGTCATTACAATAGGGCTAGTAATATCAATTATAGCAATTATATCTTTTGCGCTAATTGGTAGTAAAACAAGTTCTGGAGGTGAGGGTATACTTTCCTTGCCAAGACTTAAAATCCCAACCTGGTTAACAGGTTGGTTTAACTGGGGTGGATTCACAACAATAGTTTTACTTTTAGTGCTAGGATATTTCGGTTATAGTGGGTATCAATATTTTTTTCATGGTGAAGAAAATAAAGTACACATTGCTAGAGCTGAAATTGGTGATGCTGGGATGGTTTTTTTCACAATCCCTAAAATTGGTCCAGAATTCGAGAATAAAATTATTTTCGATAAGGCCTGGGGGTTTCGTTTCAGTGAAGGTAACGCATCAATTAATTTTCCTAGAGCAACATTATTTCAATTCAATGAAAGAAATGGGGAGGCTGGAGCACGTTTTTTCACAAACGTAATTGGAATTGGTAGCACAAAAAGACCGACCGAAAAGTTCAGAGGAAGTATTAAAGGTGGTCAACCTGGAATTCCCAAGAATGTAGCATTAATTAGAAGTGGTTCTGAATTGCGGCTGCAAAGCAGAGCTGAACAAATGTTGTTTGTGCCCAAGGGTGCAATTTTAGGAGATTTCCCGCATGTGAAGTATAGACTGAAACTTAAAAAGAAGTGATTATTAAAGCTGTAAAACAGCAAAAGCCCCGTTTTTCCTTTTGGAAAAACGGGGCTTTAATATTGAAAATTCCTCTAGCGCAAAAGAGCATCAATTGTATTGATCAACACCAACGCTCCACCGACTGCAGCAACGCCAGTAACAGAGTAGATAAAAGCTTTCTTTGCCCCTTCAGCTTTATAGGGGTCTCCCATTGAAGTTAGATATTGAATTCCTGTTACAACAAAGGCTATTACAGCGAGTAACATAAAGATCCCAAGTAGCCATGCCATGAAATTAAGGACAACTTGCACAACCGGACCTTGACCCGTTGTGTCGGTTACATTTGGCAGACCAGTACCTGTTGGGATTGTTATTCCTGCAGCAGAAACACTGGCGGCTGAAAAACCAACAAGCCCGAAACCGAAGACAATAAACAATAAGAGTAGCAGTGTAGAAGTTATTTTTTTCATAAGATTTCAATGGTTATTTTTTGCAAATTATATAATTATCCTTCTGTTTGGACTAGCCCTGACATTAAAGTGCTGACGAATGTTATGACAACATAGCCAGAGATTCCAACTGCAACGCCAATCGTTGCATACTGAACATATTTTTTAGCAGTAGCAGCTTGTTGAGCGTCGCCGCCTGTCGTTAGAAACATCATACCAGCCAAAACAAAAGCAATCACACAGATAAAAGTAAAAATAAGTAGCAACCATTGCAACAAAACAAAGACAACCACCTGGACCTGATTTTCTGGAAGAGCTGAACCATCTCGCGCAAGGTTATAGCCTACTTGCCAACCAGCGGCTGCTGACGCAGAAGGGATTTGTACCAAGAAAAGAAATAAGGGCAAAAAGCAGACCATTGTTGCTAGGATTGTCTTGGTTATTTTTCTCATAATTATATTATAAAATGTTTAATAGTATTTATCAAAAGATAGCCTATAAGAGAAGATATTATTCCTACAACGGAGGCAATAGAAATTTTACGAGCAGAGTTTAGCATTGACTCACTGCCCCCTGCGATTATAAATCGAATACCAGCAACAATTAATCCAATAATAGAGACTAGAAAGAATATTCCCAAAAAAATATTAATAGCACCAATGGTAGTGTTTAATGTCTTTAATCCTTGCTGTGCGAATGTTGATGGAACTTCACGTTCTTCTTCGACAATAAATTGAGCAGAAACTAAAAGTGGAGAAGTGAGAATGCTTAATAAAAAAAAGGTTGAAGCTATTTTTTTTATATTTTTTTTCATTTTTAAATTTAAGAGCTATTTTCTAAATTATAGCAATTAAAATAAAAAATAACAAACTATAAATAGCTTGTTATTTTTTATTTTTGAAGAGAACCTACTAGCCTTCTTGCTGTACTTGTCCGCCAATCATAGTAGAAATGAATGTAGTCATAACGTAACCTAGAAGAGCAACAATGATACCAATAATGGAGTAAGTAAGCCACTTTCTCGCTTCGTCTGCTCGATCTGATCCTCCAGCTGTGATGTACATAATACCAGAGATTACGAATCCCATAACAGCTAAGAATGTCAAAATTAGAAGCAACCACTGCAGGATAGTGAAAATAATTTGAGCAACACTCGTATTATTTAATCCAGTGGAAGCCATATTTCGATTAATTTGCCAACCTCCTGTACCTCCAGGAGCTGCTGCTGCTGCTTGAACAAATACTGGAACCATCATGAGCCCTAGTGCAACACTAAACGCTAAAAAATGTTTTTTTGTTAATTTCATATTTTCACCCGTCTTTCTAGTATTATTTTTTTATATTATGATATGTATCTATCTTTTTTTGTTTGAGTCCTCTCGTTAGGTCAATAAGAGGATTATTTGTCTTACTATTATCAGTGCGGCACCAGCTATTGCAATTCCACCAAGGGAATATTTAACAGCTTCTTTAGCTTTTTGTGCCTGTGAACTGTCACCAGATGCTAACAGATATAATAAGCCACTAATTGTTAAACCTATTATACCAAGGATGCCAGTGATTGACAAGAGAAAGGTTAAAACCCTTCCTATGATGGCTATAAGCGTTGGTGCAGCAGCGATATCCGTTGGAACCGCAGCATTTACATCGCCATAAACCGAGAATTTAATTTGGTATAAAAAGGAAGGTCCAGCACCGGCAAGCACAAGACCGATGATTGCGCTAGTAACGCATACTTTACCCGCGGTAGCCATTGCCTGACTTCCTCCAGCCGTCATGTACAGAATTGCTCCGATAACAATAAACATAACTGCCAGAAATGCTATTATTCCTTGCAAGTGTAGCATCACTTCTTCAAAAAAAGCCGTTATGCTGTCTGAAATAAGGAGGGGATTATTTAAACCACCTCCATCTGCTGCGGAGCTATATGTACCAGCTAGAGCAAAGTGAGAAGTTAAAAACAAAAAAGACAGCACAATAAACGCTAGGGAGGTTGGGTGAATCATTTTTTTCACTTTTTTGTTTTGACTAAAGACTTATTTGATACTAGTAAGTATAGCACAAGTTTTTTATTTTTTAAATTTTTTGAATAGCTATTCTATTTCAGGACTTATATAAACTACACTGAAATCATCAGCATAAATCTCTTTCCAGTTTTTTTCTAAATATTCTCTCAGGGTGTCTGTTCCTTCAAAGTCTTTGATATCAACAGAAAAGAGATATTTAAGAATAAATTTTTGATAACTCGGCAGAGAGTCGGCAACTGAACGTTCTTGAGAAAGAAGAGCTATTTTGATATCATATTGAGTCAATTTTTCTTTCGTTAGAATAGCGTCTTCTCTGAATAAATGGTACTCCTCTATAAAAGAGGTTCCATCTGTTAATGGTTTTTGTGGCATTCTTCCATCAATAAAGTGCAGTTTTTCTGGCCACATCCACACTAAGTACCCCCCCCAGCCATATTTATTATAGATATTGTAAGGATGTAATTGTTTGTTTTCTTTTAAAAATGCGACTGCCTTGTATGGAGCCATTGGGGTGTTTTGAATCAAAAGATTTTTTGGAACAGTGGAAGCGTATACTAATTTATTACATATAATAGGTAGTGCGATTATGCATACAATGATCCCAAAATATTTTTTGATTATTTTCCCATCGAGCATTTTTGAGATTGCAAAGATGGCGAAAGGAAATGAGCATAAAGCAAACATTGAGATGAAACGACGAGATTTAACTGAAATAAGTAACGTAAAAATAACAAAAATAGAATAAAGCAAAACACTAGGTTTTTTAGGTAGAGTCTTAAGAATCAGGGATATTAAGAAGACAAAAATAATCAGGGATAAATAGAAAGTAGCATACCACTCAATGTAGGGGGCTGCATACAGAGGAAGCCATTCGAATATTCTAACTAGATAAGAAGTGTTTTGAGTATACTCACCAGCAATTAATTTCCATAGTTCAATCCCATAGGGAGTCAGTAGTGTTGAAAAAATTGTTAAAAATCCAGCAATGGTTATTTTGACACGCAATACCTTTTCTTTGTTTTTGTAAAATAAAAAAGCGAGCAGCAGCAAGGAAATAGCAAGGCCCAAAACAAATGTTCCATGCAGATTTGCCCATAAACAGAAAAGAACGGGGAATGCCCATAAATATTTTAATTTACGCTCTTTTTCTATTTTAAAATAAAGCCAAAAACACAAAACAAAAAAAAGCCAAGTCATAACTTGCAAGCGAATTCCATATGAACGCAAGAGAGCAAGTGTCGCGAGAGTTGTAAAAACTGTGTTAAGGAAGAAAAAATCCCAACGAGGAAGTTCGGCGACAAAATATTTACGATTTATTTTAGCAACTAAACTGACTGTCCCGAGAGCTATTAATGCAAAGATGATGCCTAATGACCAATACCCAAAGTTTCCAAAAAAACTATAGATATTAAAAAGCAAAAGATTGCTCAACCATTCATGATCAACCCAATGTTCTCCGAGAGTAGGGAATAGATATTTCTCGATGGAAGGCACTTGTCTTGTGATTGATATTTCTTCACCAACTCGAAGATGCCAAGCAAAGTCAGGGTCAAGATTTTGAATTCCTGTTACAAAAAATGTCAAAAAAATCGCGCTCCAAAATAAAATATTGGAAACTAAAAAAAGTTTGTCCCCATTTATTTTTGAGGATAATTTTTTCAAAGTTTTTTTCATTAGAAAGATTTTTGAAAGATAGTAATAGTTTCTTAACTCAGCAGAGCCAATACTTGCTTGATAATCATCAAAGAAGCACCAGAGACACAAACTGCAATAATCGAGTATGTGACAACTCTTTTTCCACTGTCAGCCTTTGTTTGGTCGCCTCCTGAAGTGATATACATAATACCTCCGATAATAAAACTGATAACAGAGGACACGCCCACCAGTACTAGGAGAAATTGCATTACGTCGGTCACAATTTCTTGGATTGTTTTAGCACCTGAAATTGCCGTAGGAGGACCTCCACCAGCACCAAGGGTTGCGATGTCTTTGACCTCTTTTAGAAGTGAAGGTGCTGCGACTGCAACAGCAAATCCAATAAGAGATGTTAAGACAATAGCTTTCCCTTTTGCTGTTTGAGCCGGTGATCCTCCTGAAGTTACATAAACTAGTCCACCAATAATAATCATAACCACTGCAAGCCAACCGACAATACCTTGGATTTGTACAAGTAAATTTCCAAACCAACCAGAAAAACTGGTGACAGTCAAAGGATTCGTGTAGCTGTGGGTGTTGTTAACAGCAAGGGCTGAATTAAGCTCAAAAATGTTCGAGTTTAAGGAGAGAGGTAGACAGAGGACTATAGCTAGAAAGCATACAAAAAATAAAGATCTCATGTTGTTATTTTTAAAAATAATTATCCTAGTCAAAATCACTTGTAATTTCACAAGTGAACTCGTACCAATTAGAACCAGCGCCAATTCCAATAGTCCCAGCTGTGTTTGCAGAAAGGAATACAAGGATTGTATAAACAAACATCCAAGCAAGAATAAAACCAGCAAATCCCATTAATGTTTTTGTTATTACCCCCTTTGCAAAACTTGCTGTTCCAGGATTTCCGGCTGATAATAAATAAACAACCCCGCTAATCGTCAGCATCAACAAGGCAATAATAATTATCCAAGCAAACATTAAATCGAAGATGTTTTTTACCATAATAAGCAGGTGACAAAGTGTGCAATTTTGGGTTTCATCGTATGGTGATGATGTTCTAGTATCATCACATGTTCTGCCACAGGGAACAATGGATCTTTTAAAGGTTAATATATCAATTCCGGCCAGTCCCTCACTTGGTTGAGCTGCAGTACAGGGAGCAGCACTAACTGTTTGAACGTTGAGAGTGAGAAATAATCCAAAGGAAAAAGCAAGAGTAAAAACAAGTGCTAAAAATTTCATTTTTATCATAAAATTGGTTAATGATTGTCTGTATTAGTTATTTCCAAATTGCTTTCAACCTTGCGGCTGCTCGATCAAGAGCATCTTTTACACTCGACTCTCCTCCTGAAACTTCATCTATTGCATCTGCCAAGATGTCATCAGCAGCCACCTCATCTGGGACCACCCAGGATTTAGCTGTCAATGCTTGCTCGGCAAATAAACCTCGAAAAGCTTCCTTTTTTTGTTCCTCAATTAAATCTTTTCGAGCTGCAATTTTATTTGTTCGGTCTAGATATATTTTTGTTGGATCATTTCCTGAACCAGCTGACTTAGTCGTGAGGAAGGAAATGTATTTCCAAGCTTCACTAACTCTATCTTTGTTGGTATACCTTGCATCTGCAGGAATATTTTTGCTTTTTGCGACTGCTAGACCCCAGTAGTTAGCGAAGTTAACCTTGTTATCAAGATTTAGCTGAGGCACTGGAGCAATCTCAAAGTTTAATTTTGGAGCGGATTTTTTCAACTGATCATATTTATAAGGGTACCCAATAATCATAGCCACTTCACCATCCTGGAATGCATCATCAGAATAGTGCATTTTGTTACTCCAGGTATAGACATCTAAATCAGCTTTCGCAAATTGTGTATAGAAATCAAGAGCATTTACCCCGGGATCCACGCTAGTATCTGAAGCAGAAAAATCTATTGAATCGCGATTGCTCAAATTAGCTCCATTTTGTAGCATCATTAAAATAAGAATATCAGACGAACGATTGATCGCACCAGGAGCTTTTGATCTTCCAAGGGCTATTGCTGATTGAGTAATATTACCAAATTCATCAATCTTAGTTAGAGCTTTTGTTTGTTTTTTGACTTCATCCCAAGTTTTAGGTGGAGCAGTGATTCCAGCTTGATTAAGGGAGTGTTTATTGTAGTAGAGAGCCAGTGTGTCGCAGTATAAAGGTAGTGCAAAAACCTCTCCTTCTTTGAAAAAATCCTGACTAACAACGTCCACGAAATCATTTTTATGCTTTGTCAAAAATGATTCACTGTTTGGCATCGCTGCAATTTTATTTTCATGTTTTTTGAGCCATGAATTACTAAAATAAAAAGCATCAGGTCCATTTCCACTAGCAAAAGCATCAATCAGCTCTTTTTCAAATTCCCGTGGATTGCTGGCTATTTTTTTATAGATAACTTTTTCAACCCTTGGATTGCTCCCGATATAACCAGTGTTGATATCAGCAAAATTACCAGAGTCATCAAAAACACCCCAAATCTCCAGTGTTAGTTTGTAGGGAATCACCGTTCCTTTGTCACCACAACCAGAAAATAAAAAAGGAGTTAATGTTAAAATTGACACCAGTAAGAAACCGGTTATTCTTCGATAATTCATTTTGATTTTTATTTTATTATGTAAGTAGAATTGTTGCATAGTTCAACCCACTACAACTTTACATTTTTCTATTTTAAATTATAGCATTAACAAAAAAACAAGGCAATTAGCCTTGCTCCTTTGAGATGTCTAATCATTTCGAAAAGGGTTTAGATTTTCATTACCGTTGACGCTGAAACCTTCTCATCTTTTTTAAGTTTCATTATTCTAACACCCTGAGTTGCTCTATTAAGAACAGAGATGCTTTGTACTGGAACCTTAATAATCTGTCCTCTATTAGAACTTGTTATTAAATCTGCTTCAACGTCATTTGCTATGATATGTGCTGCAGAAATTTTGCCAGTCTTATTTGTTATATTCGCTGTCATAATTCCAGAACCACCCCTTGTTTGAAGTTTGTATTTGCTAATTGAAGTTCGTTTTCCGTAACCATTCTCTGTGATGATTAAGAATTGTTGTTTTTTTGTTTCTTCTTCACTGACAACATTCATTCCAACAACCTGGTCATCACCCTTGAGTTTAATAGAACGAACACCCGCAGCATTTCTTCCCATTGGCCTAACATTTTTTTCAGGAAATTTAATCGATTGAGCATTTTTTGTGCAAATGACAATATGATCTTCACCAGAGGTTGTTCCTACCCATTTCAAGGAGTCACCCTTAGTTAATCCAATTGCAATCAGCCCAGTTCTTCTTACATTTGCGAAATCTTGCAAAGCTGTTTTTTTGATTTTCCCAAGAACTGTTTGCATTATCATGTATTTTGCTTTGGAGTTTTTTTGGATGGCTAGGATTGAAGTTATCTTTTCTTCAGGTGAAACTTGCAAGAAATTTACAATTGCATGACCCTTGCTTGTTCTTGAAGAAAGAGGGATTTCATAGGTTTTTAAACAAAACACTTTTCCAGTATCCGTAAAGAAAAACAAGTCATCATGAGTTGTGATTCCTAACACTTTATCTACAGCATCTCCTTCTTTAATTGATCCACCAATAACTCCTTTGCCACCTCTTTTTTGAGATTTAAATGTAGTTGGGTGCAGACGTTTGATGTAGCCATCTTCAGTCAAGCTTATAATTGTGTCTTCGTTGGGTATAAGATCTTCTTGTGAAAAATCCCCAACAGCACCCTTCATAACCTTTGTTTTTCTAGGAGTCCCAAACTTTTCCTTTAAACTGATTAATTCTTCGGAAACTATAGCAAGAATTTTTTTAGAGCTTTTTAAAAGTGTTTCGAGTTCTGAAATTAATTTTAACTTTTCTTTTAATTCGTCTTCAATTTTTTTCCTCTCCAACCCAGACAATGTCTGTAGTTTCATTTCCAAGATAGCAACAGTTTGTTTATCGGAAAGGCTAAAGTTTTTCATTAAATTAGTATGAGCCTCTTCCTTATTTTTTGATTTTTTGATTGTTTTAATGATTTCATCAATAAAATCAAGAGCTTTTTTTAGACCCTCTAAGATATGGGCTCGATCTTTCGCTTTATTCAATTCGAATTGTGTTCTTCTGGTGACAATGTTTTGTCTATGAATCACAAAATGCTCGATAATTGCTTTTAGATTTAGAATTTTTGGGTCACTCCCATCTACAAGTGCTAACATGTTGAAATTAAAATTCTTCTGTAGCTCTGTCATCGAATATAACTTGTTCAAAGTCTTTTTTGGAAAAGCATCCTTTTTAAGATCAATAGCAATTCGCACCCCGTCCTTATCTGATTCATCTCGGATGTCACGAATACCATCAAGCTTCCCCTCCTTAACAAGATTCGCAATTTTAATAATCAAATTTGACTTATTAGTCTGGTAGGTGATTTCTGAAATGATAATTTGGAACCTTCCTTTTTTATCTTCAACGATGTCAATTTTTGCCCTCGTTACAATTCCACCGCGTCCAGTTGTGTATGCTTCAATAATATCTCCTTGATTGTATATTACTCCAGAAGTAGGGAAGTCAGGACCCTTGATGTGATTTTTTACCAGCTCCTCAATTGAAATATCGGGATTTTCAATGTATGCATTAATGCCGTCAATAACCTCTGATAGATTGTGAGGTGGAATATTAGTAGCCATTCCAACAGCAATCCCCGTTGTTCCGTTAACTAATAATTGAGGAAGTTTTGAAGGAAGGTAGGAAGGTTCTTTTCTTGAACCATCATAGTTATCAACCCAAGGCACGGTCTCTTTGTCTATGTCTGTTAGTATTTCGGATGAAAGTGCAGCCATTTTAGCCTCCGTATAACGCATTGCAGCAGGACTATCGCCATCCATTGAACCAAAATTTCCTTGGCCGTCAACTAATGGATCTCTAAGTGAGAAATCTTGAGCCATTCGTACCATTGCCTCATAAACAGAACTATCACCGTGCGGGTGATATTTACCAAGAACCTCACCTACAACAGTTGCACTTTTTCGATATTTAGCGCTATGTTTCAAACCAAGTCGCCACATTGCATAAAGAATCCTTCTTTGTACTGGCTTTAGACCATCTCGTACATCCGGGAGAGCTCTGGAGACGATTACACTCATTGCATAAGAGAGATATGATTCCTCCATCTCCTGGGTAATTGGACGATTCTGAATTTTCCCAATATCACTGTTGTTTTCCTTGTTTTCCTGTTCCTTCTCCATAATTAGTCGTTAATTTTTTTCTTTAAATTGTTTTTTGTAGTCACAAACAAAAGTTGCGAAAGAATCTTCTTCTTTCGCTGTTTCTTTCGCTAGACTTATCAAGAAAAATTTTCAAAACCTTTAATTAGTTTATAAAAATTTATCTCGATAAGTCTGTATATATTTTAATATGCAGCTATCTTCCCAGGAATTTATCCCAAAGTGATTTTTCTTTCTCTATTACATTGACGGAGGCAGCCATATCTTGCTTCGAGAGTTCAGTTGTAACGCTGTCACCGTTTTGTCTGATAGAAGGAAGACTATTTCTAAATTCCCCAGATTGTTGGTTGTCAGAATTAATAAGAGCAAAAGTTGATTGACGAACGTTGTACCCAGCAATCAAAAGCCAAGCAGAAACAACAGCTACTCCGACTACGAAAGTTGCAAAAATAGCAACGTTTCTTCTATAAGACTCTGGCTTTTCTAGAATTTGATCCAACATAATTTTGTTTTAAGGGTTTATTTTTTTATAAATTGAAAACATTCATTAGCATTACCTTATTCTCAACATCCTCAAGATCTTTTTTCTTCAGAGAAATTCTTGATAGTTTATCCTTTATTGTTGTGCCTAATTCATTACAAAACTCAGTCTCATCATCAAGCTCTATGGTTAGACCATCAATTTTGTAGTGCATAGGGATGATTATCTTTGGCTCAATTTGTCCAACAACCTTTTTTGCTCCCTTGGCATCAAGAGTGTAGGTTCCACCAATGGGAATCATAAGAATATCGACATCACCAATTGCATCAATTTGATCTTCCGTTAATTCATGTCCCAAATCTCCAAGGTGACAAACGCGCAAGTCTTCTGTTTCAAAAACAAAAATTGTGTTTCTTCCACGATCAAGGCCTTCCTTATTGTCATGAAAACTACTAATTCCCTCAATAGTTACTCCTTGAATTGAAAATTCTCCAGGAGAATCAGCAACAAAAAAGTCTCCCTTTAGAAGTTCTGTATCGTTATGATCATTATGATTATGTGAAACTGTTACAATATTTGCTTGTCCTTGAGGCCTTCGGAGTCCAATTGATTTGTCGAAGGGGTCAGTGATGATTACAACGTCTTCACCGCCTCGTTTTGCTTTTGTTTGAATCTTGAAACAAGAGTGGCCATACCAGGAAATATTCATGAGTTTCAGTCTTTAATTTTATGTTAACTATTTAATGATAGCAGAAATGAGAGCAAAAGTCTACTAATTTTTGATAATTATTTTTGCAAAGTAACAAGTAGAATGCAACAATTAGAGGACATTCTTTGGTTTATTTGTCTCTTAAACAAAGGTGTTAAGATTGTGATTGACTTTTATGAGTAAAGATTGTATTATAGGACTGTTTTAGCCTTTGGTTTAAGAGGCACAATGATAAATATGCGGGGCGTGGTGTAACGGTAGCACGAGCGCTTTGGGAGCGTTTAGCCCGAGTTCGATTCTCGGCGCCCCGACAAAAGAAAAAGACGATGCATGATGCTCGTCTTTTTTATTTTTCCAAAATCTATAAGCCCATCTTTTGTTTCACCTCTTCTAATTTCCCCGTAGCTATTTTTTTAGTCTGGGTTTTCCCTTGGTCTAGAATTTTCTGGACATTTTCATCGGAAATAGCATTATATCTTTCTTGAAAAGGTGAAAGAAAAGCAACAATTGATTCAGCAAGCTCTTCTTTGAATTCTTTAAAACCTTTTCCTTTAAAGTGAGTCACAAGTTCCTCAGGAGTTTTGTCTGAAGTTAGTGAAAAAATATTCAAGAGATTTTTAATAGCCGGTCGCTCATCTGTGTATTCAATGGTATTGCCACTGTCAGTAACAGCTTTTTTGATTTTATTTCTGATTTCATCCGCTGAATCCAGAAGGTCGATTCTATTATATTCAGAAGGTGCAGATTTTGACATTTTCTTGTTAGGGTCATCAAGCCCCATAATTCGCTTTCCTTCTTTCTTTGTATATTTCTCTGGAATTTTAAAAGTTTCACCAAAACGATCATTAAATCTTCTGGCTAATCTTCTAGTGAGTTCAATATGCTGCTCTTGATCCTTCCCGACAGGAACTAAGTCAGTATTATACAGAAGAATATCAGCTGCCATGAGAACAGGGTAGTCATAAAGACCAACGCTGACAGAATTGAATTGTTCCTTGAAGTTTTTAAATTCTGCAAGGGTGAGTTTTGCAATAATATTTTTTAACTCTTTATTTGTTTTCTCTTTCATGTTTGAAATCTCCGCTTTTGCATTTTCAGTAAGATATTTTTCTAATTTATCAAAATCAGCTCCTGATTTTTGCTTGAACTGAGTCATTTTGGTTAAATCTCCGTTTTGCGTGATGGTGTTTAACAGCCATGCCAACTCTGTGTGTTCGGTTACGTCTGATTGCACAAAAATAGTTGATTTGGCAGGATCGATTCCAGCGGCTAGGTATATTTTCGCGACTTCAATAATTCTTTTGCGTAATTCCTGTGGATCCTGTGGAGTTGTGATTGCATGCAGATCAACCACGCAAAAGAAGGAATTGTGAGATTCTTGAAGCTGCACCCAGTTTTTAATCGCACCGAGATAATTTCCAAGGTGAAGGCTTCCCGAAGGTTGAATCCCTGAAAAAATAATTGGATTGTTTTCCATATTTACAAAAATAAAAGTTAAATTCTTTCTTCATAATACTTTAATTGAAGGTGGTTTGCAATAATTATTTTTAAAAAATAAAATAAAGCATAAATTTTATTTATACTGAAAAATATAGTATAATGAAAGACAGTGTTTAAATAGGAGAAGTAAAAATAAAAAAAAATGGAAAGAAGAAACGAAGCTTTTGAAAACTTAATTCCAGATCCTAAAAAACCAACACTAAATGAATATTATGAGAAGTTTAAAATAAGCTTCCGTCGGATTTGGAAAAATCGTTTTTTGTGGTTTTGGGGGATGTTTTTACCTGGTTCTGCTGGAATAGGCTTCAATGTTGAAGAGCAGCTTTCAAAATTAAAACCAGAACAAATAAACAGTTGGCAAACATTTATTGAAAGTAATTTTGAATCGATAGCCTTTCTTTCTGCAGTAGTCTTGCTTTTTTGGATTTTTATTTGGTGCATTTCTACCATTTCTCGTTCGGGGGTTATTCAGTCACTGAACTGTTTGCATAATCCCAAAAATAGAAGAAAATTAGATTGCGGCAGAGTCTGGAAGATGGGTAAAAAAGACTTCAAAAATCTTTTATTGCTAGACTTTTTCATTGGATTAGCTATTTTGATTGTATTTTTAATTCTGTTTACTCCTGTGGCGATTATGATTCTAACGGGCAATCAAGCAGGAGCGATATTCATTTTTATCATACTTTTAATTTTCTTTTTCTTTTTCATGGTTTTTATGAATTATTTATTACAAATTTCTACAATTTACGTTGTTTTAGCAAATTTAGAAATTTTTATAGCAATTAAACTTGCCTCAAGATTGATAATGAGAAATCTATTCGAAACAGCGAAATTATTTTCAATTTTCTTTTTGATAGGGGTATTACAGGGAACGGTCTTTCTATTGGCTATCACAGCGATAATGCCTTTTTGGGGAAAAATGATGAATCTTTGGTTTGCCTTATATGAAAACTCTTTTTCTGAGTGGATCTTGTTTAGCTCTGTCTTAGTAATAGTGTTAACAGTCTTATTTCTTTTTACGAAAATAATATTTTCACTTTGGATCCAAGATATTTGGCTTTGGTGGGTGCAGGAAATTGGGGGTAATAAGATTGAGCTAGAAGAGAAGAAACTAATTCAAGAGGAGAAACTAATGAAGATGGGCGTTGCAATAGGTGCTAAAAGTGCAATCGGTAGTTAATAAAAATAGTTAAGTTTAAAACATGGAGATTATTATTTGGACAGCAATTTTCTTTTTCAGTCTCACGATTCTAGTTAAGGCCTCTGATTTTTTTACTGACGCTGCTGAAGAGATCGGACTATTTTTTAAATTACAGCCTTTTTTGATTGGAGTTACGATTGTTGCACTAGGAACATCTTTACCAGAACTAGTATCTTCACTATTTGCTTTGCATAGTGGTGCTTCAGAAATTGTTTCAGGGAATGTCGTGGGGTCTAATATTACAAATATTTGTCTAGTGTTAGGTATAACAGCTGTTGTGGGAAAAAAGATGAAACTGGACTACGAGATTCTCAATGTAGATTTACCTCTTTTGATTAGCTCTGCTTTTATTCTAGGTATCACGATCTATGATGGTAAGTTTACATTCTGGGAAGCTGTTCTATGTTTGGTTGGGATAATAATTTATTTTGTTAGAATTGTTTCTTCGGAAAAGAAAGGCGAAAAAGCTAAGCAAAAAGGAGAGCAGTTAGAGAAATACCTCAAGAAGGAGCTCCACTGGACTAAAAAAATACCGATTAAAGAGTTCATTACTCTAATTATTGCAGGTGTTTTTATTTTTCTAAGCGCAAAGTATACAGTTGATGCTGCTGTGAAAGTTTCTGAACTATTGAATATTGGGGCAGAAATTATAGCTGCTTCGATTATTGCACTCGGAACTTCTTTGCCAGAGTTAGCGGTTAGTTTGACTGCAGCGAAGAAAGGAAAGGCTGAAATAGCAGTTGGGAATATTCTAGGCTCTAATATTTTTAATGCACTTGGAGTGATGGGTATCACAGGGTTATTCGGCGTATTAATAATTCCTCAGAGCATTCTTATTTTTGGTCTGCCTCTTATGGTTATTACGACATTTGTTGTATTGTTTGTCACCCAAGATAAGGAGGTGACAAAATGGGAGGGATACTTTCTTTTACTTTTCTACGTCTTTTATATTGGAAAAATATTCAACATACTATAATGGTATAAAGAATTCAAAAAACACCAGTCCAAAACTGGTGTTTTTTATTTTTAAGGTAACTTATTTTAAGTTCTTTTATAATTAGGGGCGTCCTCTGTTATGGTTACATCATGCGGATGACTTTCAACAAATCCAGCAGCAGTTATTTTAACAGGATTTGCCTGTTTTTCTAATTGTTTGATCGTTCCAGCTCCAAGGTAGCCCATTCCAGCTCTGAGTCCACCAAGCAGTTGATAGAGGGTTTTAGCGATTGGTCCTCGATATGCTGTTCGGCCTTCAATTCCCTCAGGAACAAATTTTTGTGTGTCTTTGACATCGCTTTGCCCATAACGATCTTTCGAGCCTTTTTCCATTGCTCCTAATGAGCCCATTCCCCGATAGGATTTATACATCCTGCCTCCAATGAAAAGCGTTTCGCCCGGGGATTCTTCAGCTCCAGCTAAAAGCCCACCAAGCATCACACATTGAGCGCCCATTGCTAGTGCCTTTGTTATGTCTCCAGAATGTTTAATTCCACCATCAGCAATTATTGGGATAGTTTTATTTTTATTTTTCCCTTTTGTGCCCTCTAAAATAGCAGTTATTTGAGGAACTCCAATACCCGCAACAACTCTGGTTGTGCAAATTGATCCAGGACCAATTCCAACTTTAACACCATCTGCTCCAGCAGCTATTAAGTCTTTAACGCCATCAGCTGTTGCAACATTTCCTGCGACAACATCAACATTTTTTATGAGAGAATTCTTTTTTAAAGTCTTTACCATTTCAATCACCCCTTTTGAATGCCCATGAGCTGTATCGACCACGATTACATCAACACCAGCTTTTGCCAATAATTCAGCTCTTTTAGTTGAGTCCTTTCCAACTCCAATAGCAGCTCCAACAAACAATCTTTTAGACGAGGTTTTATTGGCGTTTGGGAAGCGTTTATTTTTTTCTATATCTTTTCTAGTGACAATAGAGTTTAGTTTCCCGTTATTTCTTATAACACAAAGCACAGAGAGTTTTTTTTGACGAATGATCTTATTGGCCTCTGGAAGGGAAATTCCCTCTTTTGCAATGGTTAATTTATCAGCTGGTTTCATGATGTCCCCAACTCTTTTGCCTTGGTCATGAGGCCATGAATAATAAAATTCTGTCATGATGCCAACAAGAATGCCATTTTTATCAATTACAGGGATTTTTTTATAACCCTTATCTTGTTCTATTTGGTGAACATCATCTATTGTTGAATCTGGATAAACAACAATTGGATCTACGATAAATCCATTTTCGAACCTCTTTACAAGAGAAACTTCATTCGCTTGTTCTTCAGGGGTCAAGTTTTTATGAATAATACCCATTCCACCTTCTAGTGCCATTGCAATTGCCATTCTATGTTCTGTTACTGTGTCCATAGGCGAACTTACAATAGGCATTTTTAAGGGTACATTTTTTGAAAATTTTGTTTCAAGGTTTGCATCTGCTGGAAGAATTTCTGAGTATCTTGGAGTAAGGAGAATGTCATCATAAGTCAAAGCTTCTTGCATAGAATAGTTTTTAGTAAAGATTAAACTTCTTTTAACACAGCCCCAATTTGAGTCTTAGTAATTTAAAGGCTATAATAAAATATAATTTAAATTATACTGGAGAATTTATTTTTTATCAATTAAAAGGCAATATGAAACATATCGCAATCTTAGATTTTGGATCACAATATACACACCTTATAGCGAGGACCATTCGTGAATTAGGTGTGTTGGCAAAAATATACAACAATGATGTTTCAATAGAAGATTTGAAAGGAAAAGCTAGTGGTATAATTCTCTCTGGTGGACCACAATCCGTGTTTGGCAAGGAGAGCTTGCGAATAGAAAAAGGAGTTCTGGAAATGAGAGTTCCAGTTTTGGGAATTTGCTATGGACACCAACTTCTGGCCCATATTTTAGGTGGTGTCGTGAAGACGGGGAATGTTGGAGAGTATGGAAAGGCAGAGCTTGGGATAGTGGGGAGGAGTAAAATTTTTGAGGGAATTTCAAGTGGTTCACAAGTTTGGATGAGTCACGGTGATTCTGTCACAAAAGTGCCTCAAGATTTTGAGGCTATAGGAGAGACAACGGATTGTGAGATCACAGCAATGGCAAACAATAAGAGAAAGATATTTGGTCTTCAGTTCCATCCGGAAGTAGCACATTCGGAAAAAGGAGTCAAAATGATTGAAAACTTTGTACTTGATATTTGCGATTCCAAAAAAGATTGGAAGATTGAGAACATTGCAGATGAGCTAATCGAGAAAATTAAAAAGCAGGTTGTCGAAAGAAAGGTTTTTATTTTGGTGAGCGGTGGGGTTGATTCAAATGTTGCATTTGCGCTTCTGACCAAAGCTCTGGGTGAGGATAGAGTGAAAGGTTTGTATATAAACACTGGTTTCATGAGACAAGATGAGTCAAAAAGAATAATGAAACGATTCAAGCACATGGGGTTTTCTAATTTGGAAATTATGGACGCAGGTGGAATGTTTTTTGAAAAACTTGTAGATGTTTATGAGCCAGAGGAGAAAAGGACAATCATTGGTAGAGCTTTTTTGGATGCAAAGGATTTGGCAGCAGAAAAGATGGGATTGGATGTGGATCAATGGCTTTTGGGGCAAGGAACAATCTACCCTGATACAATCGAATCTGGAGGAACAAAGAATTCAAATAAAATAAAAACACATCACAACAGGGTTGATGCCATAACTAAGATGCTCGAAAAAGGGCTTATCATTGAACCAATAGTTGACTTGTATAAGGATGAAGTGCGAAAGATTGGAAGGTTATTAAATCTGCCAAAAGAATTAGTTGATAGGCATCCTTTCCCTGGCCCAGGTCTTGCAATCAGGTGTCTATGTTGGGATGTTGGTAAGAGGGATGAAGTTGACATAGCGCAAATTGATAAAAAAATTGAAGAATTTTGCATTGAAAAGAAATTTGATATCTTTTCAAAAATATTGCCGATTAAATCTGTTGGAGTGCAGGGTGATAATCGTACATATGCTCATCCCCTGGTGGTTTTTGGTGAGAATGACTGGGATAGACTAAGTGAAATTTCCTCGGCTATTACAAACGCCAATAAAGAGGTCAATAGAGTTGTCTTATTGTTGAACAAGAAAGAAAAAGAAAATCCAATTTTTTACCTATCGAAAAAATCAATTTTTTTGTCAAAAGGCAGAATTGAATTACTTAGAAAAATCGACCGTATTGTTTCAGATATAATAAGAGATAGAAATATTTACGCAGACATCGATCAATTTCCAGTTGTGTTAGTTCCGATTTGTGATAAACATGGCAGAGAGTCAATTGTGCTGCGACCTATTAATACGAGAGATTTCATGACGCTCCAGTTTTATAAAATGCAAAAGGATGTATTAATTGAAATCGTCAAAGAGATTGATAAAGTTGAAGAAATAAGTTATATATTCTTTGATGTAACGAATAAGCCGCCTGGAACGACTGAGTGGGAATAACTGTTTTGCTGCTAGATTCAACAGAAGGAATAAGCCGTTAAGTGGGTTTTGATTCGGAATAAAAACAGAATAAAAAAGTGGTGCTGATGGTTTTGAATAATAAATATAAACACATGAGAGAATTTTTTACAGAAATAAGGAAAGAGCGAGAAAAGATCAAGGAAAACAAAAGGGATAAGCATGGAAGATACCGTGTTAATAAAGCTGATTATGAAACAATATTAATCCATAACATTCCTTATTTTTTTACTTGTGATGAAGCTGATAAACTCAAATATTTTAAGAATCATTCGATTGTGATTAAAGAGGGGATTATTCTGGAAGTAAAGCCGAAAGAAGAATTGGACCCGAATGATTTTGATCTTGTCTATGATGCTGGCAAACGAGGAGGGACTGTTATTACACCAGGCTTTATTAATGCTCATGCTCATCCCCCAATGTATCTCCTGCGAAGCTCAATGGATTTAGACGAAGGGGATAATATTGATGAAACTTTAGATAAGTTACCTAAGTGGGAATCAAAAATGACCGAGGAAGACCTAGCTCTTAGCACAGTGGGGGATTTAACGGAGCAACAAAAATTTGGAGTGACAACAACCTTTAGTCACTATAACTGCTTTGATCCAATCGAGGCAGCAGCAAAACTAACAAACCAAAATGTTATCAATGGGATCAGTGTTGCTTCGCACGTGTCACCTGAAAACTCCCCAGCGCTAATTGAAAAACTTCTAAAAGGGAAAAACAATTCACACTCAAAATTAGCTATGGCTGTTCATTATTTATACAAAGCTAGTCCAGAAGTGCTAGAAAAGGTGAGAGAATTAATCAAAAAGCATGACTTACTTTTTACATGTCACATGTCCGAGAGCGAGAGAGTTGTTGAGGAGACACTAAAAAATCATAAAATGAGAGAAGTGGAGGTCCTGGAACATTATGGTCTTTTAAATAAAAATACAATTCTTTCTCACGCGATTCATTTGCGGGATGAAGAAATAGCTCGTGTCACGAAAGCTGAAGTAGGGATTGTTCATTTACCAACTTCGAACAGGATTCACAAGAGCGGAGTATTTCCATACTGGAAGTATCATGACATGGGTGGATTTAAAAATATTGCACTTGGAACTGACAGCGTTGTGTCTAAAAGCCGCTTAGATATCTTGACAGAGGCATACCGAGCAAGAACGACTCATCTTTATATAAAGACAATTAAATTTGGTTCGTTGTTTAAAATGATGACAATTAATGCTGCAAAAATTCTAAATATGCCTAAACACGGAAAAATTTTGCCAGGCTATAAAGCCGATCTTGTCTTTTGGAAACTAAAAGATCGTGGTTTTGTGCCATTTGATAGAAACAATCCCTTCACCTTAATTGGAAATATAATCACACATAGCGGACGTGTTGCTCGTGATGTGATGATAGGTGGACATTTTGTGATTCGTTCAAGAAAACATCTCCTAGTCAATGAGAGTAGACTGTTAGATATTTTACAAGAAAAACATATGTGTATGAGGGAGAAAATAAAAACAGATCAAGATTGATGTGTGATTTTTAAAAAATATATAACAAAAAACAGCCAAGAAGCTGTTTTTTGTTAGTCGGTGGATGCTAAGAGATTCGAACTCCTGACCCCCTCGGTGTAAACGAGGTGCTCTAACCAACTGAGCTAAGCATCCATAGTTTTTGAAGGGCTGTTCTTTTCTCTCTGGCATTTTTTAAAAAAGAGTGTGCCCCGAGAGAGATTTGAACTCTCATGCGCACAAGGCGCCACGGCCCTCAACCGTGCGTGTATACCAATTCCCCCATCGGGGCGCCTGCTTTTAATGTTCAGACTAGGAAACAAGAATGATTACTTCTCTTCCTCCTTTTTCTTCTCTGGTTTCTGATTCATTCCCTTAATCATTTCCTCCTCCTCTTTTGTTACATCAATCGCTTTCATTTTAGCTGATTTTCCAGATCGTTCTCTCATGTAGTAAATTTTAGAACGTCTGACTTTGCTGTGTCGAAGAATTTCAATTTTTTCTACAGTTGGCATGTAAATTGGGAAGGTCACCTCAACACCAATTTTCTGAGACTCTCTTCTAACTGTAATTGTAGGAGAAGAGCTTTGCATGCCTTTAATAGCGATTATAAGTCCTTTGAAGACCTGAACTCTCTCTTTGTCTCCCTCTTTAATTTTTTTGTGAACACGAACAATATCACCGACCTGAAGTTTAGGTAGCTCTTTTGTTTGTTGTGATTTGTTGAAATCAATAACTTTCTGATCCATATAGAAAGGTTGTAAAGTCTTAAAAAAGCTTTCTGAAAAGCTTTATCAAAGATAGCCTATTTTTTTGATTTGGTCAAGGACTTAGCTGATCAATGTATTTAGAGAATTTTTTACGATATGTTACTATAAGAGCAAATAATAAAATAATATCATACAGATGGTGAAAGAAAGTATAATCAAAGAGAAAAAAGGAGCAAATTTTTTTGGCTTTGAAGCTATTGATGAAGCTGGGAGAGTTCATCATAATCTTGCTGTAATACGCGGGAATGGAACATTAAAATTAACCAGCAGTGCACTTATTTTTGAACGTTGGTTGCCAAAAAAAACTTTTAGTATACCCCTTGAAAAAATTGAAAAGATTGAGATAAAGAGAATACACAATCTTAAAACAAAGTTGCTCCCAATTTTAAGGGTATATTTCGCAGGTCAAGAAAGTTTTCAAATTTTAGGTGTCTGCCTAGGATTTAAAAAGGCAACAATGGAATGGCAAGAGGAGATCGAGAAGGCTATGGTTGTTAGTGGAAAAAATATTGCTAAAGATAATATTAAAAACCAAAATGACTAAAAACCATCAAAAAATTCTTCAGGGATGGGCGAGTTAAACTCGTATTTTTTTCCATCAGCATAAGAAAATTTAAGTTGACTTGCATGGAGAAGGAATCTCTTAAAATCCTTATTTTCTTGCGTGTGTTTCTCTAGCTGATACATTTTGTCACCAACAATTGGATGCCCGATTGAATGTAGGTGAACTCTGATCTGATGTTTCCTGCCCGTTTTTGGCATTGTTAAAATTAGCGATTTTGTTTTATCCAAAGATTCTTTTTGTAGTTTATATTTCGTTAAAGCCTGCTTGGCGCTCCCTAATTTAGAAGCATATTTACTAGTAGATTGTTTTAAGGGGTTTGATTTTGATCTTCCAATATATAGACTTACCAAGCCTTCTTTTTTTGAGAGAGTGCCCCAACAAATAGCTGAATATTGTTTTATGACACCATGATTTTTAAAGAGATCCTTGAAGAAATCAAAAGCAGTTTGATTTTTTGGAACAATAAGTAAACCAGAAGTATATTTATCTAGTCGGTGCACTATTCCTGGTCGCATCGGGTTTTCACCAATATTTTGGAGTTTTGGAAATTTTGCTATTAAGCCATTTGCCAATGTTTCATCCGGCTCTTTCTCTGAAGGGTGTACGGATATTCCAGCAGGTTTTTCGATGATTAAAAAATCAGAATGTTCATACAGAACATTAATCTCAATGTTTGAATTGGCAATTGTTTTTCTAATTGTTTCCTGAAAGGAAATATCTACTTCTATTTTGTCATGCTCTCTTGTGACATAATTAGGTTTCGTTTTTTCACCATTCACTAAGACATTACCCCCTTTAATTTCTTTTTTGAAATTTTCTCGCGTTATTTGCGTAAAATTTTGAGCAAGAAGTTTGTCGATCCTTGTTCCTGATTGTTGAAGAGGCGTGAAGGTTTCTTGAATTTTATTTAAATGCATAAAAAAGTAAAAAGTTTTAATGGTCTATATATTAACAATAGCCTAGAAGGAAAAGTTTTTCAATTTTAAAAAACAACACCCTGAGACATATTGCTATTGTCTCAGGGTGAGTAGCGCTTTGCGCTGATAATTTTTTTATACTGCAAAAAGTGCATTAGCCTCATTCTCCAGCGGATTAATAGCTCTAAAAAGAGCAGATTTTCGGATAAATCCTCCGAAGATATCAGTGAGGGAGTCGCCAACAACAACTTCATCACTATAAACCAGGATATGCCGTAGTCCAGTTGGAACATGCAGTAGGTCTCCGTTAACTTTACGGAATTGAGGCAGTAACCTCGCTTTTGTTTGTTTGGCAAAGCCAAGCTTCTTCCCACCTGTTTTGTGACGATCTTTTCTTGCGAAAAGAATACGACAGCAACCTTTATTGCCTTTGTGTAAGCTTGTAACGCTCATCACCAAGTCAAATTTTGGTCTTATGATAAAACCTTTCTTGGTGGGTTCAGACTCCACGTCTGCCAGCATTTCTATATCCTGGGGGAGATGCTTTGCAAAGATCATCCCTCCTTTGTGGATAGAAACTGCAGACGCCTTTACCTTGTTGCCGAAATACCTTTCTTTGAATAGAAAGTATGCCATTGCGGTCTCCTTTTGAAAAGGTTATGTTCCAAGTCAAACTTGAAACCCAATTAAAAAATGAACTTCTTGTGATTATTCTAGTTAGTATGCTCCACTGGGAACATACCCACTTAAATAAGTATCCAATAATAACACAACTAGCTTATCGCGTCAAATTTTGGTTATTGGAAAAAATAAAAACAGGGTAAAAACCCTGCAAATTTGTGCCGGAGAGAGGACTTGAACCTCCATGGGAGTTATCCCACTTGCTCCTAAGGCAAGCGTGTATACCAATTTCACCACTCCGGCTTTATTTCTTTGGCTGCCACAATCAACAAGTTGATTGTGGCGGAGAGAGAGGGATTCGAACCCTCGGTACTCGTGAAAGTACTTCAGTTTTCAAGACTGATGCATTCGACCACTCTGCCATCTCTCCTACAAAAACAACAAAAGTAACAACAAGTGCTACCTAAGAGAATGTAACAGTTTTATTTTGTTTTGTAAATAGTTGCGACACATTAAAGCATCCTAACGGTTCTTTTTGATGTTACTGCTGGTTTGATTTTTTTGTTTAAAGATGCTTTTTGTGAAGAAGTTTTCCCTTTAAGAGTTCTTTTTCTAGGAGTATCTTTTACAAAAAACTTATCTCCTTCACTAAGATTTGTAAAATCATCAGCCTCTTCAATTAATTGAGAAGAACAACTTTCAACAAAGGCCATTACTTCAACTCTGACTCCGAAATTGTATTGAAGATATTTTACTAAAGGAATATAATCACCATCACCACTAACCAAGACAATTACATCAAGATTTTTTGCTAATTTAATTGCATCAATTGATATTCCGACATCCCAATCGCCCTTTTTCATGCCACCTTTGAAAATTTGTAAATCTTTTGACTTAACTTCATATCCATGTTTTTCAAGAGATTCAAAAAATTTTTCCTCAGTTTTTTCCTCAGTTGCAATTCCATATCCAATTGCACGAATTAATTTTCTATCTGCAACAGCTGCTTCTAAAATGCTTTTAAAGTTGGTTTTCTTCTGATATAAAACACGTGCACTGTAGTACATGTTTTGAATATCGACAAGAATGCCCACTCGTTGTTCTTTGAATTTTGACATTTTTTTAAATTTAAATAAGCAAAAAAGGCTTTGCTTAGCCTTTTAAGTTTAAGTTCTTGATAACTTTAGCATAAATTTTTTCATTTGTGCTTTTCAGATATTTCATCAACTTCTTTCTTTGAGAAACCATTCCCAGTAGACCTCTTCGAGAGTGCTTGTCTTTTGGATTGGTTTTTAAATGAGACACAAGTTGTTTGATTTTTTCTGTGAATAGGGCAATTTGAAATTCCGCTGAACCAGAGTCTTTTTCGTGTCGTTTGAAAGTTTTTGTAACTTTCGTTTTTTGCTTTGTCGTTAGAGACATAAATTTGTTACCGTCCTGTCGTAGCGTTGCTATGCAACCACTGAATAAAAAATTGTTCAACTTCGAGCAGGAAAGCTATTTCAATAAGTTATGTGTATATTCTAGCAGAAATATTAGGTTTTGGCAAGGTCCTTGAATTTCCTGGTGATCAAAATTAATTTTCAATCATGTTTAGTTTCTTAAAAGTAAAAACTATCTTAATAATTTATAGAGCTGTTTTTTTGTATATCAATAAGATCGCAGAAAAGAAACTATTTGCAGAAGAAATGTGAAATTTTTATGCTTCCAACAATAGCACGTCAGTGAATGCAGTGTATATTTTTTAAAAAGTAGACTTTTCCGCGTTCAATGGTAAAAGATAACTTTTTATTTTATTAGGTTTAATGTATAATATAGGACACATTAAACTAATGTTTAATAGAGTCAACAATGAAATATTTTTTTGAAACTGACTTTTCACACATTAGGGGGCATATTATTTTTTTGGATATCGACGGAACTATCGTCCCAGACAGAATTGATTGTGTTTGTCAAAAAACGTTGGAAAACATTGAAAAATTAAAATTGGTTAATAGGGTTTATTTACTTTCGAACAATAGAGATAAAAGAAGACTCGAGACTGTTTCTGTAAATACGGGACTAGAATATATAAAACCTTTGCACCGAAAGCCAAAAAGGAGGATCCTACAGGAAATAAGCAGCACACCGACAGAGAAATTTTTTGTTATTGGAGACCAAGTCTGTACGGATGTATTATTTGCTAAGCGTATAGGAGCTGAATATATACACGTAAAGCGTTTAAGGGGGGAGAATGATAGTGTCAAGATGAGAACCATATATCTTTTCGATGACCTAGCATTAATGTTTTTGGGATTTTTTATGAAAATCTAAGATTGAAATCGTGCATGAAAAACACTGTTGGATTTTTAAAATTAAACAGTGTTTTAATTTATCAAGGTTTCTATGCGTGAATTGCTTTAGCTAATAAAAAAGCTATTGAAAAAGAAAATGATTGTGTGCTAAACTGATAGTAGAATTAGCTAATAAAACAAAAAATGAAGAAAGGAATTAAAGGAATGTTTCAGCAGTTGCAATTCTCAACAGCAATCTTTTTGGTGGCAATAATTTTTGCTAGTTACTCTTTTGTAAGTGTTCATGTAAAGGTAGCATTATCTGCAGAAGATACCTATGAAGAAGCCAAAAAAGGCGAGGAAAGATCAGGAGGGTCTCCTGATTTTGCTGAGGAAATGAAAAAAACTCTTGATGAGGAAGAGACTAAGAAAATTTTAGAGAAAAAAATAAACAAAGCAAGAGGTTCACTTGAAATAAATCAAAGAAGATTAAGAATTGTTAGAAATATAGTTACCAGCACTGTCGCCCAGTTACAATTAGAAAGAACTGAGATAACAGAATTGCGAGGTAATTCAAAAATTTTTGAAAAAAAGCTGAGCGAGCTGGAAATTTTATATAAAGATTATTTGAACAATCTTGTTGTGTTTAGTAATGGGAAAGGACCAAACCCTGGTGATATAAAAGAAGTCTTTGATAACGCTCGAATAAAAAAGGAACAATTGAGAGATTTTTACGACAATACTCTCCGAGGAGATTTCGAAGAAGCACTTCGTAGAAATGAAGAGTGGAAAGCAGAGGAGGCGGATAAATAAAATAAAGGAAGAATTATGAAAAGTAAGATCATCGCAGGGATAATTATTTGGCTAGTCATTGCCACCGCAACTGCTGCTAGTGTTGCCTATATTAATTATGAGAAAAAAATGGACAGTTCTTTTGAATTAGCAGCCAAGGTTGATATAGATGAGGTTGAGGCAGGAAATGATAAAGTTCAAAAAAATAATATAATAGACAGTCCTTTGAGGAGTAAGGAGGAGATTTTGATTGATTTAGATAGAGGCATGGATAATATTATTTTTGATGAGAAATAGGGTCGGAGTGTATTTTTTCAAAATCGTCAGTGATGGCGATTTTTTATTTTGGTTTTTTGCTATGGTATAATAAAAAAATAAAAAAAATATTGTTAAAATGTTGAAAATAACGAAGAATAAAAAAGTTGCAAAAATATTTTGGATAATCACACCAATCACATTAATATTTTTTATTTTTTTTGGGATTAGAAAGCCCTCGAATAATCGGGTTTGGGAGGTAGATCAGAGTATCTTGCCAAGTGTAGATATTCAAGAGAATGTTATTGAAATTAAAAACATTAGAAACTTTAAGTATAAAACCGAAATAGATTATATTGAGAATTATTATGATAAGGTTTTTGATTTAAATGAAATCGTAAGTGTTGATTTTATTCTCGAGCCATTTTCAAATTGGGAAGGAGCGGCGCATACTTTTCTGAGTTTTGGTTTTGAGAATGATGAATATATCGCGGTTTCAATCGAAATTCGCAAAGAAATAGGGGAAAAATTTTCAGTTTGGAAAGGTCTTTTGAATGAATATGAGATTATGTATGTAATTGCAGATGAGAGAGATGTTGTCAAACTGCGTTCTAATTTTCGTAAAGACGATGTTTATATATACCCAATTAAAACCAGTCAAGAGAAAACCAAAGAATTATTCTTGGATATGATGCAACGTGTGAAGAAGCTTGAAACTGAACCAGAATTTTATAATACAATTACAAACACTTGCACAACTGGAATTTTGTATCATGTAAATAAGATTTCCCCCAAGAGAATACCTTTTGATTTTCGTGTTTTGGTGCCCGGATATTCTGATAAGCTAGGTTATGAAATAGGGTTGTTTGATACAGAGCTTTCTTTTGAAGAGGCTCGAGAGAAATTCCATATAAATAAACGAGCGGAGAAATTTTCAGATGACCCAGAATTTTCCAGACTTATTAGGGAGTAAACTTGATATATTTACAAACAAAAAACCTGGCTTATACAGGTTTTTTTGTTTGTAAATATAAAGGATCAATTCGCTAGATCCAATTCTTTTTCAATCCTTATTTGTCCAATAAATTCAGGGACATGGCTAACTATTATCATTGCACCTTTGTATTCATCTAGAGCTTTTGCAATTATTGGTAAATGCCTAAAGTTAATATGATTGGTTGGCTCATCAAGAATAAGTAACCCTGGTTTTTGCAAAACTAACCTTGCAAAAGCAACCAAACCTTTTTGTCCTTCTGATAAAGAGCCGATTTTTGCATTAATAATTTTTTGATCTATTAGAAATCCGGCAGCAATTTTTCGTAGCATTTGTTCATCTACTATGGTCATTACAGACTCCAGCGAATCATGTACGGTTTCATCAAAATTCAGTGTAGAGAAATCTTGTCGATAATAACCAACGGAAACTCCTTCTTTGATTTTAGTCCCATTGGAATGCTGGTCTGCAAGTTTTTCTAAAAGAGTACTTTTCCCAATTCCGTTTGGTCCCTTCAATAAAAGGTGTTCATTTTTCTTTAAAGAAATATTTGCCTCCTTTTTGGTTTCTTTGTGATCTTGCATGACTGTGAAGGAGGAAATCTCAATTAAATCTCCCATTAAATCATCTTGTGCTGGAATTATAAAATCTCTAATCTCCTGATCTTCTCTTCGAATAGCAACTTTTTCTGCCTCCATTCTTTCCACTTCATTCTTCATCTTCCTTGCGACAAGTCTCATTTTACCTCCTTTGTTTGCGAAATAATTTATTTTTTCTTTGTTGTCGCGAATCTTTTTCTCTGCCTGAGCATTCTTCCGTTGTTCTTTTTCAACCCTTGCTGCTATCTCCTCAACTACGTTGTAGTAATCGCCAACATATTGCTCCACTTTTTGCTTATAGATATCAAGATAGAGAACTCCGTCAGTAAAGGTGTTCAAAAAGTCTGCATCATGTGAAATGACAATACAAGTTTTTTCATAACACATCAAAAAGGTCATTAAATGACCAATTCCTTCCGGGTCGAGATTGTTTGTTGGTTCATCAAGGATTAATAAATCAGGGTCCTGGATTAGAGCTGAAGCAAGCAACAGTCTCGCTTGTTGGCCACCAGAAAAATCCTTAATCTTTTGCTCATGAGATGCATGCAAATTTACGATCTCGAGAACATTGTCAATTTTTGGAGTGATTGCATAGATTTTCTCGTCAAAGCATTTTTCAAAAAACTCAGTTAAGCTTAATTCCATCTCTTTTGGTGGAATCACTTGCTTTGCATATGCAATCTTTAGACCATTCGAGACATGAATTGTTCCTCCTCTTGGCTTTAAATCACCAGTGATAAGGTTTAAGATGGTGCTTTTCCCAGCTCCGTTCTGGCCCATAATCGCTATTTTTGATCCAGGACGAATTGCAAAAGAAGCCTCATCAAGGATTTTTTTATCACGACTATACTCAAAAGAAACCGAATTAAACCTAATAGCTACTTCTTCTCTTCCCATACAAAATAAAAAGTGACTATCTCTATATATTCTTTGATGTTTTCAAAGTAGTATTTAGAAACAATCTAATAATTAAAAATAATAAATAAAAACAAGCAACATAATATTCAGTGATGAACGTTTTCTATTGCGAGTTATTTTAAGTTATGCAGAAAATTTTAACATATCTAATAACTTTGCCAAGTGTAACTGTTTTTTTTAAAAAATGAAAGAGGGAGTCTCTAACTGTGGAATTTTTTACAAGGTTCATCATCAAATTCCATCTCTAAGGTGGAATATTTAATATTATTTTCAAGTAACTTATTCTTGAGACGTTTCTTGAGCGTCTTGACTTGGTTTTGAGGGATTTCACAGCTAACAACAATATGTGAACTCAGAACATGACTTTCTCCGTCTAAGGACCAAAGATGTGTGTTGTGAACATCTTTTACGAGTTTGTCTTCTTTAAAAAATCCTTCAACCGTTTTAATATCTAGAGATTCAGGAGCTGCTTGTAAAAAAAGCATTGTAGTTGATTTGAAATTTTTTCCAACTCCCCAAAAAATATAAAGTGTGATAAAAATTGAAAGAAGGGGGTCGAGAATAGTTATCGTTGAAAAAATCATTATAATACTTGCAATGAAAACAGCCACCCAACTTAAGAGATCCCCAAGAAGATGCCACGAAATTATTTTTTCATTTTGAGTACTTCCCTTAGAAACCTTATTAATTGCTATAGCATTGACTATCATTCCAATGATTGAAACAAAAATCATTCCCTCAGCATTAGATTGTTCGGGACTCCATAGTCGAGGGATTGCTTCAGAAAGAATAAAAATAGAGCCAATAAGTAAAATAATTGCATTAATTAGAGCAGCAAGTAGAGATAGTCTTTTGTAGCCATAAGAGAAATGAGGAGTACTTTCCTTTTTAGCTATTTTTTCTAGAAACCAAGCAACCCCTAAAGACAGGGAGTCCTCAAGGTCATGTAAGGCATTTGAAATCACGGCGATACTATTCGTAAGATAACCGCCTATAAGTTCAATTAAAGTGAAAGATATTTTTAGAAAAAAGGCGAAACCAATATTTTTCTCTGGATGTGAGTTGTGATCATGCTTCATAACCTTGATTCATTAGCTTTAAGTATTGTTTATTTTAGCATAATAATAGCTAAAGATGAAAAATTAAGTTCATTAGTTAGTTACAACAGCTTAGAATACTTTCAAAATGCAAACAAAAATGTTAAATTTCGTATATAAAAGGGAGAATAAAAAGAATAATAGATTTTAATGAATGAATTTCAAGTGGAGAAATCTGACGAAGAGCTCGTTGAACTATCCAAAAATGATCCAGATGTCTTTGGGGAATTAGTCAAGAGATATGAGCAACGACTCTTTGGTTTTGTTAGAAGAATTTCTTACTATTCGACTGAGGACATTGAAGACATCATCCAAGACACCTTCATTAAGGTTTATAAAAACCTTAATGCATTTGATAGTTCCTTTAAATTTTCATCCTGGATTTATCGAATTGCAAGGAATACCACATTTGATGCAATTCGCAAAAAACATGCCAGACCCCAAGCAGCTCGATTGGAGGAAGAGGAGCTTATAAAAATTTTTCGATCAGGGCTTGATTTGGAAAAAGAAATCATTGCAAACGACGACTTGAGCAAAGTAAAAAAAATTATTGATAATATGCCGATTAGATATAAAGAGATCTTTGTTTTAAAGTTTATAGAAGAAAAGAGTTATGAAGAGATTATGGATATTGTTAAAAAACCAAAGGGAACGATTGCAACTCTTATTAGTCGAGGAAGAAAAATCATAAGCAAAGAAGTGAAGAGGCAGAAAATAATTTTAAATTAAAAGCTATGAAAAAAAACATCTCTAAAGAAATTATTGCAACAATTAAAAAAGAAAAAATAAAACCAATTGAAAAATGGAGAATTAATTTAAAAAATTATCTATATTGGGGGATTGTAGTAATGATGGTTTTATTGTCAGGAGCATTTTTTTCTTTAATAATTTTAAGTGCTCTTTCTTTCGGGCCTGAAGTCTTTATGTTTTTTAAGATAGGGAAAATTCTTCGAATTTTGATTTTTGCAGCACCGTATCTTTGGATTATTGCTTTCGCTGTTTGTGTTTTTCTGGGAGTTTTGATTTTTCAAAAAACAAAAACTGGTTATAGGCATAACATCTTGTTTGTTTTGAGTACAATCCTTCTAATCGTTTCTGTTCTGGGTGTTGCCGCACATTTTTCTAGAGCAAACGAGAGATTTGAAAATAATTTTCTAGGAAAAGGTCATAGCCCAATGTTGATGAAATTGAAGAAAGAGAGACGTCTGCTGATGCCTGAAGAAGGTGTTTTAGTCGGAGTAGTAATAGAGGCTGGAGAGAATAAAATTCTACTTAAAGATCCGATGCAGAAAATATGGACTGTCGAGTATTCCAAGAAAACAAGAATTAGAAAGGGGACTAAATTGATTATCGGGGAAGAACTGTTGATTATTGGTAGTAAAAAAGAGAAAGACCTCTTCTTGGCCATGGGCATTGGGAAATTTAAAAAGCCAAATGACATGAGATCCAAAGATCATGCGAAGGGGAAAATTTTAAAAGAAAAAAAGAAAGGGCAAGGCAATAAATATCCTAAAAAGTAAACAATGGATTGCAAACTTTTATTTTGATTACCGTATATTACTAGTGAGGCTTAAAAATGGATAGCTAGCATCCAAGAAAGCGAGAAACTTTAATAAAATAATTAAGAGTAATTTCTATGGAGAAAATCAGTCAAAGCAATGATGACAAAATAGATAACAAAAAAAAGAGCATAACAAAAGAGCAAAAGACGAAAGTTTTAATTATTGCTGCAAGTGTTTGTTTGGTAGCTGGGGTGGCTGGTGTCGGTATTGCCAAGGCTAGCTCAAAGGGTGATAGACATGAAGCTTTCGCTGAGAGATTTGCACAAAGATTCAATGTGAACAAGGAGGATGTTAAAAAAGTTTTTATCCAGCACAAAGCTGAAGTGCGAGAGGAGAGAAGAACCGCAATAAGAAAAAGGCATGAAGACGAACTAAATCAAGCAGTTGCTAGTGGAAAAATAACTATTGCTCAAAAGATATCGATACTCAAGAGAGTAGAAGAAATACAGGCAATTAGAAAGGAGAATATAGAAGAGGGAAGAGAATTCCGCAAGGAAAGAAGGGAAGAGAGTCAAAAACATAGAGAAGAGATGGAAGAATGGGCAAGTGACAATGGAATTCCAAAAGGATTAATTGGTCATCATGGACCTCATATGCGAAAAAAATAGTAGAAGCAAGAACTTTATAATTTCTGACTTCTCAAATAAACTAAAAAACCACCATAATAGTGGTTTTTTAGTTTATTTCCCCTGGATTGTTTATTCAATGGTTTTTTTCCAAAGACCATGAACATTGCAAAATGCTCTAACTTCAAGAATATTTTCACGTGTGTGGAATTCCATTTCAGTTGGATCTCCTGGTTTGAGGAATTTTTTCCCAACTTTATCATCTTTTGTTTTAACCTCAACCCACTCAATATAATGAGTTTCTTCCATCGGATGTGAGATTTCACCAATTTTAACTTTAACACCATCGCCACCTTTACAAACATCGCTCGATAGTTTTTCCATTACAGGAAGGTGTTTTTCTACTCCCTCTTCAATTACTTTTTCTTCTATAGACACCATAGGGATTCCACAACAAACTAGCTCCCCTGCTCCTGTATGCAAAACTTCCGTAATATTACCACAAAGTTCGCATTTATAGACCTGATTTCTTTTTGTCATGTGTTTAAATTTATTTCTTAACTTCAAAATATGCTCTCGGATGGTTACATGAAGGACAAAGAGAAGGGGACTCTTCATTGGTTTCAGAATAACCACATTTTCTACATTGCCAAACAACAGAGATTTCTTTTTTGAAAACAAGCCCTTGCTCAAGATCATTCAGAAATTTTTTATACCTATCTTCATGATTTTCTTCTGCTTTTGCGATTGAGCGAAGACGAACCGCGACTTTCGATATATCCTCTTCTTCGGCTACCTTGGCGAATTCCGGGTACATTGACGTGTGTTCATGGTTCTCCCCAGCAATTGCTGCTTTTAAATTCTCTTTTGTATCTCCTATTATTGTAGGAACTTCTGTCTCAAGATTGATTGTGCTAAAATTTGGAGCACCATCTTTCAATTCATTTATCATTCTCATAAGCCATTTAGCATGTTCAGCTTCCTGGGTTGCTGTTGATTCAAAATTTGCCGCAATTTCTTCATAACCCTCCTTTTTTGCAATCTTTGCATACATAGTATAACGATTTCTTGCCTGACTTTCTCCCACGAAAGCTTTTGACAAATTTACAATTGTTTTTTCCATTCGTTTTTCGATTTAATGTTAATATAAGATATATTTATTATAGCAAATGTATCAATAAATTGTATTTAATATTTTACAAAATACTTTTAGTTACTATTCTATGAGCAAAACTCATCGCATATGAGCTTTCATAAAAAGATAAAGTATCCCAATATTTATTTAATAAGTGGAGTACTTGTCTCCATATTTTTTTATTTTTCGTATGTGTTTTGAAAGTGTTTTATTTTTATATTTTCGTTCCTTTGCAAATGATAAAGTTTTTTTGCGGAGCTCTCTTTCCAATTCATTTTCGAGTTTAAGAAAATTTCGATAGCGGTTTTTATCAAGAACCCCTTCTTCTATGGCTTTTTTTATAGCGCACCCCTCGGTCTTTTGATGATCACATTTATTGAACTTGCATTTTGTTTTTAATAGTTCGATATCATCAAAAGAAACATTTAATGATTTCGTTGGGCTAATCCCAACCTCTCGCATACCAGGAGTATCAATTACAATGCCACCATTTGGTAGAATGAAGAGTTCTCGACGTGTTGTTGTATGTCTACCTCGTGAATCATCATCTCGCACAGATTTCGTCGTTTGAACCTCACTATTTAAAAGGTTGTTGATAATTGTTGATTTTCCGGCGCCTGACGAACCAATAAAAACCACAGTTTCCAGAGGAGGTATATATTCCGATAAATTGTCAATTCCTGTTCCATTCTCTGCGCTAATCACAAGAAGTGTTATTTTTGGAAGAATCTCTTTTATTTTAGAAATATACTCGTCAACGTTATCAATCAAATCAACTTTATTTAAAACTACGATAGGCTTGCTGCCACCTTCTTCCACGATTGATAAATATCGCTCTAGTCTTCTAAGATTAAAATCATTATCAAGTCCTTGTATGATAAACGAGGTATCAATATTTGTGACTAGAATCTGTTCATTTATTGAATCCATTTTCCCTTTACGTGATATTTTAGATTTTCTAGGCAAAATCTCTTTTATAATAGCTCTTCTCTCATTTGGCAATTTTTCAATCCTAACCCAATCACCAACTTTTGGTCGATTAGCAGGGACTTCGTCTTCATAGAGAACTTTCCCACGCAAAAAACCTTCAAGTTCACCTTGATCGCCCTGTAGTGTATATACGGATTTATTCTCAACTGTAATGCGAGCTATTTCATTGGAATCTACATTTAGAGCCTCTGAAATATCTTGGGAATATTTTTCCCAACCGAGTTCATTTATTGTAATAACTTCATCTTTCATATTGGAACTATAACACGTTTTTAATTGTTAAGAAAGGTCTTTTTTCTTGACTTTCTGAACTTTTACTCTGTATAATATTATTCATAGTAGTTCTTAAGATATTTGTTGTAAAATCAAGAAGCGTAAACTCAACTACAGGGAGGTGTTTGTATGAGAAAAAAAATTCTTGGGATTAATGGGTTAGGAAGAGTCGGTAAATTGATTCTCTGGACTAAAATATTTCAAAAAGAATTTGATGAAATTGTTGTAAATTTCGGAAGGGATGTAGGATGCTCATTTGATGATGTTATTGATTACATTGTCAAAGACTCTACTTACGGCCGTCTGGACGCTTATCTGTTCGGCGCAGCAAGTCGCCAGAGCGTTGAAGTCAGAGGAAATGAGGCCAAAAGATTCATTTTAATCAATGGTGTTAAAATCAACATCCTTACGACTCACAGAAACCCGAAGGAGATCGACTGGAGAGGAGCGGAGATAATCATTGATACTACCGGGAAGTTCAATTTTCCAGATCGGGACAAAGATCATCCAAAAGGCTCCGTTCGAGGTCACTTCGACAACCCAACTGTAAAAAAAGTGGTTATCTCATCACCCTTTAAATTAGACGAGGGAGATAAATTGCCGAAAGACTCAACGATGGTGGTGCTTGGCATCAATGGTCATGACTACAAACCCAAACAGCATCACATTATCTCAAATGCATCCTGCACAACAACTTGCTTGGTGCACATGTTCAAACCCTTACTTCAATGCTATGGTCCTTCAGCATTGACATCTTTTGCAATGGATACAATCCATGCTGAGACTGGGAAGCAAACAGTACTTGACTGTGTTCCTGCTGCAGGTGAAAGTGATCCGTGCAAAAGCCGGTCCGCATTCAATAATATTTTTCTGACAACCACCGGTGCCGCCAATGCTATAAAGTATGTTTTGCCTGAAATTGCAGAGGTACCATTTATTGCTCAGTCAATTCGGGTGCCGACTATCACAGGCTCTTTAGTTGTTTTGACATCGGAGATGCAACCGCAAAATGACATTGAACCTACGAAGGAGAATATAAACCGAGTATACAAAAAACTTGCGGATGTAGATACAAAAGGTTATCTGAGATTTAGTAGCGAGAGGAATGTCTCAAGTGATATCATCGGATCGCCTGCTGCTGCGACGATTATTGAGGGCTCCCAAACCCAAGCCGTCGTTGTAGGTGAAGCACGAACTAATAGCTTTGCTCCTCAAAAAATCAGAGTTTTTGGTTGGTATGATAATGAACTTGGAAGTTACGTGAATATGCTCTCAGATCAAATATCTGTGGTTGCCGCATCAATTGAATAACAAATAGAATCTTTCAGGAAGGGAGGTCAACGAATTAACTATTCGCTGACCTCCTATTTTTATAATAAATGGTTATGCATAAAAAAGTATAAAAAGGTTGATTTTTTGCTAATAATCCTCTAATCTTGAACGAAAAGGGAGGATTGAGCAAATGCTTGATTCGCTGTTCTTTAAACCGGTTGAAAGATTCAACCAATAATAAAAAGAGGTGAAGAATGAGTTTAAAACGAGGAGCTTTTGAAGCTGCACTTGAAATTGGTAGACCGCCAAACATTAAGAGTCTTTTTCCAAATTCCAAGGCACTCATCGTCAGTGGAAAATATATTGACAGGGCGATGAGAACAAAGTCCGGTTCAATGGCAGTAGCCGTGAATGGCAGAAGTTACTTTATTATTCGTGGGGCACTTCTGGCAGCAAATGCCACTGATTCAGCACTGATTATTGAAATTGCCCGTTCTGAAGGTGGTGCTGATGCGTATTGTGCTGTCAATTTCTGGAACATTGCCAGAATTGTAGATGCACTTTGTAATCAGTTTAACATTCGGATTCCTGTGGCGATTCATGCAGATCACTATGGGATTAAACACATGAATCAGTTTCAAGCAGCAAGTATTGAAATTCCAACGTTGTTCGATGCCGGAATTTCATCGATTGCAATTGATGCATCACACATGCCTGACGACGAAAACCTTTTGATGAATATTTTATTGCATCCGTTCATTCCCGATTGGGCTGGGTTTGAAACGGAAATAGGTGAAATCAAAGGGAAGACAGGTCTTTCGACTGTGCAAGAAGCCAAGTTTTTGATTTGTGGATTAAATGCCCATGATATTTTCCCAGATTGGATCGCACTGAATAATGGTACAACTCATGGAATTGAAAAGGGTTCTGAGGGAATTCAGGTCGATCTGACTGCCAAGATTCACAGTGCACTTGCACCGTTCAAGGTTTCAGGTGCTCAGCATGGTACTAGCGGGAACAGTTCTGAGCGGTTGAGAAAAATCGCAATGAACACTTCAACCACAAAAGCCAATCTTGCGACGGCATTGCAATATATTTCCTGGGGAAGTAAAGTTGATGATTATGGGAATTGCGTGATGGGTAGCGATGGTGAATTCGTTAAACTGCCAGGTTGTGGCATGACCGACAAACTCTGGAAAGAAATGTTTGATTATGCTTGGGAGCATAAATTTAAAATTGGCGACATGAAGAAATTATGTCGTCCATTCGAAAACAAACTACTCGGCCAATCCGAAGAAATTCAAAAAAGAATGACTACGGGCATAACAGATTTCTTATCACCATTCATGAAAGACGTCTGCAATTCTAGTGGGACTGGCTCACTGGTTATTGAAAGAATCCTCGAAACAGGTTCCTATGACCTGGGTCCAAAAATTGGGAGAACTGAAGATCCAGCTGAATGGACTGAGGAAAAAATTGCCGAAAGAATTAAAGAAATTGACCAAAATAAAGGCAAGGAAGGCGATTTTAGTGAATAATTCACATCTATGTAACAAAACAGGAATTGAGCATATCATTTTGCACGATTCCTGTTTTTTATTTTTGAAAATATTTCAGAAGGTCAAAAATGTTTATTTATTTTTATAACATCTTTATCAATCGTTATGTAGCCCGCTGGGATATCAGTCCAGCATCCACAATTGTAGTAGCGTGTTTCACCACTTCTTTTTTTGAGTGTTTTATGAGTGTGTCCACAGAAAATAAAATTAACACCTTTAATCTTTGCATAAAGAAGAGCCCTCTTCGCAACTTTTTTCGAAAGTCTAAGCCAACCCTTACTTTTACCTTTAATGAAACGACTCACTCTTTTATCCTGGAAATCAACAATTTGGATTATGTTATAGGCCTGATTTGCAATAAATCCGAGAAACTCATTATTGATTAGAAAATTATCAAATTGATGTCCGTGCATCGCTAAATATTTTTTACCCTGATAACTCCAGTAATAAGCCTTTTTTACACGAGCTCCTGTGAGGCTAGCAAAAATTTTTGCAAGTCCCTGATCATGATTTCCTTCAACCCAAATTATTTTCTTGGTTTTGGAAAGTTTTCCAATTAGCGATAAGAACTTCCAATCATCTTCCTTCAAATGGCTGAAGTCTAGGTCTTCAAAAATATCTCCTAGTAGGATTAACTTTCTAAACTGATAACTTTTTAAAAACGTAGCAACTCTTTTGCTACGACTCACCTTTGAACCTAGATGCAAATCAGAAATAATTAAGGTATGAGTTTTGTTGGGAGGCGATTTTGGTTTTACCATTTTTTATTTTGATGTTTAATATCTATATAGTAACACAAGAACTGGTTTTTTAGGAAAAATTATTTCCCCTATTTTTCTAAAGACTAAAAATTCGAGCTTTGGTCATGCCGGAGTCTTTGATAAAAGTCAGGATTTCGGATTAAAAAAAGTCGCACAGAGCAATTGCTCTCTGCGACTTCTAGTTTCTTGTACAAAAGTCCCATCATTTTGACTGGGGACAATAAATTGATTCAATCTTGTGTTTACCTGCTGGTTCTGAATAGTACAACATTTCAATAAATGCAATTTTCGATGCTGGAAAATCTTTTTTCCAGCGCTGGTCTATTTCTTCAGAGAATTCCAAAGACGAAGGATGCGTGTTGGTTTCGAACCATTTGCTGAGATTGCAACTTTTACCATTTCGATCACTGAGGCATATTTCCACTACATGGAGAAACCCGTCCTCTTTATCATTGAAAGAAACAATTAAAGCAAATGACTCATTGCTTTTAAGTCCCAGATCTTTTTTGAGTATAACTCTAACATGGGGGCTTAAAACTACCAAGGCAGTTGATTCCGTATTATTTTTTCTAACACAAGCAGAAAAAATGAGAGTCAAAACCATAAATACTAAAAATAATAATTTACTGATTTTCATAGACGTCCTCCTGTTCTAGGTGTTTGAATCACCTTGTTTTTGTTTGAGACTCACAAGACCAACATGTGCAACCATAACCGTGGTTTCCGCCTGGGAGAGTCCCTTCTAGACCACTAAGGTTATCAGGAATCTCCATCTCTATGCATGATGGCTTCGAGGAAGTTCTCTGCGACTTCACTTTGCTGTTTCCGAACAATGCTTCACATAATAATTTAAAAAGATCCATTCTTATTTTTCTCCTTCTATGATAGTGTGCTGTCCATTTTCGAAGATTGTCTTGAAAAAATATTCAACATTCTTGTCTTTTGGAATACCGACAAAAGTTCCAATATTTTCTTTTCTATCAAAAGCGATGCAGTGGCCTTTTGACAAAGAAGCCTTTATCCACTCAACAGTGCCATTTTTCAGCATGCAATCACTCTCAACCAAAGGGTCGAAAGAATAGGTCTTTCCAGGGATGAATCCCAAGATTTTTTTGCTCATAAATCCTGTGTTCATAGCATTTTTCTCCTTTATGTAAACATTAAGTAATAGGTACTAATTTTGCTTATAACTTTAACACATTACTCACTATTTGTCAATCTATGAAAACTTTTTTTAACATAAATCGTTATACTTAGTGAATGATGATTTAAATATCTGCCGCGGAGACTAGAATCATCTTTTCAGTTAAATAATCTAAGAATAAAAAAAATGAACAAGAAAAAATTGTTAATCCCTTCAGTTATTGGCCTTGCAGCTTTGACAGCAGTTGTTGCTCTCGGTGCAGATAATACTCTAGCATATCGTGGAGATTACTCTAAGCAAGGACCAAATTATTCCGAAGAAAGGCATGAAATTATGGAGAAAGCTTTCGAAGGGAGTGATTATGACGCTTGGAAGGAACAGATGGATGGAAGAGGAAGAGTGACTGAGGTTGTAACCGAAGAAAACTTCAATCGTTTTGCCGAGGCTCATAAACTAGGGCAGGAAGGTAAAACCGTCGAGGCTGATGAAATCAGAAAAGAATTAGGACTTCGAACAAGCGATGGAGAATCACTTGGACGAGGTCATGGTAAAGGTGAAGGAAAAGTTCAAGGAAATGGAAATGGAAACGGAAAAAATCGTGGACAAAATAATAAGGGTAATTTCATCGACAACGATGGAGACGGTAATTGTGATAATTTGAAATAATCAATTTATACAAAAGAGAGGAAAGTCCATTTTCCTCTCTTAAAATAAGTTAATTAATTTCCTAGTAATCATTAGGTTAAAATCAATAAAGAATAATATGAAAATCTTGAAAAGAAATATTTCAACACGTTTTATTTCTCAGTTATTTGTTGTTGTCACAGTTGTCTTATTAGCTCTAACGCATCAATTTTTCGGAATTGAAAAAGCAGCTCCAATTGATGCATATTGTCCATTTGGGGCAGTGGAAAGTTTTTTTACTTTGTTATTTAAAGGAGAGTTTTTGAAAAGAATTTTTACTAGTTCATTCATCCTGATGGGGATTTTCTTGTTTGCCAATTTCTTTTTGGGTAGAATTTTTTGTGGTTATTTTTGCCCTTTAGGAGCAATTCAAGAATGGCTCAGAGCGCTCGGGAGAAAAATTGGTTTTAAAAAAGATTTTGAAATTCCCAAAGAACTGGATAGATATCTAAGATATCTAAAATATCTCATCCTTCTAATCATCGTTTACTATTCGTTCTATCTAGGAGATTTAGTTTTCAGAAATTACGATCCATACACTTCACTTATGCATTTTGGAGGTGAGTTTAAAGAGAAGATTGTTGGATATTTGATCTTGATGCTTGTATTGTTTTCAGCTTTATTTTCCAAGAGTCTATGGTGTCGATACTTTTGCCCTTTGGGAGCATTCTTTGGCATAATGAAAAAACTTAGCTTTCTAAAAATTGAAAGAAATTCCAAGTCTTGTATTAGTTGCGGAATTTGTGACAAGACTTGTCCGGCTAATTTAGAAATTAAAACTGCTAAGATTGTTAAGAATGCTGATTGTATCAGTTGCGGAAAGTGCATAGGAGATTGTCCGAAAAGTAGCTTGGGTTATACAACCATGGGGAAAAAGATTTCCAGAAATCTTTTTTTGAAATTAATCATTATGTTAGTTGTTATCCCCTTAATTATTGCGCCTTTTACTCCTTTTTGGAAAACTAAACCAGAGTCGAATATTGTAAATATTAAGGGAGAAGTGAATACTGCTGACATCAGAGGAAGTAACACTCTAAATTATGTCATTAAGACAACAAAGGTTCCGCTATCTGAATTTCAAAAAAAATTAGCTCTTCCAAAAGATGTAGACACTTCTTTGAAGTTAAAATTAATCGGTCCAGAATATGGATTGAAAAACAAGGAAGGTGCAGTTCTAGAAACGGAGGATTTTAGAAAAGTTATTGATGGATATATTATTGAGGAAAAAGCAGGAGAAGATAGGAGCATGAAAAAGTATGAGCCAGATTGCGTGTTTGGAGAAGTGGAGTGTGAATTTCCTGGAGACTGTGCTAGCTATATAGACGTCAACAAGGATAGGGTCTGTGATCACTCTCAATAAAGTTTATTATATGGTAAAGTTACAGTAAGTTAGTAGAAAAGTAGTCAAGGCGAAAGAACACAATTTTTATGAAATTAGAGCATAATTTTATTGATAAAAATGATTTTGAATTAATCGAATTAGCAAAACAAGATTCGGAATATTTTGGAATTTTAATGAGTCGGTATCAGGAAAAATTGTTTTGGTATGTGAAAAGAATTTCCTATTTTACTAATGAGGATATCGAGGACATTTTGCAAGAAGTGCTTATCAAAGCCTATAGAAATTTAAATGAGTTTGATGCTTCTTTCAAATTTTCTAGTTGGATTTATCGAGTTACACATAATCGAGTCGTTGATGAAATCAGAAAAAGAAAGCGCCAAAAAGAAGGCTTGTTTGATGAATTAAAGGAAAGCGATGTAGAGGCTTTTCTTAGGTCCAGTATTGATTTAGAGCAAAAAACACTTTCGAAAGATTGTTTTAAGAAAGCCAGAGAGGCGATAGAAAAGCTACCTTTAAAATATCGAGAAGCGATGATACTTAGATTTTTAGAGGAGAAAAATTACGAGGAAATTATGGATATTTTAGAGAGGCCAAAAGGTTCTGTGGCAACGCTGATTGCTAGAGGAAAGAAGATTCTAAAAAGAGAATTAAAACAAGTTAGAATTGATTGCTTATAAGAATTTCAACCAAAAATAAGATGAAAAATTTTATTAAAAAAGGTTTAGAAAAAATCAAGAAAGAAAAAATAGAACCGACTGCAAGTTGGAAGTTTAGCCTTCAAAATTTTTTCTGGTGGTTAGCTTTTAGTTTTTCAATCTTAGCTGGAGGAGTTTCAATTTCTATTCTGACCTTTCTTATTGCAGAGCTCGATTGGCAAATATATGCTAATTTAGGAAATAGCTCCTTGGAAACTTTTTTAATAATGTTTCCACATTTTTGGATTATCTTCCTAGGGCTTTTTATGGTTATTTCATATCAGAATTTGCGTCACACAAGAAAAGGTTATCATTATGAAGTAGTACTTGTGACGGCAGTGATTATCGGCGGTAGTTTATTTTTAGGCGCAGTGTTGTATTTCTCTGGATTAAACCAGAAGTTAAACCAAATTTTTCTTGAAAGCATCCCAGGATATGAAAATGTGATTCATACTAAAGAAGACCAATGGTCTCAACCAAAAAAGGGCTTGCTCTCAGGAGAAATTGTTTCAAAAAAAACAGTAGAAGAATCTCAAGTATTAATTTTAAAAAACATTAAAAGTGGAACTTGGAAAATTTTTATTAATGACAACACCCAAGTTCGTGGGAGAGTAAGACTGGAGGAAGGTGAAAAAATCAAAGTTATTGGGAGGCAAAAAAAAGAAAAAAGCGATTTTGAAGCGATGGAAATCAGACCGTGGGAGGGCATGGGTCATAACAGAAAAAATGATAATAAATAAAATATCGAGAAAGAAAGTGCTTTATTTTTTGCCTAACATGGTAGCATCTAATTTTCTGTGCTAAAATGATAGCGCTGTTAACTCTATAGGTATTCGATTTAAATGCTTGAAATCAAAAATAAAATTGAAAAATTCTTATTCAGTCTTACTGGCGTTTTGTTTATTATCGTCATCGTTTTATTGATGAAGGGAAAAGAGGATGCTTTGAAAAAAGAGAAGTTTAAAAAAAATGTCAGCAATGAATTTTTGGATGAAGAGATTGTTGATGCCCAGAAAAAAATCGAAAAAGACAGAAGGGAAATAATAATTAAAATAATTGATTCTCCAGGGAAAAAGTTAGTAGAAGAAGTTGTCAGTACCACCACAACACCTCCACCACCACCTCCACCAGTAAAGGAGGTTGTTGAAAAGAAGTCAGACAAGAAAACAAAGTCATCATAAGAAAATGGATAAAAAAGTAGTAAAAAAAAGTAAAATATTTTTTGTAGGACTCATTGCGATGGGAGTTATACTTTTTATTGCCTTCACTCTCTTTAAGACAATAAAAGAGAATGGAGGAATTTTGGATACAAACGATAATTCCAAGGAAATTCAAACTCTAGACATCGTTGAAGATATCAAGAAGCCACAAGAGGAAAATAACAGCGAAGAAGATGGTGATGAGGCTGAAGATTATAAAGGCGATGAAGACTCTTATGAACCAAAAGTAGAAACTTCTTCTGTGCAAAAATCCACGTATGTCAAAGAGGTGACTACCAAGACAACATATATCGACACTGACAGAGATGGAATTTTTGACAATGAAGACAATCAACCAACAATAAACGACTTTTTCATTGTTAAAGACGAGAATAATAATGGGATAGTTGATAGATATGAGGATTGACAAACCTTCAAAGAAAAATAACATAGAGGATTATTTCGGAGCGATGGGCACCGATATTTCATTGGAGATTAATTTAGATAAAAAGATCTCAAAGAAAAGAGAATCAGAACTTAAGCAAGAAGTCAGAGATATTTTCACCAGAAACGAGGGTATTTTCAGTAGATTCCAGCGAGACAGTGAACTCTCGAAAATGAACAGAAAGTTGGGAGTGAAAACAGAAGCCTCGCAGGCAATGATAGAAGTACTCTTACTTTGTGAGAAGTTTAATCAGATTTCAAAGGGATATTTTGACCCAAGAGTTCTTGAAAATTTGAAAAAAATTGGGTATAAAAAAGATTTTAGAAAAAATTATCCTACAGCCACAGCAAAAGGAACTGAGCTGTGTAAAGTTACAGGCAAACTCGCAGATGATTTAAGGATCTTCCCCAATGAAAGGAAAATTTTAATAAAAAAAGAAGTTGACACTACTGGGATTGTGAAGGGCTATACTATTGATCTAGTGAAAAAGTTTTTATTCGATAAGGGTATTGAAAATTTCATCATAGATGCAGGGGGGGACATGTTTGCTCAAGGACTTAATAGTAGAAATAGTAAATGGAAAATTGGAATCGAAGGACTCGAGGACAACAGCATGATGCTTGCCATCAGCGGAATGGGAATCGCTACCTCTGGGATTAGCAGAAAACGCTGGACAATTGGAGGAAAAACTTTTCATCATCTAATCAACCCCAAGAAGCCCAATGAATTTGCTTGTGACTTGAAAACAGTAACAGTGATTGATGAGAAAGCAGTTGAGGCTGATGGACGGGCAAAGTCACTTTTCTTAATGGGAAAAGAAAGAGGATTGAAATTCGCAAATGAGCATAAAATCAAAGCATTATTTTTAGATTATAAAGGAAATATCTATGTTTCAGAAAAAATTAAAAAGCATGTTCTTTAGAAGTTTTATTATTCTTACTTTAGTTTTTTTCTTCCAAACCAGTTTTCCATCTTTTGCCTTTGCAAAAGAGAATGTGGAAGAAACGAAAGTTGACTACAAGAAAGAAGTGATCATTGATAGTGACCTTGACGGATTGACAGATGAAGGAGAAAAACAGATTTTTAAAACAGACCCTTCCTCTTCAGATACTGATAAAGATGGTTTTTTTGACGGAGCAGAGATTCTAAACGGAACTGATCCGCTTGACCGTGTTGATCCTGTAGGTCGTGGAATCATGAACCTTACTGAGGAATATTTCGTGGAAAAGACACCATGGGCATGGTATCTTTCACGAGCTTCTGGGTTTTTAGCATATATCTTTTTGTGGCTTTCAATTTTCTATGGTCTTGCAATTAGAAACATCTTTTTAAGAAAAACAATCAATCCCGCCAACAGTCTTAGATTGCATAGCCTTACTTCAGTGTCAGCTGTTTTTTGGGCGTTGTTTCACGGTGTTAGTTTTCTATTCCATGATGCTGAATATGCAATGGGGATAAAAGACGTATTTATTCCCTTCTATTCGGAAAATATCTTTGTGAATAGAGGGTATTTGACATTAGGGGTCATCGCCTTTTATATATTAGTAGTCATTGTGCTTACTTCTTTTATAAAAGATAAAATTTCTCATAAAATTTGGAGAGTTGCTCATTCTTTAAATTTATTTTTAGTGCCGCTTCTAGCGCTACATGTTATTTTCCTAGGAACTGACATGCAAAACCAAGTAGTTAAACTTTCCTTTATAGTATCTCTTTTATTGCTAGTCCCACTATATTCTTCCAGTCTAGTACCCTTTTTATGGAAAAAAATAAAAAAACGATAAAGAAGAAACATTGTATCTTCTTTATCGTTTAAAAATAAGCGCCAAAACACGAAAGTGTAATGGCGTATTTTTTTATTTAATACTCTTTAAACAAGGGAAGTTAAGTCGTTTGAGTTTTTCAAAAAAGTAACAGAAGAGTTTTCCTTGTGTCCTTCCTTTACAAAACTCCTGATTGTTTCTTTTGTAATTCCACCACTATCTTCTAGTACAAAAAAATCTTTTGCCATCCCGCAGAGTATTGATATTTCATACATTGTTCCAACTCTACCACCAATGATAATCGCAGTATCAATGTCCATCACCATGTCTAGCGATCTTGCGTAATTATCAATCATAGATAATTCTTTTTTGAAATATTTTTTTTGGTATATAATATTTGTGTACTTTGAAATGTCAGTGGCATGATATTTTTTATGGTCCTTTAAATTCAACCCAACTGCATATACCGTTGCTTTTCCGCCAGCAGCTAAAGCTGAAGAGGCTACAATATGTGGATATCCTGGGCTTCCACCAGTTACTACCTCATGATTTTTTAGGGCAAGTAGCCTCCCAATTTCTTTTGTTTGTTTGATGATTTCAGGGTTGTTTTTGTGGCTTGAGCCGAAGATTCCAATTTTCATTTTTACTTTTAACTAATAATGTTCTTAAACTAACTTGATTGCTTCACGGAGGTATCGCAAAAGATGGAGTGGATTCTGGCAAGCGCCAGCGAAGCAACCACAATTAGAGCAACCTGGAGCAGAGAAACATCTACGACGTTGCCAAGAGACGTCAAAGTGCAAAACTTCATCTCCCCAAAAACAACGGTCTGTGTGATCAGGCTTGGCATACCAAGTAATCATTGACTTTGTTAGTAGTAAATCGTTGGGATATAGTTTTTTCACCCGTTTTATTTCTTTAATAATAAGAGCTCTATCTTTTTTTTCTATAAACATTGGGTCGGGATAATTGGGACTGGTGGTGTAGAAATTACAAACAACTCCACGGAAGTTATGTTTTTTTGAAGTTTTTACTAAGGCTTCAAGATCAGTATAATTATCCTTGAGTAGAGTCATATTCAAAATAACACGTCGATCGCCGGAATAATTTGAAAGGACTTTTTCAAAAGTCCCTTTTCCTCGAATCGCCTCACTTTTTTCTTTTGCGCCATCTACTGAAAGGAAAATAATTAACCTACCGAGTTTTTTGGGAATTTTAATTATTCCATTAGAGATGATATGAACAACCGGAAATTTGCGGTAGGCAAATTCGATGACATCTTGTCGCAAAGTTGGTTCACCACCCACTAGTAGCATAAAACGAATGCCTTTTTTATGTAATCCATTAAATCTTTTTTTCCAAGAGTCTAAGGATAATTCCTTCTTTTTGATTTCCTTGAAAGGATTTCGGAAGTGATAGCAATGCTTGCAACGCAAATTGCAGTTGTCAGTGATGTCGACTTCGGCAAAATATTTTTGCCCAAAGAGCAGCCTTTTTGTTTCACAGATTAGCATAAAAAGAAGCGCGTGAGCTTTCTGTCGCAAATGCATATTTTTTTTCGATAATAGTTTTCTAACTAATCTTGATAGTAGCACATTTAGATAAATTATTATATTTTATTCCACCGTATAACTTGCTTTTTAGGAGTAAATCAAATATTCTTTAAATGGATAACAAGAGGGAGTTAGGCAATGTGTCTAACTTTTTATTACTTGAAAAGCAAATCTTTAGGGGAAGGAGTTTCTATTATGGATCCAACGGGAAAAATTTGGGCAGCTTTAGACACAGAAAAGACAAGGGCCTTGGAAATTGCAAAGAACATCGCCAGGCACCCGGCAATTTTCGGATTCAAAGTGAACCGCTCAGTTGATCAGGAAGTTTTTCGGCGAGATGGTGAGGTAATGTTATTTGATGAGTTAGCCCAGCATGGACTGCCAATCTGGATTGATCACAAGCTTCATGATGTAGACAGAACTGTCGTTGGCAGACTGATGCCCTATATCAAATCGGGACAGATTCAGTTTGCCACCGTTATGGCTAAGGGTGAAATCGACATGATGTCAGAAGCTGTTGAAGCGGCTGACGGCAAGATGTATATTATTGCTGTCACGGAATTAACCTCACTTTCAGAGGAACAGATTCATTTAGGAAGTGGTCAGCCGTCAAAGGCTTCGGTGATAAGCTTAGCACGCAATGCAGTGCTTTCAGGAATTCGTCACCTGGTTTGTTCTTCGCAGGAATTAAAAGTTCTTTCCACAAGACGAGAACTTAGGTGTCTTCAGAAATTTACCCCAGGGATAACTCCTGATTGGAAGTTGGAAAATCAAATAGATCAAAAACGAGTTGGGTCACCTGCCTTTGCACTGAGTGGTGGCGCAGACAAACTGGTCATTGGCGGGGCATTTGTTAATGATGACAACCCCTTGGAAGCTGTTCAAAAAACAGCAGATGAGATAGAAACCTTTGAGCTTAAGTAGAAACATTCAAATTTTTGAGTATCGAAAGATCGAAAGTTCACATTGTGAATTTTCGATCTTTTTCTTTAAAAAATGTACAAAAATATTAATAAATAAAAGAGGACGCTTGTCATTATGACTAACGCCCTCCCTTTTGTTACACAATTGCTATTGTGTTATTGCGCAATCGCCAGTGGGTGAGTGCCGACTAAACTTTTCCCATGACCGAACTGCATATCATAGAGAACTTTGTTTCTGCAACCAGGGCAATCTTCCCCTGGTTCAAAGGTCGGATACTGCCTATTTATCTGAGCGATAAATACCTCCACTCCCAAGTCTTCGGCGGTAACAGCTCCACGGTTCCAGACACCACCAACTCCGACAACATTGCCTCCGCAAGCAGTCGAGAGGTCAACTACTTTTGCTGCACTTTTTCCAGTGGTGAAAATATCCTCTGCAATCAATATATCTCTACAGAGAACCCATCGGAGATCCTGTTCATCGATATAGAATTGCTTTTGTCCATCATTAGACTTTCTCGCTCGGATGGCCACCACCTTTCTTCCAGTTAGTTCCGAAAGAAACATGGCTGTATACTGGGCATATTTCACAGCTCCGCTTTCCGGCCCAATAACTGTATCGATTTTAAAATTTGCAAAATCTTGAGCAATTCCCATACAAATTTCCCGCATGGCATCATCATCATTCTCACGCAACAAATCCTTTGCCACATAATGAATGCCATCGTTGCCATTTGTTAATCTGAAATGACCTTCTTTCAGTGCCCCAGCCCTTTTAAAAAGCTCAATACCTCTTTCGTTACCGATTCCCATGGTTTTCTCCTTTGAGAATGCTTCGTTAATAGAAAGTGTCCCTTGTCTTTATTGTGTACTCTTCTTTCCCAAGTCAGCCTAATTGCTTAAAAAAGAACTTTTTATAATAGCAATATATGTGTATTTATGCAAAAAATAGTTTGCCTTCCAGTTTTTGTATCTTCAAAAATTTCAACCAATCATTTTTTGAATGCATTTTAATACTATATTTGGTATAATTGGAGTACGGTATTTAGTTTATTAAACTTTTTTATTTAAAAAATGATAAAACAAGAACAATTAGAATGTCTCGAACTATTAATCGAGAATGAATTGGTAGTTGCTCGTTTGTATGAGGCATATGCAAAAAGAACAGAAGGGAAAGGTGAATTTTGGATGAAACTTTCCGAAGAAGAAGTTTTGCACGCAGAGTGGATTTCAAAACTTAAAGAAGAAATTGAAGAAGGAGGGATTGTTTTTAAAGAGGATAGGATTCAAAAGGATGAAGTGAGGGAGTCTATCCAGGAGACGCAAGTGGAAGTTGATAGGGTTTTGAACACTGGCATTAGCTATCTCTCACACAAAGAAGAACTGAAAATTGCGCTTAAGAAGGAGAGTGGAATGTTGGAAAAAAAGTTTTTTGAATTTTTTAAAACCGACAACGAAGGACTGAAGGGCGTCTTGAAAAAATTAAAAGAAGAAACGAACTCTCACAGAAAAAGAATCGAAGAGGAACTAAAGAGTGAAAAAAGAAATTCATAGTAGGTAAAAAAGATTAATTGATTGATTTCAAGTCTAGAGAAAAATAAAAAATACCCATTTAAATGGGTATTTTTTATTTTAGAATTTCTCGGATAAAAAACCACCCTTCTATCTAATATGCTCCCTGTCCATGTCCTTGAATATAATCCTGTCTTTTTGTTGGAGCCCCGTTTTTATAATATTGCCAAGTGCCTTGTTTTTTATTATCAACATACTGTCCCTTAGCAGCAAGGGTTCCTTTGCCACATGCATCACCTGTGCAATAGTCTTCACCGGAGCCTTGTTTTACCCCCTCGTCATACATTACTTTCGAGCGAACGATGCCATTTCTGTAGGCTGTGATTAATTGATCCCATTCTCCATTTTTGAAATATCCCTCCCTTCGGATGTCCCCAGTTTTTTGATCATACTCCTTGAAAGGGCCGTGTTTTTCCCCTTCAGCGTTGTAGCAGAAATAATGATAAGCGTCATTGAAGTTGGGTTTTCGATATCTGACAGAGGGACCAGTTATTTTATTCATGTCATTTGGGTCTGTGTATTTCATAACCGAACCAATGTCATTTGTTGTGGTGAATAGCTTGGCATTCTCAGGAATAGGGCACACAAACCATTCTGGGAAAGGAGGAATATCGACTGATGAAGTTTTTTCTTCCTCACTTTCCTCATTCTTCTTTTCCCCATCATCCTTTTCTTCTGAATCTTTTTTCTTACATTCAGCCCTGAGCTTTTTGTCGCTTATTTTATTGCAAATACTCTTGTCCTTATTCTTTTTCGCCACTGCGGCATAACATTCATCTCGCAGAGTTTGCTTTAAAATCCTTTCTTCTTCGATTTCAACTGGGTACCTATCTTCTCCCAGGCTACTTAACATAGGGTCTATTTTTCCACATGCGTCTGCATCACCATGCTTCACTGCTATACCCGCCAAACAAATCGCTCTGTTTTCAAGACTCACAATTTTCGGGTCCATACATTTATCAGTGTCTTTATTTTTCATAGCCAGAACTAGTTGGCACATTTCTTTTAGAAATAGTTCATTAAATTGACTACACATGCTTTCATCAACTGCATCCATGTCAGTCAAAAAATGGCCATAGCAAAGATCCCTGGAGTTTTCATTTTTAATCTTGGCACAGATTTTTTTGTCATTTTTCTGCAATGCTAACTTGACTCGACATTGTCCGCTTAGATAGTCATCTTCAACTTTATCACAATAGCTTTCATCTCCAGTTGCTATTCCAATAATAGCAACGCAAGCTTGCTTATAATCAGGGTCCTCAACCTTATCACAAATTTTTATATCACCATTGGTACGGGCAATGTTTAACTTACATTTATCTCTCATCTCTTTATTCTCTATTTCGTCACAAGCTTCTACTGGCGCCACACCTTGACACTCTTTGCGCATATCTTCGTCATCGATGTGCCCACAAAAAAGTCTTTGCTCCTCAAAGCTTGGAAGAGTACTTGATAGATCCCTAACACAATCACGATATTCTTTTCCGCTAGACGCATGACATTCATCAACTAGTATTTGATAGGCATATTCATAGCAACGCTGTCTTTCAGAAGAGGCTCTAATGTATTTACAAGGTCGCATATTTCCATTAAAAACAGCCACGACACTACCGCCTGAAACTTGCGTCATATCAAGATGAGAAATTTCCTCTTTTAACTCAGTAGAGTCTCGATACTTAGCAATCAGGGAAAGCCTGCAGGCAACAGCCTCGTCTCCTTTTAGTTCGTCACAACGCTTTGATTCAACATCAAGAATTTGCTCTATCAAATTATCCTCGATCTCCTCGCTCTTCTTATTTTCTTTCGATTCTATTTCAATTTTAGAATCCTCTTTTTTAAACTCAACAATTGGGTCCGGATTTATAATCTTACTTGGCTTTTGAGAGAAATTTATCTCATCAACATGACTAGCAAAAGATTTCGGAATTTCTACAACATAAGAATCAGACTTACCTGAAAAGTCAATTTGCATTATTCCTTGAAATTCTCCTTTCTCCGTCTCTTTATATTCAACAGATTTGTTTATTTTGGAGTCGTCGGTAATCTCTTCTTTGTATGTATAGGAATAACCCTCAACATTTTTTTCAATCTCTCCCCATTCTTGGTCAGGCAAGACATTCAACCAGTCAGATTTGAGATAGTCATCTAAATATGCACTTCGCTCGTTCTTAATATTTTTTCTCACTTCAGTTTGTTCTTTTGGAGAAAAAACAAAATATAATCCAGAAAGCACTAATGTAAACCCTAGCACAAAAACGATAACTTTTTTCATGTGATCCAAATAATTATTAGCAAGACAAGAATTCTTTATTTTCATTCTAACACCTAAATTCCTAAAATTCGAACAATAAAATAAAATTGCGAAAACTTCTTTATCTAGCGCCTACACTATTTAGTAATTTTTCAGAGTGAGGAGTAAAAGAAAGCTCAACTTGTTTCCAGCGAGCAGTTTCTATTAACTCTTCAATATCTTTTTTACTTGCCTCACCTTTTGCGCTTTTCTCGCAAACCCCATTGAAAGTGTTTTTAAAGTTGTTGTCTATCTTGCTTGATTGAACTGTTATTTTTTGATGAGCTAATGCTAGCGGACGACTTTCTTCGTCAACGAAAGAATCGATTAAGCCCGAACTATAAGTTAAGGCACCCTTGAATAAAGTTTTAATAGCCTCAGGGCTAGCAGGGGTTGTTTTTTGAAGATAAGCTTTTATGCGATCACTAGAATGTATTAGTAGGAGTTTTTTTAATTCTTCAATTGGTGTCGTTTCCATTTTATTCTTAAGTTTGTTTTCCCATAATCCTCCCCAAGCTTTTTTAAGAACTTCTTTGTTTTCCAGATATTTTTTTAAAGGAGAATTCGGGGGTAATTTTTTCGGGTTTATTTTACTATAAAGCCAAACACCAGACGGTTCGACAACTCCCTGTTGAACCATCTCATAGTCTAAGCCGCCTTCTTCAAAAGCTGTCTTCCAAGCATCAGCCTTGGCGCCTTCTCTTGCTGGCAAAATATCCATATCAGCTTCACTTGGTGGCAGGATAATTCCTTTCTTTTGTTTAGAGTTAACAAATCTTTCAATGGCTTCCTCTGGTTGATTTTTGCTAGTTTCCGAAAAAGAGTGCAAAGGATGGGAATGTAGATGAATTATTTTGGCTATGTTTTTGTTTTGAATCCCAAGACTTTTTATTCCCTCGACAATTTGCTTGGGGTCAACGGAGATTTGGGCTAGTTGTCCATCTTGAATATTCTTCCAGGAGTGTTCCTTATCAGTAGATTCAATAAAAACCCCAGCTGTTTCTACTTTGCTTTCAAAAACATCCTTTAATAATGAACTTATTCCTTCGTTCCAATCTAAGCTCTCTTTTAATTCTGATGCCTCAAGCGCTTTGGATAGTAAACTGACATCAGACAAAGCTAAACCCGCTAAGGCCCCACCTGCCATTTTGAGAAATTTTCTTCGATCTAATAATTTCTCTGTCGGCTCCTCTTCGGTTTTTGGCTTTACCTCTTCCATCTTTTTATTTCTTTTAAAGAAGTTAAATTTTTCCATTAGTAGTTGGAATTTAAGGATAATTGTCTTTAGTATAACAGAAAAGAGTATTATTTAAGAATATTTAGCTAAACTTAAGCTAGTTGTTTTTAAATTTTTAAAACTCGAAAAATAAAAAAACTAGAAGTTCATTTGTTTCAAACAGTAAGACTAGTATGTAAATATCCAAGTATCTTTTTATTTAGTATTTGGTATAATTTGAATAAATCATTTATTTTATTAAACATTTTTAAAAATGCTGGAACAAGAACAAGTAGACTACTTAAATTTACTGATCGAAAATGAATTGGCGGTAGGCAGATTATACGAAGCTTATGCAAAAAAATCAGAATCAAAAAGTGATTTTTGGATGAAACTCTTTGCTGAAGAGAAGGAACATGCAGAATGGATCATGCTACTTAGTGAGGAAGTCGATAGGAAGGATATGGTCTTGAAAAAGGGAAGTGTTTCGAAAACTGAAATTCAAGAATCTATTGATGAAACACAAAAAGAGCTTGATAGATTTCTAAGTAGCAAAATAAACCATATTTCACATAAAGAGCAACTGTTAGTTGCTTTGAAAAAAGAGAAAAGTTTATTGGAGAGAGAATTCTTCAGTTTTTTTGAAACAAGCAGCTCTGAGTTGAAAGTGTTGCTTGAAAAATTGAAAAAGGAAACCACTCTTCATAAAGAGAGGATTGAAGAGGAACTTGAGGGGGAGGAAAATAAATAGCAATTTTTTCTGTCGAGAAAAAACAACGTTACAACGTTGTTTTTTGTTTGCTCTGATAGAGATGTTTTCGAATCTTAGCCTTGATAGAGGGAAAAGGAGTGTCATTACATATGTAAGGACATATGTAATGATATGGACTCTAAAAAGTGCCTAGAGAATCATTTTACACTAATTTTTGAAGCGCTATACAACTCTAAGGAAAACTTAGAATGAAATAAAAATTAGGCAGAATAAAATACTTATTCAAGAAGAGTGAATTTGTTTTAAAACAAGCTTTTTTTATAGGAGAATCTTTTAAATATAGGGCGAGTTTAAGTTTGTTGTTATTTGAATAAAATGCTAGAATAACAACAAATACTAGTAATAAAAATAAAATGCCTAACAACAGGATATTAATTGCTGAGGATGAAAAGGCGATTGCTAAAGCATTGAGTTTAAAATTAGAACACGTTGGTTACGAAACAACTGTTACTCATAATGGGAAAGAAGCTTTGGAGAAAATGAAAGAAAATCAATATGACTTGTTTCTGATGGATCTAATAATGCCTATTATGGACGGCTTTGCAACATTAGAAGCTTTGAAGGCAGCAGGGAATAAAATTCCAGTGGTAGTTCTATCCAACTTAAGCCAAGGAGACGATCTTAACAAGGCTAAGGAATTGGGAGCCAGAGATTATTTTATTAAATCCGATACTCCAATTGCGCATGTAGTGGAGTATGTAAAACGAAATATAGGAGCTTGAGTTTTAAGGAGCAGTTTGATTTTTTATAAAAATGGAAAACAAAAACAAAAAAAATACTGAAAAAGAACTAATTAAAAAAGTTTTATTGGCTGGTAGTTATGTTACTAAAGAGGATTTAGCGTCGGCCGAAAAAGATTCTTCGCGAAATAATATTTCGATTTTAGATTATCTTTTTTCAAATGAAGTTATAACCAAAGACCTTTTTGGTCAGGCCATGGCTGAATATTATGGCATTCCCTATGCTGATTTAAACTCTCATACGCCTTCGACTGAACAAGTGATGAAAATTCCTTTGGAATTGGCTAATCAATATAGAGCAACCTTGTTCTCAGAGAAAGAAAAAAAGATTGTTGTCGCTACAGATCAACCTTCGAAAAAAGGATTGCAAGCAGTTTTGTCGCAAAATTTTACAGGTAAGAAGATCCAAATCGCTTATTCTTTAACAGAGGACATAGACAGTGTTTTAGTTAGCTACCGAAAGCCGCTCGAAACTCGATTTTCAAAGATAATTGAAACTGGGGAAAAAATTGCGCCAGAAATAATTGATGAAATAATCGATGATTCTTTAGCTTTTAGGGCTTCTGACATTCACTTCGAGCCACGGAAGGAGAATGTAGCAGTACGATTTAGAGTGGATGGTCTTCTAAGGGAAGCTGGGAATATCCCCTTGAAATACTATGAAAACATCTTGAATCGAATTAAAGTTCAGGCCAAACTCCGGATTGATAATCATTTTTCTTCTCAAGACGGATCAATCAGGATGGTTAAAAAAGGTAAGGAGATTGATTTAAGGATTTCGATCGTACCAACCTTAAGAGGGGAGAAGATTGTTATTAGAGTTTTAGCTGAATATGTAAAGGGCTTTAACTTGGGGGACTTGGGTCTTTCCTCCCAAGATCAGGCAATAATTGATAAGGGAGCTAAAAACCCCTTTGGCATGATATTAGTAACAGGGCCAACTGGAAGTGGGAAGACAACAACTCTTTATGCATTACTCCAAAAACTAAATCGTCCTGAAGTGAATATCACTACTATCGAAGATCCTGTAGAATATCAATTAATGGGATTGAATCAAATTCAAGTTAATAATGAAACCGGATTAACTTTTACTAAAGGACTACGGTCCATCGTTAGACAAGACCCCGATATAATTTTAGTGGGTGAAATAATCGATAAAGGGTTAGGTAAAACAGTTCACTTTAGGGCGATAAAACAATTCCTTAAAACGGTAAAGCAGGTTAGTCTAAAGAATATTTTTTTTTTCGTTAGTAGAATCCCTACTAATTAGCATAATTGTTTGATATTTATTTTTGAAAATGGTATAATCTTAGAGATTCGAGTAGGGTTTTTAAAAAACAAAAGTTCGGAAAAATAGGTATTTTTTGTAAAAAATGAAAAATAATTTAAAATAAAGATTTAAATTAATTTTCATTTCTATTTCAATTGAAAAAGAATCTTTCAAGGGCAAAAATAAAAAAGTTTTCCAAAAGTTTTCTTTTTGGGAAGAAAGCTAAAGAAAAGTCTCTTCGGATAAGAGATTTTTTGAGGTTGTCTGGTTCTAAAAAAGTTAAAGAAAAAGAGACCTCAACAAGAAAACGGTTATCAGAAAAAGAAATAAAAAAGATTATTGGGAAAAAGTACTATTTTATTAAAGCAGGCTCTTTTTTCAGTTCTGGCTTGGCTTGTTTTTTGAAATCATTTTTCAAGTTTTTTAGAAAACTTTCCTTTCAAACAGTTAAAATTGCATTAATTTTAGTGCTTATCTATCTCGTGACACCTGGTTCTTTGGGGGCTCCCGAATCACAAACAATCACAACACGTTCTCAGTGGGAGGCTGGAACTTTAACGGAAGTTTCAACTACTAGCTCGCTGGATGCAATTCAACTTGAAACTGCAGGAACTTGGGAGGCTCGAGCTTGGGCGCCAACACCCGATACGGTTTCTTTTGGTTCCGCCTCTGCTCTTGTCGGAGACTATCTTTATTTAGCTAGAGGTTATGGAGACAAGGCTTTCTATCGTTATGATATAAACAGGAATGAATGGTCTTTGATAGACGACCTCCCACAACCATCTCATTATGGTGCTGACATTTCTTACGATGGGGCAGGAAACCTATATTTTATTTTTGGAGGTTATTCAAAGGATTTTTATCGTTATAATATCGAAAACGAAGAATGGACTCAACTTCCAGATCTTTTGGATACTGTTTATCAAGGAGCTTCAATAGAGTTTGATGGAACAGATTTTTATATACCCAGAGGTCAAGCTTCGACTGATTTTTGGAGATTCGATGTTTCTGAAAATTCTTGGTACAACCTAGCTCCTGTTCCATCAACTGTTTATCGAGGGTCTAATATGGTTTACGGAGAAAATGGTAAAATGTATTTAAACAGGGGGTACAATCAACGAACTTTTTGGGAGTATGACATTAGCAGTAATGTTTGGACAGCCAAAACAATTACTCCAGCATCTTTTTACGGAGAGCAAAAAGGAGCTTATTATGATGGACATATCTATTATCTAAGATCTAACAACACTAATCTTTTTTATCGATATGACATTGCTGGAGATTCCTGGGAGACGTTAGAAAATACTCCGCTTACAAATAATTATTCTTCTATTAATTATAATAGTGATGATGGAAATTTCTATGTGGTTCGGGCCAATGGTCAGTATACTCTTTGGAAATTTGACCCAGAATCTGGTTCAAATGGAGAATGGCTTGGGCCAGAAGATTTACCTGCTACTGCCAATACTGGTGCTGATTTGATTTGGAATCAAGTGACTGGAGCAGGGGCTTATATCTTTGCAGCTCGAGGGGGAGGAACAAATTTTTACCGATATGATATATCTGCCAATGGCTGGGAGACAAGGGCTAGTGCACCAGGTGCTTTGAGATATGACACCAAAGGAACTTTTCATGATGGCTATGTCTATATTCCGCAAGGAGGGAATAACACCTCTTTTTATCGATATGATACGGTTGCAAATAGCTGGACAACTCTTGCTGCCGCACCTGCAACTTTACGCTATGGATCAAATGCTAGCTACAATACTGATGATGGTTATATTTATGTTAACAGAGGTAATGCACAGGATGATTTTTACCGATATGATATTGCTGGAGATAGCTGGGAAATAATTGATGATATTATCACCGCCGAAGGGACTTCTTATCGACCCTATAGTGGAGGGCGCATGATTTCAGATGGAACTGATCTTTATCTAATGCCGGGTGATGGAGAATCAGCTTTTTTGAAGTATGATACGGGCACGAACATTTGGTCTGAACTTTCTCGTAGTCCTTTTGCTCAGTATTATGGAACTGATATGACTTATTATAATGGGAAAATCCATGCTTTAGCTGGTAACTACAAGGATGATAATTGGGTATATGATATTGCTGAAGATAGTTGGATTAAGCTAAGAAATGTTCAAAAATATACTTACAATAGAGGGCCTTATAACGGAGCTAGCATCGAATATGCAGGAGGAAATTCTTTCTATGCTTTACCTGGTGGAGGAACGGTTGATATGTGGAGTTATACTTTATCAGCCAGTAATTATGAAGATAGTGGTACTTATGTCAGCGAAAGTATTGACCTAAGTCATGTGGATAGTTTTTCAACCTTAACTGGCGTAGAGGACGTTCCCGTTAATACTGCTATTGTTTATCAAACTAGAAGTTCTGATGATGAGGCAACTTGGTCGGCTTGGGAAGCTTTAGGGTCCAGTAGCACAATTCAATCAGACGAACGTCGCTATCTTCAAGTTAAGATTATACTTAGTAATACTGATGGAATTAGCACTCCTACCGTGTATAGTTATTCGATTATTTATGTTAGTGAGGATGTTGACCCGCAAAATCCAGATACAATACTAGCCTATTCCCAAAGAATTAGTGGAGATACTCTTGTTTCCGAAGTAGCGTATCGACATGCTCATCCTTATTTTTCTTGGTCTGGCGCAACTGACTCAGGTTCTGGTGTTGCTGGATATTATGTTTATTATGGTTCTGACGAAAATGCTGATCCAGAAAGTGTTGGTGTCTTTCAAATAACTGATTCTTTCCAGGTTAATATCGGAATGACAACTGGAAATTATTATCTTCGTATTAAAACTAAAGACGAAGAAGCAAATACCGAAGATGAAACCTGGGAAGCTTTTACTTATAATTACCAAGGAGCTTCACCGTACTTAACTGAAACAGTTACTTCACAGGAAGATTTTGAAGCTGGAAGTGCAGAGACTACAAATGTTTCAACTTCCAACGAAGTTGGATCTGTTCAATTGGAGCACACGGATGGTTTTTGGCGAGAAAGCAGACTTTCGTATCTTCCTGTTGGAATTAGATACGGTGGGGAGTTGCAATATGCGGAGGCTGAGAACAAGATTTATACATTCAGAGGAAATAATGCTACTAGTTTTTATGCCTATAATTTGACAACTGAAGTCTGGGAGACCCTTAGTCCAGCTCCTGAAACGGTTCGAATGGGAGGGTCGATTGTCAAGGGCCCGGATGGCTATCTGTATGGCTCAAGAGGTCAGAATACTCCGACTTTTTGGCGTTATGACATCGAAGACGATTCATGGGCAGTGATGGCAAGTGCTCCTAAGAATTTTTATTACGGAGCTTCTTTGAATTATGACGATGATCGTTATGTGTATGCTTTACCTGGGAATGAAGATGCTTTTTATCGCTACGATACTCAAAGTAATCAATGGACAACACTAACTAATGCTGAATTTGATAATCCTAACGAAGGTGATGGTCAAAGAGCTTACATTGGATCCGATGGAGTATTCGATGGGGATAATACAATTTATTATCTTCAAGGTAATTATTATCCATATTTTGCTAAGTATACTATTGAAGAAGATTCAGAAGCAGGGGATGAAGCTGATACTTGGACACCACTTGAAAAGGCCCCAATTGGAATTTATTCAGGAGGAAGTTTGGCTTACCATAGTGATTCTGAGACCGTGTATATGTTGAGCGGTAATTATCGTCAGAATTTTTTCAAATATGACGTAGGTTCAGCTACTTGGTCTTCTCTTCCTGAGATTCCATCTTATGCTGAATATGGAGCTAGCTTAGAAGTGGTTGGGGATTACATTTATGCAACTCGAGGGGCTGGTTCAACGGCTTTCTATCGTTTTAGTATTGAGGAAAATTCCTGGGAAGTTCCTCAGCGAGGATTCTTCGGCCCGTCAACAAACGCCGGTTCAAATTATTTTGATTATCAGCGAGGGACTGAAATGGAAGAAGATGGGAGTGGAAATATCTATATTATGAGAGGTGATTATAGCGATGAATTTGGTGTTTATCATATTGAAAGTGGAGAATTTTCAAAGTTAGCTAATTTACCAGTGGGTGCTTATAATGGAGCGGCAATGGTTTATAACGAAGATGAAGGAGTTATCTACGTGACTAATGGAGCGATTAGAACTGATAGGGCTGGGACTACTCACAACTATTTCATGAAATATACAGTCTCTACTAATGTTTGGGAAATCATAACTGCTGATAGATTCCCTTATCAAACTAATTATGGTTCATCGATGGTTTATGATGGTGATCAATATATCTATTCAACTCGTGGCTCTGGTTCTAGTGTTTGGTATCGTTATGACACACTAGCTAGTGAGGGGTCTCGATGGTCAACAGCTTTACCAACAATTTCTGGCTGGGTTCAACATTACGGAGGACAAATAATCTACAAAGATGTTTCAGGAACTGATTATATTTATTCAACTCGAGGTGGGAATACTAATCAGTTTTATCGATATGACGTTGATGGAAATTCTTGGCTTAGAATGGCTGATGTACCAGGCAACGTTTATATTGGAGGTTCTTTGTCTGATGGAAAAGATGGATACCTTTATGCTACTAGGGGCTATAATTCAACTGATTTTTATCGCTATGATATTTCCAATAATACATGGTCGACAATTGAGGATGTTCCAGCTCAAGTTTATTATGGAGGTTCTAGTATTTTTGAAAATAATTACGTTTGGACAACAGCTGGAAGTGGAACGAATTCCTATAGGGATGGACTATATAGTTACTTAGTGTCTTCCGAAGGCAATGATGTTGGTTTTGAAAAAACTGGATCTTACCAAACAAATACTTTAGATTTAACAGATGTTTATCACTGGGCTAATTTAGAAGTTGATTATTCGAGCCCGAATAACACTAGTTTAGTTTTTTATACTAGAAGTTCCAGTGATGAAAGTGAGTGGTCTGCATGGGATGTTGCGACTAATAAGGAAAGTCGAGGATCTGATCAATATCTTTATAACATTGTTTCGCCAGTCGCTAGATATATTCAAATCAAAGCCGAATTTAGTTCGTCTGATCAAGTCTATTCATCGTTATTGAAGGAAATAAAAGTTAACTATTATCAAGACATTGTTGCTCCAAACAATCCTTCAACAACTAGTGTTTATAGTGATAACACTAAAACTACCGAAATTAGCACTTCAACTTGGTACTCTCATCCAAATCCTTATTTTGAATGGCCAGAAGCAGAGCAAACTGATGGTGCGAGCGATGGCATTGACGGTTCTGGTGTAGCTGGGTATTATGTTTATTTTGGAACCAATGCAGCTGAAGATCCTTTTGTGAGTGGAATGGAGCAAACTAATGTGACATACGAACCGAATGATTTAATTTCTGGCGATACCTACTATTTGAAAATTAAAACGATTGATAATGCTGGAAAGGTTTCAGCTAATTCTTATACCGCTTTTATCTATGAATATGACGCTACTGTACCAACAAACCCAACTGATACTGCGGTTACTCCAGCTGGATACACAGCAGCCGATAGTTATTCTTTTTTATGGGAAGCTGATGCAGCTGATCTCCATTCTGGTCTTAGCAAACTTCAATATCAAACTGGTGGGGACGGAGACACCTGGTATGATATCAGCGATCCAGCTACAATCTCTTTGGAACTCCCGAATCTTGATCACGTAGACGCTGCTTATCAATCTGGAAAGAACTGGTTTTACCTTAGAACTGTAGATCAAGCTGGGAATGTTTCGACTGCTATGGAACAAGCGTATTATTTTAGTTTATCAGCTCCATCTCCCCCGAGAAATTTGACGGTAACCCCAGTTGTTTCAACTTCTAACAATTTTTCCTTTGAATGGGAGCAACCTGAATCATTCATAGGAGATGAAAGTAAATTGAAGTATTTATATTCCATCAATACACTTCCGAATGCTTATAATACTATTACAACCACTCTAACTGCTGCTGGTCCAGGTCCTTTTGCTACTCAAAAAGGTGCTAATCGGATTTATGTTGTTGCAATGGATGAGGCTGAGAATGTCGATTATGAGCTTTTTGCACATGTTGATTTTGAGGCGAATACAACAGCTCCAGGGGCCCCAATTAATGTCCAAATTTTTGACACCTCAGATCGAGAAAACGAAGAATACAGCGTGGCAGTTAAATGGACGGCACCGGGAGCAATGGACGAAGAAAACTTCTCAGGTTATGTGATTTATAGTTCAGAAGACCAGGAGACTTGGACTCAAGTTGCAACAACTTCGGGGACAGCTTATGTAGACACTGAACTGGAGAGCAAAATGTATTATTATTACTTAAAAGCCAAAGACAATACCAATAATTTATCGATTGCTTCAAGTGAAGTTAGCATTATTCCGACCGGTCGTTATACTAGTCCACCGACTTTAGTGACAGAACCTGAGCCTACTATTCACGCCTTTGAGGCAGAATTTACCTGGGCTACTAATCGAGTCGCTAGTTCATTTATTGAATATGGAAAGTCTATGTCATTAAGTGAAACCACAGGACAGGTAGACAGTGTGACAGCCCATTTAGTTGAAGTTAAAGGTTTGAGCGCCGAAACTAAATATTATTATCGAGCTAAATATATTGATCCAGATGGAAACATCGGAATGTCTGATATTTATACAATAGAAACATTCCCGCCTCCAACAATTTCCGAAGTTGTTATTGCCGACATTGGTCTTAATTCAGCTACGATTTCTTGGAGTACTAATGCAAGTGCTACTTGTACTTTTAAATATGGAGAAGGTTCATTGGGAAGCACCATCGAAGAATCTTCGTCGGGAAGCAGTCATGTAACAAAGCTCAGTGATTTAAATAGTTCGAGCACCTATAAATTTCAGATAGACGCTATTGACGGAGATCTTAATGAATTTAGTTCAGATGAATATAATTTTACAACTCTTGAACAGCCAATGGTAAGTGATTTAACAGTCGAGAACAAAGATAATGTTGATCTCCCAACAGTGATAGTCAAGTATAAAACTAGCCTCGAGACTACGACTTTGGTTAAATTTAAATATGACGGAGAGGCTTCATTTCATAATAATTTAAATAATGAGAAAAAAATAGAACACGAAGTTGAGATTGAAGGTCTCGCGCCATCAGTTGAATATGAAATTGTGGCAAGTGGAACGGATGCTTTTGGAGTAGAAGCTGTTACACAAGAAGTTAAAATAAAAACTAGAGCAGATAGTCGTCCTCCAGGAGTTTTGAGTAATCGAGCAGTAGGAAGAGTTATTGGAAGAGGGAAAAATTCAAATGCCAATATGTATGTTAAAATTGAAACAGATGAATCAACGACAGCTAAAATTTTCTACAACAGTGGTGTTGCAACAAGTAATTTTGAGCAAAGTTCAGCTGAGGACCCTTTCAACACATATCATTTGATAACCATTCCCGTTGATCCAGGTCAGGCCTATAGTTATATTGTTAAACTCTTCGATGAATCTGGAAATGAAACTGTGACAAAACCATCAACAATAGTGGTAGAGGGCGCAAAACAAAATGCAACTGAAATCGTTACAGGTACTTTTGTGAATAAATTTAATTGGATGACAAAACTATGGGAGTAAAACAAAGTAGAAAAAAAAGAATAGAAAATTTCTTTGGAAACTCTTCTCAGTCAAAGTCTCCAAACGTAGAAGGAAATAAAGAAATAAAAAACGAGAAAGAACCAGGGAGTCAAGAGAAAAGTAAAGTTTCTCGGATTGTCAAAAAAAATAATAATTCAAAAGAAATTGTCGTTTCTGTTGAGAATATTAAGAAGAATTTTATCGTTGGTGAAAATAATATCGAAGTTTTAAAGGGAATAGATGTCCAAATTAAAAAGGGAGATTTTGCTATGTTGGTAGGCCCTTCTGGTTGTGGAAAATCAACCTTATTACATATTATCTATGGATTGGAGTCACCGACTGAAGGCAAAGTCAGAATCTACGGTGATGATATTTGGTCACATAGCAAAAATTGGCGAGCAGATTTTAGAAATAGCAGTGTTGGATTTATTCCTCAGCAAGCTTTTTGGCTTAAATCATTAAGCGTTCTAGAAAATGTAGCAATTCCAGCTGTAATTGGAGGAAAGAAGTTTCATGAGGGTCTTGAGAAGGCAGCAGAGATGTTGGAATTAGTTGGGATGGCAAATTGGGCTCACCATCGACCATATGATCTTTCTGGTGGACAACAACAAAGAGTAGCTTTGGCCAGGTCTTTATTATTGAATCCATGGCTGATAATTGCTGATGAACCGATTGGGAATTTAGATCAAAAATCAGGGACGGAATTAATGGATTTAATCCAAGATCTTAATAAAAATTTCAAACTAACTATATTGATGGTGACGCATAATCAAGAGCAGTTTAAGTATGCTAATAAAGTGATCAAAGTTGTAGACGGTGTGATTGTTTAAAAATTGTTTTAAAAAATGAAACAACGATCAATTAAAAAAATTGATAAAAATAAGGGTTTTCTAATGACGACCCCCAAGAAGGAAGGTAAAGGAAAGGGCTGCAATATTAGCTTGGCCATGATTGTTTTTTTGGGCTGGAGAAATTTGAAAGTTAACAAGACTCGCTCTGTTTTAACTGTAGGTGGAGTGGCTCTGGGAATTGGAATTATCTCTTTTTTACTTTGCATGGGATTCGGAATTCAAAGAATGATCATTGAGGAAGTGACAAAGAATAACCCTAGAAATATTTTAGATATAAACAATGGTAATTTAGATAGTTTTGTTTCTTTGAATGATGAGTTTATTGAAAAAATAGCAGGGATTGAGGGAGTGGAAAGAATCGAAAGACAAGTTAATACCGGAGGAAAAGTTTTTATTGCTGATTCTCAAACAGACGCAGTAATTTATGGTGCTAACAGTGGTTATTTGGAATTAGCTAGGATAAAATATAGTCAAAACGAAACTGAATATGTTGATGATCAAGCTAATATTATTATTTCTTCTAAATTAGCTGCTCTCTTGGGCTTCGAAAGACCAGCTGAAATTATTGGGGAAAAAATTAAATTTGACGCTGTAGTTTCTAAGGAAATTTCTTCTGGAATGCAAGAAGAAACAACTAAAACTGAAAATGAGGCCACAATAGTTGGTTTTGTTCAAGATAATGCTTCCTTTTTTTACATACCATTTGATTATTTAAAAGATAATCTTGGAATTGATTTTGCTCAAAGTGGAAAAGTATTAGTTAATGATGTGGAAAGCTTTGGAATGATTGAAGGACAAATTGAACAAATCGGTTTTTTAACTGAAAGTGTCAATGAAATTATCGAAGATATCAATAGTTTTTTTGTTATACTTAGAGTGGCCTTGATTGTCCTAGGGACGATTATAATGGCGATTTCAGCAATGGGTATGTTAAATACTTTAAGTATTTCTCTCCTACAAAGAACCAAGGAAGTGGGAATCCTAAAGGCGCTTGGAGCAAAAAGAAAGGACATCTTTAGAATGTTTATTTTCGAAGCTATCATTATTAGTTTTTTTGGAGGATTCCTGGGATTAGCCTCAGGATTTGGATTTTCAATTTTTATTAATAAAGTTTTGATTTATTTTGCCCAAAAAAATGAAGTAGAGTTATCAACTTTCGTCTATATGCCCTATTTCTTTATCCTAGCAATTTCGTTATTTATTCTTTTTCTAGGACTTGTAACTGGAATTATGCCAGCTTTTCGAGCCGCTAAAATTCATGCATTGGATGCTTTGAGGTATGAATAATTTATAAAAAGGTCTGTGATATTTAGTCATTAATAGTTCCTTGGTTATTTTCCGGAAATAAGAGACGTAAGTCTAGCCAAAGTAGGCTGTTTCTTTTTAAATCCAACTTTAAACTTCTTTGATAAGTTATTGATGGTTATTTTTTTCATATCTTGTATCACTTCAGTAAACTTTTCTCGATTTGAATTCTACCTTAGCCAATGCTATGCTTAGTCTTAAGGTGTGATTTAACATAATTTAATCATATATGTGGGATACATTACTGGGGATAACTTTGCTCTTTGCCCCGTTTTTATTATTGAGTAAATTTACAGA
>JABGXP010000008.1 GCA_018675685.1 bacterium
ACATCTTGATCCATCACTTTTTCAGAACATTACCCTAGGGGTTTTGGCAATTTTTATTCCGTTTGCGATTGTTTTTCTTACAGATATTCTGAATTCTAAAAAAGAAGCTAAAAGTGAATTTGAAAAAATGGTTTTGAGTGATGAAGTTTTGGGAGCAAGAAAGATATTTTGGCTTGCAATTGTCAGCATAGTTTTCTTTGCATTTTTTTCAGGAGATAAGGTTTCAATATATGCAAAAATCGTATCTATAATTGCAGCGTTGGGTCTAGTGACTTTGTTTTGGATGCCGTTTAAAAATATTTTAAGATTTTCCGAGGGGCATAAATCAGAATTTGAAATACTATTTTTAAAAAAAATAAGGTTTTCAAAAATACTCAAGTTTCGAAATAAAGTAAAAGCCGAAAAAATGGTGCGTGCGTGGAGCTCCTTTTGGTCAGAAAAAACGGATTTTAACGAAAGAGATTTTACAAAAATATTTATACATCATATTGATGATTCCATAAAACATAAAAAATTTGAACTTGCAATTCAACTTGCACAAACTTATGTGCATAATGTTGACAAACGGGATGGTTTTTTGGTCAGTTACGAAATTCTACCAAAAGTTTTCGAATGGAATGAGAAGCTTTGGAGTGAGCAACAGGCTTGGTCAAAAAATTATAAATTAGAAAAAAGAATTCAAAATTTTTTTCCACAAAAGTACTTTACAGCAGTTGGATCTTGGCTGTTAAAGATGTACAAAAAAATTAATCCATATAAAGACCACTTCTGGAAATGGAACTATTTTGGCGCTGATTTTTTCAAAGAGCTTGTTAAGGTGCTACTCAAAGATAGGCATAATCCATATCAGCTTTTTTTATCATTCAAAACACACGCAGAAGAAAGTGTGAATAAATTAAATAAAATTGAAGATAAAAAAGAAAAACAAGAATATGATCGCTATATCACTGGACTTTTTTCAAGTTTTTGCCCGATTTTTTTTAGTGAGGTTGGTAATGCGCCATCAGCACATGAGATTTGGGATCATTATTTTCCAGAAGAATGGAAAATATCAATGACAAACAGAAAGAGTGAGGTTTCTCGTATTATTTTGCATGAGTTTTTACAATGGTCGAGAGATAGAATTTTTAAAAATGACGATAACTTGACGGAGGCAATAAGTGGTATCTTTCAAAATGTACACCCATCATTGTTTACCTCGTTTTTGATGTTATTTTTCTCTGAAGAAATAAAAAATGCGGTAGGAAAAGAGCCTAATTTTTATATTTTAGGCACAAGTGTGTCATGGGTTAGCTCTGCTGGAGAGGCTGAAGAAGATGAGGGTAAGAGAATTACCGAACTAATGAATGCAAAATCTGAATCGCAAAAAGAAGAAACCATTGGTATTATTCTTAATTTTTTCACCCCTCATTGGGATAAGTTAAAAATAACCTTAGATAATGATAACAAGGAAGAGTGGAAAAATTCTGATGATAGTAATCGAAAGTTAATGCTGAAAGCGGCACGGGAAGAAAAACTGGGAAAATTGAAATTAGAAATTGAAAGTAATGAGGTTAAAGGAGTTTGTAAAGATGATGAACAAAAGGAGTTATATAGAAAAGGTTTTTTAGAGTTAATTGAGTTACTTCTTAAAGAGTTAGATGGATAATTTTTTGCTATAATTAATTTACATTTACAATATTATAAAATATGAAAATTAGAGAAGTCATTGACAAAATTGATGAACATCACTTATTTGTTCCAGCATTTCAACGTGAGTACGTATGGAAACGTAAAGATGCTAAGAGGCTAATAAGTTCGCTAATTAAGGATTACCCAACTGGTACTATGCTCACCTGGGAAACTACTAACCCGCCAGAGCTTAAGGGTGGTTATGTTTATGAATCCACTAAAGGTGCTGTTAAGTTAATACTAGATGGTCAGCAACGTATCACAACACTTTACTTACTCATAACGGGTGAAATACCACCTTATTACAAAGAGGAGGAGATTCTAAATGATGTTAGAGGTTTGTACGTTAATGTTGAAACACTAACTCTTGAATATTACAAAAAAAATCAAATGGAGAGTGACCCACTATGGGTTGATATTACTGACATATTTCAAGGTAATGTTAATGTGTTTGATATTCTGGAGAAATTCGAGGCTAAAAATGACTCTGCCGAAGTTAGCAAGGACATGCAAAAGCTAATTTACAACAATATAACATCAATAGACCGAATTAAAGATAGGGAGTTTATAGAGCAAATAATTCCTGCTAAAGCTAATATCAAAGAAGCTATTGACATCTTCTACATTGTTAATGCTAGTGGTGTAAATCTAACCGATGCTGAACTAGCACTTGCACAAATATCTGGCTACTGGTCTAAGGCTAGAGAAGAATTTAAGGAAAAACTTGAGGAGCTTAAAGCTAGAGGTTGGGTATTTAGTTTAGATTTTATTGTGTTTATCTTGTTGGCTGTTACACACCAACAAGGCTCTAAAATGAGCAAATTGCATTCAGCTGATAATAAAGAAAATATCCAGAAAGCCTGGAAGATTTTAAAAGATAGGGTTTTAGATTACACGTGCAACTTATTGCAAAGTCAGGCCTATGTAGATCATAGAGATGAAATTAACTCAGTTTATGCGTTAATACCAATTATCACTTATGTATATCAAAAGCCTGACCACAAATTATCCGAAGAAGAAATCAACAAAGTCATAAAATGGTTTTATTACTCACAGGTTCGTTTTAGATATATTAGTCAACTTCCACAAAAATTAGACAAAGATATTGGTATTGTTAGTAAATCAGAGAATCCATTTGATGAACTTCTGAATCTAATTGAGGCTGAACGACCTCTCGAAATTAAACCTTCTGAATTTGTGGGTAGAAATATTGCACACCCACTGTTTAGTTTAATGCGATGGTATTTTAAAAGCAAGGGTGCCGTATGTTTAGGGACTGGGCTTAAACTTCAGCAAAATATGGGTGAGAAGTATTCTCTTGAAAGAGATCATATCTTTGCTTATGCTAGACTTAAGAATTCACGTGATGAGAATGATGAAGTTTATTATGATATGGATGATCGGTTTGATTACTCACTCGCACAAGAATTAACTAACAGAGCGATATTGACACTAGATGCTAATCGCGCAAAGTCAGATATGAATGCACATGCATTTTTAACTTCAGTTAAGAAAAAATACCCTAACGCCCTAAGTTTGCAGTGCATTCCAGAAAATGAAGAATTATGGAAAATTGAAAATTATAAAGAATTTTTACAAAAGCGCAGAGAAATTCTTGCAGAAGAGCTAAATTACTATTTGAATAATATTTCAATTACAACAGACGTTAAGACTGAAATATCTCTTGAAGAACTTATTCAATCTGGTGAACATGGGTTTATTGAATTCAAATCAACCATGCGTTGGAATGTTAGAGAGGCCAAGGTTGATAAGAAGATGGAAGAAATTATTATTAAAACAATCTCAGCGTTTAGTAATGCCCAAGGTGGTAAGTTATTAATTGGCGTTGCTGATAGCGGTGAAATACTAGGCTTACAAGATGACTATAATTCGCTTAGAGAAGCAAATAAAGATTATTTTGAGATCCACCTGAATAATCTAATTAATTCGGCATTTGGTAAAGAT
>JABGXP010000009.1 GCA_018675685.1 bacterium
CACATTGACAAGAAGCTGTTTATATGTTTAAATGCTCTATTGGACTAAACCCCAGTGACTAGTACCATCAAAACATCAATCTATTACCCAAGGAGAGAACAATGAAAACCAGTGAACTTGCAGGAGTACTACCGGGACTTGAAGGAAGTTTGATCGAAGAAATTTTAGTAGCCATGAGCACTAAAATCAACACCGATTTTATGTCGGAATTTTCGCCTTTTGACGAAGAAACTGACCTTGTCATGGAAGACAGCAAACTCAATGAATTTGAAACTGCCTGTATCTACCTGGGGCACAAGTGTGGGCCTCTTGAAAAAGAACTTGTCGCAAAGCTGCGCGGACTCAACGGTGCTGATGACTCAAATTTCTCAGAAGTGGAAAACAAGCTGGCTGTCTGCCGATCCAAATTCAAACTTGTAGACAAGTTAATCTGGGACAACATCAGACGTCGCTTGGGAAATCCCGAACATGGTCTGGGAATCAGAAAGGACAGTCAAATTGTATCCCTCAAAGGAAACTCGTGCGATGGCTGCAATGGCTGTGATGATGAACATGGCATCGGAGTCCGGGTGATACATCTTGGCGGCAACGGAGATCTTTTTGATGGCATCTTCAAGGAAATGCACGAAAGATAGATTGAATTGAATTGAACCAAATAACCTTAAGACCGTAGAGAAATTTTTCCCTACGGTCTTTCGCCTTTTCCAAACACCAAACTTGGATATTTTGAATGTTTTTGACTGCTATTTCAATAATCGGTATTTTGAAGCCCCTATGAAGATGATGCCGATAATAAAAATTACAACTGAGCTGCTAGCTGGACTGTCGCCAAACAGCGTTGTAAAAGCCCCAACTAAAATAAAGGCTATCCCTATGTAAAATTTGTTTTGTTCTTTTTGTTTCTTCTTCATATTTTCTATTTTTAATGATTTTTTCTATTCCAAGTCCAACCTAAAATAATTTCTGTCTGTGACTTTATCAAAGTCTACAAAGAATCCCCTGCTGAGCAAGAACTCTTCTCCGCCCAAAGTGTCTGCAGTCGCGACAATATATTCGCAGCCTTTTTCTTCGGCAACATTCTTCACATCTTCGAACAGTTCATCCATCACTCCTTCGCCTCTCGATTCTTCCCTTGTTAGGGCAATTCCCATTGAACAATATGGTGTTTTTTCTGGGTCCTCTTCCATGGCATAGGTCAAAAAACCCTCAATATCACCACTACCATCTCTTTTCTCCATCACTTCTTTCCCATCAAGACTATCATTTAGAAGATCTTCCACGTCATGATCACTCTCTTCTAATGGATAATTCTCTTTTAGAAATGCTGCCCTTTCTTGATATAGTTCCTCTTCGTCCCTCTCTGTTTCTTCCTGCTTTTTTCCTAGAGTCGGAAAGCTTTCGAATTCTTTCATTTTTATTTCTAGTTATTATAAAAACACAATTGCTCTTTTAGACCTTTGAAGTTTCAAGTTCAATTTGAATGTTGGCTGCTGACGGAACTCTTTTTTTGATTTTTTCTTCAATTCTGTCAATTAGAATTTCAATTTCATCTGTTGTGAGCTGATCTACGAGGTCAACTTCAACATTAACCATCAACTTCTCTGGCCCAATATGCAATGTTCGCAGATCAAGAACTTCTTCAACTTCTGAAAATGATTTGATTGCATTTTTAATCCTTCTTTCAGTTCCTGTGCTTGCACTTCTTCCAACCAAAAGTTCTTTTGCTCGTTTGATTAAATAGATATCCAAAAGACCCAAAATCACAGCAATCAACATTGCTCCAAGTCCATCCCATCTTGCATCCCCTGTGATTTGATATAAAAGTAAGGTAATGATTCCCAAGATAGAAGCCATCACTCCAGTCAAATCAAGGACCAGTGATGTTTTTGTCTCGATAAGAGCTCCATGGGTAAAAACACTCCAAAGCTTGCTTAGGTGCTTTTTTCGAAGCAGTCTTCTTAAGCTAAGCCACGTTGCATATCCATTAGTAAAAACAGAGATACTCAAAACTAAATATGCCCAAAAAAGTTGACTGATCGGTTGTGGGTTAATGAACCTTTGAAGCCCTAGGTAGAAAGAAACTACTGCAGTGATTGTAAAAGTGAAAAGCGTTGAAAGAAAAGTCCAGAAATATAGCTCTCTACCATGACCATATGGATGACGCTTGTCTCTTGGAAGTTTTGCTCTTTTCACTCCGAGAATCAAAAGCCCTGAAGAAACTAGATCTGCAAAACCTTGTAAGACTTGGGAGATCATCACCACACTACCACTCATAACAGCCACAATCAGATTAATCACTACATCACTTATATCAACCAGAAAAGAAACCACGACAGCTTTTTCAGCAGACACAATCTTGACTTTTTTTGTTTTTCCCATTTATATACTATTTATTTAGCTATTTTCTCCTAAAGACAACTGTCTAAAAAACAAATTCTCTGATTGCCATGCCAATATAGTATGGCCAAAGCAAAAGTGCGAAGATGCCTTTCCAGAAAAATGGCAGTTGCAAGAAACCAATTGTGAACAACCAAGCAGCAAACCACGAAAAGGCTGTGAGACCATGTTGGTCAACTTTTATTTTTTGCATTTTTGTTGGAATAAATTATTATCCCCCTTTTTTCTTGTTTTTATTTTACCATTCCTTAAACGAAACTTCAATTTTTCGCTAACACAAAGAATGTTTGGGCCTTTGGAAGGCAAAATCCTCAATGCTTTTAAATTAAAGCATTGAGGATTTTCGAGCTTATTTCGCTCTGGGACTGTTAGAATGGAAGGAAAAGTTTTCTACAGTTAAAGCATTTGATAAGCCATTTTTCCCCCTCATCTGTTTGAACATAGAGACCGTTGTTGCGGTTGGGGTATTCATGGCAATGTGGACATTCCTCATCATCGTCATTAGCTCTTCTAAGATCGCCATAACAAGTCAAACTACTTGTCGAGGAACCCGGTGGATTCCACTTCTTCCCAAATGGATCTGTGTGTCTGCCCAAAATACCCTGTGGTTCCGGCGCTTTTTTCGGTCGAAGATCAATGGGCGCATAGGGTCCATTAAAACGGATTGATATTCCCGGCACCATATAACCCATGCCGTTTCCCCTCGCGTCTACAAGCTTGATAATACCTGGTTTTGCCATACATACCTCCTGCGCATCTTGCTCTTCTCGAGCTAATTTAAGAACTGTTCCTGCCCTAACATTGTAACTGACTTCCAACGATAGCACTGTTTTGAGAAAAAATCCACCCCAAACCTTGCCTTATCTCGAAATTTGTGTTATTATTTTTCACTGGAAGGAAGTAGTTTAAAATAATGTTCGCAAAAGAAAAAGGAGAGAAGGTGATGACATTAAGAAACAAGACTTGCAAGGATTATGCAATTGGGCTGAAAAGAACAGCTGGTTGGATTTTTTTTGACATGTTGCACACTTTTTTTGGCAACGGCACCCTCATTTTTATTGGTGAGGGAGAAGACGGAAAAGACATCGAAATTGCTGCCACTGACAAATGGTTGGCTGCCAACCATGGTAGCAACTTTGAAATAACGATAGAGATGGCTACCAGTTTTATCCCTCATATGGATAGTTGTAGGTCACCTGGGTGCGTTGAGTCCATGAAATTATATAAGGAACTCCGCTCTTTGTTACAAGGAGAAGTCTTGCCAGGTGGCACCGCCATTGATATCATCAGCAAATGCGCTGGTAAAGGCTATGACGAAAGAACCGCCTTTTCAAGGGAAGCTGGGACAAGCGAATTCATTGACGGGATCATGCCATTTGTGAAATGGTTTACCGGTGAAAACAAAGCTTTCTGGGCTTGGCCAGATGAAGAAAGTCACGCTACTATAAAAGACTAGCAAACCAATTCTTCATTCTTTTATCAAAAAGAAATTAAGAAAGGAGAAACGTTCAACAAAGCGTTTCCCCTTTTTTTATTTAGGATAAAATTCCAATCTAAAAAGGGTTTGAATCATTTGACTCAAACCCTTTTTTCTTTTAAAAAACTGCATGTTAAAAATAACTGGAACTATCCCAACAATGGGTGCATAGATCCTTTTTTGGAAGCCCAATCGCTTTGACCAAATCATCCAATGCTTGAAACTTCAAGCTTGAAAGTCCCAAACGGACTCTGATGTTTTCAATCATTGCTAGATTTTCTGGAGAACCTGCCTTGGCAAAAACTTCGAGGTTTTCCTCTTCTTGCCCCACAATTTGGCTGATTGCTTTTCTGCCAATCAAATCAAGTGTTGAACGTGATTGCGAAAAGTTCAAAAATGGACAGGGATAGATCAAAGTTGGACAAGCCGGACGCATGTGCGCTTGTTTCACACCAAGCTCAAAAAGAAGTTTTATTGTGTCCTTCAGTTGAGTGCCTCTGACAATTGAATCCTCGCAAAAGAGAATTCTTTGACCACGAATCAATTCTTTGATTGGAATCAATTTCATTCTTGCTACAAGGTCTCGCATATCCTGATTCTGCGGCATGAAACTTCTTGGCCAGGTCGGAGTATATTTGACGAAAGGCCTTTTATGCGGCAACATTTTGGCGTTTGCATAACCGATGCCGTGCCCAATGCCTGAATCCGGAATTCCCGCAACAAAATCAACCATGACATTATCTTTTTGAGCTAATGCCGCTCCACACTTGTAACGCACGTCTTCCACATTCAAACCTTCGTAGGTTGAAGCTGGATAGCCATAGTAGACCCACAAAAATGAACAAATCTGCATGTCCTTGCCTGGCTTTTTTAATTCTTCACATCCCTCTGGTGTGATTCGGACAATCTCCCCTGGACCCAATTCCCTTTCCATTTCATAGCCCAGATTGGGGAAAGCACATGATTCTGAAGACACCGCGAAACCGTTCTTTTTCTTTCCAACAATAAGCGGTGTCCTGCCAAGACGATCTCTGGCAGCAAAAATTCCACCATTGTCTGAGACTAAAAGAATAGTGCAAGATCCTTTGATGCATTTCTGTGCATGGGCAATTCCCTCTGAGAGGGAGTCCTTTTCACAAATTAGTTTTGCCACAAGTTCCGTGGGGTTCATGTTGTTGCCACCGATTTCAGCGAAAGTTTGTTTTTTTCTGAATGCTTTTTCAACAAGCGCTTCAATGTTGTTGATCTTTGAAACAGTAACCAGTCCGAATAACCCCAAATGTGAACGCATCAAAATTGGTTGAGCTTCATGGTCGCTGATCACACCAATTCCGATATTCCCTTCCAACCCAGGAAGTTCTGATTCGAATTTTGTTCTGAAATAGGATCTTTCTAAGCTATGAATCACTCTCTTGATTCCGGTTCCGTTTAAAACCGCTATTCCGCCTCTTTTTGTTCCTAGATGAGATAGATAATCCGTTCCGTAGAAAAGATCATTAGTACAACTTTTCTTTGACGCACTTCCAAAAATTCCGCTCATTTTAGACACCTCCTTCTGTTAAGTTTTTCCAAAAAATAAAATGGGACAATTCCCAAAATTTCCAAAGTACTGAAGTTTTAGTCTACTCCAAGAGAAAGCAAAAAACAAGGAGAATATCCTTGTTTTCTTAATCATCGCTTGTGGTTTTTGGTTTAACTTTTCTTTTTTCTGTTCCTCCAGTGTCTTTTTTCGATATACACCACTCTCCACCAAAACTGTCCCAGGAAATAACCATCGGCAATTCCAGCGAAGATAATAAAGGTCTTGATCCATAAAGGGAACGCTTGCCACCAAGCTCCTACGGTATAACTCCCCTTTGGCATCACACCGATTGAGATAAGATGTTTTAGATAAACTGATTCAATTAGCATATATCCGATGAAGCCCAGCAGAAAGACAAGTAGAATCACAAGCACTAGATAGAGGTTTTTTTTCATTGTTTTTTATTATTCATTGCATTTATTCCAGAGCCCTTTTTTTGCTTTTTTTGCTTCTTCTTGAGAGACAAGGAAATCTTTTTGATATTTGTATGCAGATTCCTTAAAAGTATATTCTTTTGCAAATCCTTCTTCAATCATTTTTTGATTTAAAAATGTCCCGTCTTCCAAGAAAACATAGCGGAGGCTCCTGCCATAGATATCGACATCTGCTTGAGTTGGATCTGCTTCTATTCTAATCTTCTTCCCACTCAAAAGTTCGACCGCCTTTTTTGCGGCCTCTTCTCCAAAACATTCCTTTTCTCGATATTTTTCACTCGTCTCCGGCGAGTCAATGCCGATCAAACGAATCCTTTCAGTGCTGCTATCTTTATCAATTGAAATTGTGTCACCATCATAGACATGTAACACTGGATAGAAAATATCTGTTTTCTCAGAAGCGACTTGAATGATTTGGTTATCGCTTTTTTTATCCTCCGTGCTAACATCTTGCTTGATAAAAATCAGCAATATTGTCTGAGCAGCAGCAATTATTGCCAAAAGAGCAAGGATGTTATAGAGTGTGGTTGTTTTTTTCATTTTTTGTATCTTCCAAGGATGAAGTTAGCTTCAGTATAACATTGTAGTCTTCAAGTTTCAATTTCATAGCTTAAATGAAAGATTTTTTCAAGGGACCCAATTTCTTCCTTGTTTTTTAATTTTTTAAAGATTAAACTTAGGTTACGTGTTGATTTTTACTGGAACTATTTGCGAAAATCAACGAAAAAAGAGGTATCCACCTTAACAAAGGAGGCACTTATGCACCCTAGTTGGCGGAAGCGAAAAAACATTATCTATTCGTCTAAGAGATGTAAAGGTATTTTTCTTGCAACCAGAAAAATCTTGTTCTTCTGCGTTAAAAGGAGGTGATATCCGTCTAGTGCTCTGTGATAATCGTGTCACTTTGACATTAGGGTTGTTTGCTTAACACTCTCAGCAACACAATCCGTCAGGGCTAATCCCCCTGAAGCATTTTTCATGAAAACCTTTTAGGCTGGTTCAAATCTGAATCAGCCTAATCTTTTTTATTATTTCATTTTTTGCTATAATGGGTATAAACAATTAAACAAACTTTATGAGAAAATTATCACTTCTTTCTCTCGCCTTCTTTAGCGCACTAACAATTTCTGGTTGTGGGTTTCTTGACTTCCTTGACGCTGACATGAATAAAGCTATCAAAAAAGGAGATCCCAAAATTTGCAAAAAAATGGAGGATGTTGCTCGACGTGAACGTTGTTTAGTTGCAGTTGCAACTGAAATTAAGAACGAGAAAATTTGCGATGATATCACTAATAAATCGAAGAAAAATAATTGTTTTTCAAATATTGCTGTTGCCAAAGAAAACTTGTCTCTTTGTGAGAAAATCGAAGGAAAAAATTTCGTGGATGAATGCTATGGTAGTATTGCTCAAAAAACAAAAAATCCCGATGCTTGTTTGAAAATGAAAAATGAAGCTGCTGCTGGGACATGTATTTCAAAGATTGCCATCGAAGCGAATGATGAATCACTTTGCAAAAAAATCAAAGAAGATATCGCTCTAGATGAATGTTATAGCAAAATTGCAGTAAATAAAAATGACCCTGATGTTTGTAAAAATATTAAAAAAGGCGAAAAAGGTAGAGAGGGGTGTTTTAGCGAAATCGCTGAACATATGAAAGATGAGAAAATTTGCGATGAGATTGAGGATGATTTACTAAAAGATGCTTGTATCCGCTCAGTGGCCGTTGCTCAAGGAGGAGATCTCCTTTGCGAGAAAATCGAAAACAAAAGGCAACGAGACGCTTGCTATCAACAAATAGGAATTGCTAATAGCGACGAAAATTCTTGCAACAAAATTGAAAACGAAAGAGATCAAGATTCTTGCTATGCAGGAGTGGCCATTGCAAAAGAAGATTTGGCACTCTGCCAGGTGATTGAAAATAAAAATTTAGAAAAAAAATGTTTATCTGATCTTGCAAAAAAAACAAAAAGTTCTGCTAGTTGTTTGATTTTGGATGACAGTGATGATCGTTATGACTGTAGCTATGGTGCAGCAACTAGCTCAAAGGACGCATCTCTTTGCGAGGCAATTGAGAAAAAAGGGACACGTGACAAATGTTTTCACAATGTCGCAGTCAGAGCAAAAGACATTGCTGTTTGTAGCAATATCAAAAATTCTGCCGAGAAGCTTTCTTGTGAAAAATCAACTACTCTAAAGAAAGCTCAGTAAAAACTGCTAAGTCTTATGAGCGTTGACATGACCTGGTCTGATGCTATCGTCTAAAATCCTCTTTTGCAATTGTGCGAAAGAGAACTAGTACTTTAAAAGTTTATCCGAAATCAGCAAGAAAGGAGGAAAATCAATGAAAGCACAAGAAACTAATTTTGGCTATGGAGGACCTGATTGCTCTGAATGCAATGCTGCTAGGATGAAGAATTTCATTGAAGGTATGTCGAGGTTTCTAGGAAACTCCTCTTCTTTACTGACGGAGGATGATATTCCAGAGACTATTATGGTGCATATTAATGATTATCGTCGAGTTCAAGCAGGAAACAAGGTTTTATCATTGGATCGAAAAAGTATTGAGGAGTTTCAAAATGCTCGAAACTCCACCACCATTCACTGCATGCAACTTTCTCAGTCCTTAACATTCGATCAGGAAGCCAAAACTGTCAAACTCATTGTTCAGGGAATGATTCCCAAAATCATCAAAGAATATTGGAATGAAGGGATTCAAGAGTTTATTTCTAAAGTGATTTATCTTCAAGACAAAGTTGTTTCTTTGCAGGAAAAGCAAGAAAAAATAGCTTGTTTCTATGCAAAAGTGATGAAATCCAAATTTGATTTTGAGGGGAAACTGGGAAACTCGCCAGTTAAAACCACAGGTCACGAAGAAAACATTCTTTTGCAAGATGAAGTTAAGAAACAAGAAAAACTTGCGGAAGAGCAAAGAAGGTCTTTTGATGATCTTGCTAGGGAAATTCAGAAGACAAAGAAGAGTATCTATAATGGTTTATCTTTCCTTTGTGAACATTTTGAGATAAACTCTCGAGATGCAATGCCAATTGCCATAG
>JABGXP010000002.1 GCA_018675685.1 bacterium
AGATCAAGCCAATCCCTTAAAGCCGGTCCCAGTTCGGATTGGAGTCTGCAACTCGACTCCATGAAGTTGGAATCGCTAGTAATCCCGCATCAGCCATGGCGGGGGGAATACGTTCCCGGATCTTGTACTCACCGCCCGTCACACCAAGGGAGCCGGGGATACCCGAAGGCCCTCCAATTAGGGGGGACCACGGTAAAATCGGTAACAAGGGTGAAGTCGTAACAAGGCATCCGTAGCGGAAGCTGTGGATGGATCACCTCCTTTCTAGGGAGATATAGATTAAACCAAAGAACTTTTCTTTAAAGCGTACTCATTTTCATAGAGGCGCCTGAAAAGCCGGTTTAATCAAGATGGTCAGCTCTACTTCGGTAGAGAAGAATCAACGAGCATAGCAGGGCTCGTAACTCCAAACCTGTAGTCGTCTTTTCTAGAGTATAGAGAGATGCATAGCGCTTTGGACTAATCGCTAAAGATTATGATAGACATAAGATAAATTGCAAAGACGTTTAAACAGCCGAAAGGCTGTTTTTTTGTTGTTTCTGATGTATACTTTAGATGATGAAAAAAGCATTACAAAAGACAATTCAAACTATAAAGATGGCATTCCCAATGATCTTGGGAGTTCTTTTACTTATTAGTTTGATGAATGTGGCTTTTCAAGGAGAATATTCAAAAATCTTTACGGGGAATTATTTTTTGGATCCATTTATTGGAGCAATCCTAGGGAGTTTTTCTTTTGGAATTCCCATTACCAGCTATGTGGCTGGAGGGGAGTTATTAAAAGAGGGTGTGAGTTTGCTTGCTGTTACTGCTTTTATTCTTGCCTGGACAACAGTTGGTGTTGCAATGTTACCGATTGAAATTCGAGCTTTTGGGAAAAAGTTTGCCGTGTTGAGAAATTTATTGAATTTTATTTCAGCTATTATAATCGCAGTTTTGACAATTGCAACATTAAAGATATTAAGTTAGATGAGAAGTAAGAATAGATTTCAAGAAATTCCAGCCGGGTGGAAATTTCTAATAACAGTGGTGTTGCTATATCTTTTTGTAGCAGTGTTTGATTTTGACTTTGCAAGAATTGCATTTTTGCAATTTGCTGAAACATTTTTCAAAGTTGTGAAAATTCTGCTCTTCGTGTTTGGATTTATGTTTATTGTCAATCTTTTTGTGAAGACAGAAACGATTCAAAAACATCTAGGAAAAGACTCAGGAGCTAAAGGCTGGTTCTATGCCATCGCAGGTTCAATTTTTGTCTCAGGTCCTCCCTATGTCCTTTTCCCCTTCTTAGGAGAACTTAAAAAGCAGGGAGTGAAAGATTCTTTATTGGTTGCATTTTTGAACAATAGAAATGTGAATCCAACTTTTTTGCCAGTAATGATTTTCTATTTTGGAACAGCTTTCTCAGTGATTGTGTCGATTTATGTTTTACTTTTTTCTTTTATTAATGGTTGGATAATGGGAAAGCTTCTAGACGGAAAAGCTGACTAAAACATAAGAAGTGCCTAATGTTTTTATTGCAAGAAAAAGAATAAAAAAGCTTATTTTGAAAAACACTCAAAAGACTGTTTTTTGTTATTTGAAAATATGACCTACAATTTACGTATTAATGGATAAGTAAGAAATAGTATAGCAGTATACCCTTTTATTTTTTACTAGGTTAAGATCCTTGGTTTTGATTCAATAAGAGAGGAATGATGATTTTTTGTTGCAATTAGAAGCTCTATAGCCTAAGATAAGTATATAATTCCATACTATTTAACGGAGAAATAGAAAATTATGAGTAAGAAAAATTCAATGAAAAATTTAATTCAAGAATTAGAAAAATTATTACAAACTGGAAATTTCCCAAAAGAAATTACAGAACAATACCTTCAACGAATAAAAAAAGGAAAACTTTCAATTAAAGAGAATTCCCTTTCACATTTTTGTGTTTACTTTGCTACCTTTTATGCGGAAACAAAAGAGGTTTTCATCGGACATCACAAAAAGTCAGGACTTTGGCTTTTTAATGGTGGTCATCTTGACAAAGATGAGATGATTGAAGACGCAGTGAAAAGAGAGATGAGAGAGGAGTGGGATTTGGATGGAAAATATTTTGAAATTGGAGATCCAGAATTTTTAACGATAACTGAGATAGACAATCCTAAAAAACAACCGTGCAAAAGACATTATGACCTTTGGTGTTTTATTGAGGTTGAAAAGGAGCGCTTCAAACCAAGCGACAAAGCTTTATCGGAAGAATTTAGCGAATATGGTTGGAAGAGTTTTGATGAAGCGAGGAAACTTGTAACACAAAAAAATACACTGGAGGCGATTAATTTTATGGAAAAAGAACTACGCTAAAAAGATAAGATATCTTGTTTTGAAAAGAAGAAAGATGTTTTTAAATAGGAGTCTCTGTCTTGAGAATACTAAATAAAAAATCACCAATTGAATTGGTGATTTTTTATTTAGTATTTTGTGATGATTTCCTTCCAAGGCCCTTTTGGGACAGCTTCTTCTTCTATAAATTGCCAACTAACTTTTTCTTTTCCATTAAGTCCTAGGTAATCGCTAATAGCTGGAGACAGGTCAATTCCTGCATTATCATTTTTCTGGCTTTTCGGATTTTTTTTGCCAAAAACATACACTTCATCGTCTTCTCCAAAAGGACCAACATCTTCCCATTGTCCATAAGCCACTTTGTCATTAGCAATAATCTTCGCCCATCTATTTTTTAGGATTGACTGGTGAGATTCTAGTGAATCTTGAGTTTCCCAGAAAACAACTTCATTGGCATTTTTTTTCGATTGCCATCATCATCGAGATCATTGTAGGGAAGAGCAAAATAGAAAGGATTTTCTTTGGGAATAAACTCTGCTGGATAAAAACCAGCTCTTTTTTCTGGGTCGTCTACTCCGCCGAAGTGCTTGCTCCAATCTTCATCCCAGGCACTTTCAGTGTTAGAGATAAAAGAGTTGCTGGAAGAAGCCCTCTCTCCGACCCAGAAAATTGTGGCAGTAATATTATCGTGGATTTGGAAGTGGTTCAGTGGCGTATTATTATCTCTATATTGATTTGGTTTTTCAACTGTTGCTATGGGCAATCTTTTGTTTGGTGTGGGTTTACTGAGAGACTTAACTAGGATAATCCCCAAAATAGCAATTGAAAGTAGAACAATGATTATTGATATTTTTTTCATAACCTTAAGAAAACAATTTAATGAAACAGAAACTTTTTTATCAGATTTTTTGCCAACCATTAATATTTTTATATTAGAACAATTTTCCTAACTTGAGAAGCACTATGTCTCTAATATTGCTATTTTATTTTTAAAGAGTTAAGATAAATCAAATTCTATCGTTTTGCTAATTAGCAAGATTGTTTCTTTTCTGAGAAGATAAAACACAGACTTTTATTGAAGGTGTGTGTAGCTATGAAATAAATGCTCAATAACTATGGCTAGAAATGGAAACAACCAAATTTTTTATTCCAATAGTCCCAAGAGATGGCTCTATTCTAAACGGACTATTGTTGGAATATCGATATTTTTAATATCGATATTCAGCATAACAGTAGCAAGCATTATCCTGGGGCCAACACTTCCTCAGATAGGGTTAGCTGACAACGAAACCGTTTATAGAAGATCTCTTAGCATCCCTAAGTCCATAACACCTAAGGCTTCTGCTGAAAAATTCTCAGTAACTACCCCGGCGATTATTCCGGGCGTTACACCAGTCCCTGAGTTACCGAAGAACTTAAGTCCCAATAGACTCAGTACTATCAAAACGACTAAAACAAAAATTTTAGGCTTTTATGTTAACTGGGATGACAACAGCTTTATTTCTCTAAAAGAGAATGTTGAAAACATCGACCAACTTGTCCCCGAATGGCTTCATTTAGGTGATGACATGAATCCAATTTTGATTAATGACCAAACTGCCCAAGAGAAAACTTTCAGTTTTGCAAAGAAAGCTCACCCTGAATTGTTAGTCACCCCACTTATAAACAATTACAATCAAGACACGCAGAGCTGGGATGTCGATAGGCTCTCATCAATGCTCAGCACTCCTGCCTCACGCTTAAAAACCATAGAGGCTCTTTTGGAATTTGTTAGAAAAAATAAATTTGATGGGATAAGTATAGATTTTGAAGTTGTTCCATCAGATCAACAAGTGAACCTAGTATCTTTCATGAAAGAACTCTATGATAAATTTCATCCTCTTCACCTAGAAGTTTCTCAGAGTATACCCTTAAGCGATGATTCCTTTGATGCCAAGATTCTATCTCAGTATAGCGATTTTTTAATTCTTATGGCATATGATGAGCATGTTGTTTTTAGTACAACTCAAGGAGCAATTGCCTCCCATGATTGGATAGTAAATGGTCTACAAGCACGTTTATTAGAAGCTCCTATGAATGAATATGTTATTGCATTGGGTGCATATGGTTATGACTGGTTTGATAACGAGACATCTGGGAAGGAATTAATTTTTCAAGAAACAATGTCTATAGCGAAAGAAGCTGGCGCAGAAATAAGCTTTGACCCGACCTCCCTTAATCCCACCTTTGATTATGTTGATGAGAACGAAAAGCTTCACCATGTTTGGTTTTTAGACGGGGTGACAGTTTTTAATGAAATGGTTACCTCGGAAACATTAGGCGGAACGGTCTCTCCTTATGGGTTTGCTCTTTGGCGTTTAGGTGGAGAAGACCCTTCTGTTTGGCAGGCATTTTCTAACAGAGAAAGACTAAACAAATTAGGTGCTGATAGTTTAACAACCCTTAGGTACGGTTATGATATCAGTTATAATAGTTCAGGGGAGGTCATTAAAGTTACAAGTGTTCCACAGGACGGTTTTCGGAAGTTGATTTTTGATGAGCAATCTGGTTTGATAAAAAATGAAAAAATTGAAAAATTCCCCTCACCATATGTAATAACGCGATGGGGGGGGCGGGAAAAACAATGAAAAGAAAATCGTTTTAACATTTGATGACGGTCCTGACACAAAGTATACGCCTCGAATATTAAGCATCTTGAAGGAACATAATGTTCCAGCAACATTCTTTTTGATTGGTGTTAGCGCAAATCTCAATCCAGACATTGTTAGGCAAGAATTTGAACAGGGGCATGAAATTGGCAGTCATACATATTCGCATCCTGACATAACTGAGATATCAGACAAGCAGCTAGATTTTGAGTTGGGGGCTACTCAGCGCTTGATAAGTGGCATTTTGGGTAGAAAAACCATTCTTTTTAGACCTCCGTTTGCTGAGGATATTGAGCCGGAAACTCCAGATCAAATTAATCCTCTAGTTTTCACGAATAAATCAGGGTATTATACTGTCGCAATGCACATTGACCCGAAGGATTGGAGTTCTCCTGGGCCAGAAGTTATTATAGAGAGAACATTGGAGTCTGCCAAAAGAGGTGATGGAAATATTGTGTTGTTGCACGACGGTGGCGGCGACAGAGAGCAAACAGTCCAATCTTTGCCTGGAATAATAACTGGACTTCGTGAGCAAGGATTTGAAATTGTTTCGGTAGCAAATCTAATCGGGACCGACAGAGATGTTTTGATGCCAAAGGTTTCAACGAATGAGAAAATTATAACATGGTCAGGTTCAGCAACAATCTTTCTAATGGATTGGTTTAATCGGTTTATGCGACTGACATTTTTTGTAGGTATTGTTTTGGGCACAATGCGTTTTTTGTTTATTGGGACACTGGCGATTATTCAATGGGTGCATTCACGTCATGGGAGGTTCAAAGAATACGAACATTCGTATTGTCCAACAGTTGGTGTTATTATCCCAGCATATAACGAAGAAAAAGTTATTATTAGAACGATTAAAGCAATTCTTAGTTCTTCCTATTCAAAAATAGACATTGTTGTTGTGGATGACGGTTCCAATGATCAAACATACAAAAAGACTAAAGAATATTTTGCTAGTGATTCCCGTGTACGAACTTTCACAAAAGAGAACGAGGGAAAATCGGAAGCTTTGAATTTTGGAATACTAAAAACAGATGCAGAAATAATAGTTACTTTAGATGCCGACACCATTTTCTTGCCTGATACAATAAAAAAACTTGTTAGAAAATTTGTTGATAAAAAGATTTGGGCAGTAGCCGGAAATGCTAAAGTGGGAAATCGGATTAATATCTTAACAAGATGGCAAGCATTAGAATATATTGTTAGTCAAAATTTAGATCGTCGGGCTTTTGAGATTATGAACTGCATTAATGTTGTGCCAGGAGCTATTGGTGCTTGGAGGAAGGAAGCAATTTTGGAGACTGGAGGGTTTTCCAGTGATACTTTAGCAGAAGATGCCGATTTAACTTTTTCAATTATTAAAAATGGTCATCGCATAGCATATGAAGACCAAGCCCTAGCATTTACAGAAGCTCCTGATAGTACCAGAAATTTTGTCAAACAGCGTTTTCGTTGGATGTATGGAACACTGCAGACAGTTTGGAAGCATCGTGAAATTTGGTTTAGGAAGAAATACGGGGCATTAGGACTTTTTTCAATCCCCAATGTTTTAATTTTTCAAATTATCTTCCCGTTAGTTTCACCATTAATGGATCTTATGATGATCCTTTCTATTCTTTGGGCAACTTGGCAAAATCATTATCATCCAATTGATTTTTCTTCGGCGCAATCATTTCAAAAAATATTCTTTTTCTATGTCTTTTTCTTAATAATTGACTTGTTAACAGCTATCATTCCTTTTATTTTGGAGCGTAAAGAGAATTGGACGCTTATAGTCTGGTTGCCACTACAAAGATTTTATTATCGTCAATTGATGTATTATGTTGCCATTAAAGCAATTTTTACAATTTTACGTGGAAGAATGGTGGGATGGGGAAAATTTGAAAGGAAAGCGACTGTAAAAGAAGCAGCATAACTAATGTTGAAATGAGTTTCAATATTCTAATTGTCTATAAAAATATATAAGAAATAAATGTCAAAAGGGCACCGAGCTGGAGGAAAAATGGCGAGTAGTCACACAACCGTGATTCCTGCTGCGGGGAAAATTATTGATTTTTTAAGTCGGCAAACTGAGGTGAAAAAAATTTCAGTTGGCTTTATTAAACACGGGATTAAAAGTGGGAGACATTCTCTAAAGATCACTAAAATAAAAAGCGGTTTATTCTTAAAGATTCGTGGGACTGCCAGCATTCAAGAACTTTGGGTTTATACAGACAAAATTGAAGCAATGAAGAAAGCGTTAGAGAAAAACTTCAACTAGGCACCCTCTTTAGAGGTGGAATTATTTTCAAAATCTATATCGTTAAGAGAAGAGAGCTGTTTTTGCTTAATATAATTACTTGCTTTGACTCTTCCTTAGAATAGCTTTATTATGAAAGTAGTTAATAATTCATTTTACATCTGCTCTTGTGACGCAGGTTTATTTTTTAATATAGTTTCAGTGAAATTTAAAACCATCATTGTTATAGGTTTATTCTTGTTGGCGCCTCTTTTTGTTGATGCAAAAAGCTATGATTTTTATGTTGATGAATCAGCTTCAAGCGGTGGTGATGGTAGCGAGGATGAACCATTTCGAGAAATTGAAGATGCAATCGAAGAAGCTAATAAAGAGAGTGGATCTCAGGAAGTGTACATCGAAGATGGTGAATATGATGGCGGTTTTACTATAGGAAAATCGATAAAATTATTTGGAAAAGATTCTGATGATGTAGAAATTTCAGGAACTATCTATATGAATGATGATTCTAGTATTGAAAATATCACGGTTAAGGGAGGTCGCAGGGGCGTTTCTGTCGCTGCGGATGCGGATGTTGAAATTGAGGAATGTGTGATTCGTGATTTTGAAAAAATTGGGGTCGATATTGCTCCTGGTAGCGGAAAATTAGTCATCATTAACTCTGAGATAAAGAATGGCTCCGGAAAAGGGGTATATGTGCAAAGAGGTAACAAGATTGAATTTATAGGGAATGAGATAGTTGAAAATGACGAAGAAGGATTTGATCTTCGCTCAAAGATCAAAGGTGTTATTAAGAATAACAATATTTACAAAAACGGAGAAAGCGGAATCGAGATTATAGTTGGTGAAGCCAACGTAATAATATCTGGAAACACTATTAAGGACAATAAGGCTAGCGGGATTGCTGCACAATTCTATGAGGATATGGATGAAGAAGGAGATATTAATGTTACGGGAAATAAGATAACAGGAAACTCTAGTTTTGGAGTCAATTGCAAGAAAACACAGGGTGGAACAACCAAGGAATCATATTGGCGTGATTCAATTGAATTAAAGGGGAATTCTTTGAGCGGAAACAAAAGTGGTTCTCTTTATAAGCTATGCTATTTCAAAGATGACGTAGAAGAGGAGGACAATGTAATCGAAGAGGATGATACAAGAAAAGATGACAAGGAGGACGAGAACGAGAAAGCGAAGAAATTAGCAGAAGAGAAGGAACGACAAGAGCGGGAGGCGAGAGAAGAAAAAAAAAGGAAAGAGGAGAGAATAGAAAGACAAGGTGAGATCAAACTTTCACTTAAAAAATATGAGGATAATTTGCAATTCTCTCAAGTCGGCTTCAATAAGCTAAAGAAAGAGAATCGTTTAAAAGTTTTCTTTTTTGGTCTCAATCAATCACAATTAGATGCCACATTTGTTTATTTAGATAAACAGGAGATGGATTTAGAGAAAGTCGAAGAAATGTTGAGCGATGATTACCTGGAAATGGCCGAAGGTAAGACTTTAAAGGCGAGAGTTGAGGCTTTAAAAAAAGGAGTTTTGGAGCGCAGAGGATATTTGCAAAAAAAGAACAAATCCTTTAGTTTGTTTGGTTGGATCAAGAAATTATTCTGATTTTAAACATAGAATTTTATTTAAAAGCGCCGAAGGGCGTTTTTAAATTTGCCAAAATCGGAAGTGTGATGTAATATAAACATATAAGTAAACAAAGTAAACGGTAAACAAAAAGAAATTAAAAAGTAAAAAATTGCCATGGAAATTTTAAACAAAAAGCAGGAAATTTTTCTAGAAGCATTGAAAGAGTTTAATGCAGAAAACGGAAGGATGCCCTCTATTCGTGAACTAAAGGAGCTTGTTAACTCCAAAGGATTGTCTTTGAAGAGTTCAAGGTCGATTACTCTTGGGTTAAAAGAGCTTGAGGAATTGGGCTATATAAAGAGAAATTCCAAGAGATATGGTATCGAAATTATTGAGAGACAAATGGAATTTTTTGTGAACATTCCAATCTTCGGGATGGCTAACTGCGGAACTCCTTGTATGGTAGCTGAAAATCGTCCGGAGGGAATGTTGAAAATTTCTAAAAACAGGTTTTCGAGTGTGGGGAAGCGCAAAAAACTATTTGCAATCCAAGCTGCCGGGAGTTCGCTTAACTTAGCGAAGGTTGCTGGGAAAACTATCGAGAACTATGACTATCTTTTAATCGATCCTAACTATAAATCCTTCAAAGGTGATGGAAGTGAGATCGTACTTGCTATCATCGATGGATTGGCCACTGTTAAAGTCTTGAAGTATACGGATGACGGAAATATTGTTTTATCTCCCAAATCGACAGAAAAATTTCATCAGCAAATTTATTTAACAAGGGATGATGATTTTGTGATCAATGGTCTAGTGGTTGAAGTTATGAAGTCGTAGAGCTCTTGGTAATAATATGCGATGTGTTAGAATTTAGATATTGAAAGTAATAAAATAAAATGTCATCACAACTTATTGTTCTTTTGGGTTTTTTCATTTTGATAAACTTAAGCGCTTTTATGTTGATGTTTTTTGATAAAAATCGCTCCAGAAAACAGCACAATAGAAGAAGAATCTCAGAAGGAATGTTGTTTTTTATGGCAACATTTTTTGGCAGCATCGGTGTTTATTTGGGAATGTTTGCATTCAGACACAAAACGCAAAAATGGTATTTTACTATTGGTATTCCGCTATTAATATTGCAAAACATTGCTTTTTTGTATCTAATTGGTAGCTTGTTTGAATTGGAATTTATTTAACTTGTAGGTTTAAGAAATGGAGTATTGGTTAATAGTCGCAACTGTATTGGTTTTGATCGGGATTATTGGTAGTTTAGTCCCAGCTGTTCCAGGCCCAACATTGAGTTTCGGTGCGCTTTTAATTTTATATTTCGTGAAAGGCTTTGAAATTTTTCCAACTTTCTCGCTAGTTGTGTTTGGCTTTGCTACAGTGATTTTAGTCGCTATGGACTATTTCGCTCCAATCGTAGGGGCTAGAATGTTTGGCGCAACTAAAAGTGGAATTGCGGGCGCATTAGTCGGTGGTTTGTTAGGATTATTATTTTTTCCTCCGCTAGGAATCTTCATTGGTCCTTTTATAGGAGCAGTAACGGCAGAGATTTTAGGAGGGAAGGAAGTAAAAGATGCCTTAAGAGCAGGGACTGGAACATTTTTAGGTTCAATGTCGATGTTGATTTTTCAATTTATTTTTACTGTTTTTGTTGCTATTTATTTTTTTATTAAGCTAACTTAATTTTTTAGGTAGAATGAGAAATAAAATTCAATTAATTACATACGCTAATAGCTTAGGGAAAGATCTTAAGGAATTAGATCTTATTTTGGAGAAATATTTCAAAAGAGAAATTAAAGGAGTTCATATTTTACCATTTTACCCATCATCAGCTGATCGAGGTTTTTCTCCTTTAACTCATCTCGAAGTTGATAAATCATTTGGCGATTGGGATGATATCAAAAAAATTTCTCACAAAAGAGAGTTAGTTGCAGACCTTGTTGTTAATCACATTTCCAGTGAATCAAAGGAATTTCAAGATTTTTTAAAAAACGGACAGAGGTCAAAGTTTAAAAATTTTTTTATTACAACTGAAAAATTCTCATCAAGACTTGATTTAATGAAAATTGATAAGAAAATAAGAAAACTTTTAACTTTCTTTAAGGGACCTGTGAATTTTGCTAGAAGAATTGATTTAGTCTTTCATTTGCAAGGAGTGAATAAATTTGTTTTACAAAAAATATATCGTCCAAGACTAGGAAGTCCTTTTGAGTTATTTGAATTTAAGGGTGGGCAAAAAAAGGCAGTTTGGTGTACTTTCTCAAGAAATCAGGTAGATTTTGACATTAATAGCGCTGGAGTCAGGAGGAAGATAAAAAAATGGATCGAAAGTTTAGCAAAGAACGGAGTTAAGCTGTTGAGACTTGATGCGGTTGGGTATTCCGCGAAAAGAAGAGGCACTACAAGTTTTATGATTCCCCAGACTTATAATTTTATAAAATGGTTGGGAAAGATTTCACATAAAAATGGAATGGAAACTTTGCCAGAGATTCATAATCATTATTCGATGCAAGTTAAGCTTGCAAAAACTAACGGAGTTGATTACGTGTATGATTTTTGCTTACCTCTCCTAGTATTACATTCGATTTTCAAAAGAGATAGTGTACATCTTAAAAGTTGGATTGAGATTCGGCCTGAAAATCAAATAACAACACTCGATACTCATGATGGAATCGGAGTCATTGATGTGGAAGGGCTTTTAAATAAAAAAGAATCAAAGGATTTAGCAGAGCATATTTTCAGAAATGGTGGAAACGCAACAATGCGGGCCAGTGGGATTAACTCTGATAATGTTGATGTGTATCAAATAAACACTACTTATTATTCTGCTCTAAAAGAAAATGACAGAGATTATCTTATTTCAAGGGCTATCCAATTTTTTGTGCCAGGAATCCCTCAGGTATATTATGTGGGGCTTTTGGCTGGAAAAAATGATGAAGAACTTTTAAAAGAAACTGGAAATGGTAGGGATGTGATGAGACACTATTATTCACTTTCAGAAATTGAAGAATCTCTTGAAAATCCCGTTGTGGAAAAGCTGATGAAATTGATGAGATTTAGGAATGAATACTCAGCTTTTAATGGAAAGTTTGAAATACAAGAAACTGACAAGCATAAACTGATTTTATCCTGGAGGAAAGGTCGAGGCTATTGCAAGCTAGAAGTGAATTTTTGGAAAAAGGAGGGAAGAATAGAATTCTGGGACTTAAACGAAGGTGAGACCAAGGAGATTTTTTTATAGAATATTTTCTTGCAAAAGTGTCTTGATCTTACGCGGAGTATAAAATTATAAAGCAATATTTTCAAAGGGCTAACCCTACTATTGTCTGACTTGACTTTATGTCTTTGCTTGCTATTATATCAATATGTATTGATATAATTTTTTAACAACAAACTAATGAAAGTAAAAGATAACTGTTGGTGTAACAAGCAGGCATCCGAAGAGATACTGGAATTGGAGAGTTTTTTGAAAATAATTGCTGATAAGAATCGCTTGAGAATCGTTTGTTTTCTGGATAAGAAAGGCGAAACATGTGTATGTGATATTTTTAAAAATTTAGAATTGTCACAGAATTTAACATCTCATCATCTAAAAAAATTAAGAGATGCTTTTTTGCTAGATGAGAGAAAAGAGGGTGTTTTTGTGTTCTATTCTATTAATCGAAGAGAGTTTAAAAAGCAGGAGGATTTACTAAGAAAAATAATTTTAAATAAAAAATAAAAATAAGTATGACAGAAAGATTTGCAAATTGGCTGGTGTTAGATTTTTTGAGAATTATTGAAGGGACTCACTTAGCTGAAAGCTTGGAGTTCTTTTTTGTTGATGTTATCAAGATAGTTTTTTTACTATTACTCATGACGCACCTGATGGGTTTTTTCAGGTTCTATTTCCCAATTGGAAAATTGCGGAATTTTCTTGCAAATCATCGATTTTTTGGATTGGATTATTTATTCGCAACTATATTTGGTGCATTAACACCATTTTGTTCATGTTCTTCAATTCCACTTTTCATCGGTTTCTTGGGAGCAAGAATTCCAATAGGTGTAACTTTTGCATTTTTAATTACATCGCCACTCGTTAATGAAGTCGCTGTAGCAATTTTTATAGGAGTTTTTGGCTGGAAGGTTACAGCGGTCTATGTTTCATCAGGTATTCTAATTGGAATGGTTGGGGGCTTTGTTTTGGAAAGAATGGGAATGGAAAAATATCTTACTGACTATATTAAAGATATCCAGAAAGCAGGCATAAAAACTGTGGCAGTGAATAAAAATAAGAAATTATCTTTTGAGATTATTAGAAATATTTCGAGTGAAGCTTTCATAGTTGTGAGAAAAATTGCATTATACGTAATTGTTGGGGTGGCGCTTGGTGCAGCAATTCACGGCTATGTTCCATCTGGATTTTTTCAGCAATATATCACCAAGGACAATATTTTCGCAGTGCCTATCGCAGTTATACTTGCGGTCCCAATGTATTCCAACGCTAGCGGCGTGATTCCAATAATTGATTCATTGGTAGATAAGGGGATCCCATTGGGAACAGCACTTGCTTTTATGATGGCTGTGGTGGGTATTTCCTTGCCTGAAGCATTGATCTTAAAAAAAGTAATGAAATTCCCACTTCTAGCTGCTTTTTTTGGGACAGTGGCAACTGGAATTATTTTAATTGGATATTTTTTCAATTTAATTTTTTAGAAAAATCAAAATTGAGACAAAGCATGTTAACAAAAACTACCCAGAAGAGGTAGTTTTTGTTATAGGAAGATATAATTCTTTAAGGCATTTCAAGTGTTGGAGGGATGTCATTCATTTCTACATCACCTACTTCGTCTACTTTTTCCCAAGCTACTTCGTCTACTGATAAGATGTTCTTTAGATTTCCATCAACCAAATACACATTGACAATTTCTTTTTTCCTTGCATAAAAGGAATCAAAGGATGGACCACTTTTTCCGATAAAGAATACAGTGTCTTTACTATCAGATGTGATTGTTAAAATAGTTGCTTGTTCTTGGTTGACTTCGAACTTTGCTTGGTTAGCTTTATTTTTTGAAGATTGTTTTTGTACCTTCGCAAGGTTGAACTCTTGAAAAAGAGTAACTATTTTTTCTTGAGAGGCTTCTTTTTCGTTCACCATCCAGACCCCATCCCTTAAAGATAGGACGGTTTCTTGGTCCCCCTGTTTAATTGATATTTCCTCGGTATTTTCTTTTGAAAATTGAGAAAAATTAACACTGATATTTTCGAATTTACTGGCAATTTCTTTCGTTGGAGTTATTTTTTGCTTAAGCCAAGGGAAAACTGCAATCACTAAAAGTCCGGTAAAAACAATAGCTAATAATTTTATATTTTTTGGATTCATGGAGTTATTTTTTATTGTTTATATTTCATATGATCTTTGTTTCGCATTTTTTCTTCTAGTCATTCGAAGGACTCCAAAACCTGTCGGCACGATGAGTGCGATTGCAAGGCTTGAAAATTTAATAATATTAGGCTGGTTTTCATCTTCAAATTGAAGTGTACGGTCAGTTTGATTTCTAAACTGAATTTCGGAAAGTGATTTTTCTTGGGCGAGCCAAGAGATTGACTCCATCCCAAATGCTAAATTCCCCGATGATCCACTAGTAAATCTATCAACTAAGAAGTCTGAATCTCCAGTGATCACAAACCTAGAGGAGTTATCCTTGGAGACTGAAACGGCTAGCAGTTTAACTCCAAGGTTAGAAGAGTTGAACTCTTGGTCAATCCTGATGTCAAATTGTCCGCTCTGAGTGCTACCAGATTCAGTTGTTGTGATAAGTTCTTTGATCTCGATGGAATTTTCATCTGCGGTGGTCTTGTCGATTGAAATTGAACTAACCCAAGGCATGACCAGACTCTGCACTTTCTTGGTAATCAGGAGATTTTCTTGTGTTGAGACTGTGCGTGCCCAGAAAGGATAACGGATACGCACTGGGAATGGGCCACCACCAGCTTGAACAATCTCGTTTGAATGTAGGTCATACACAAGATCCTTTTTGACTTCAACTGCTAATTCTTTTTTAACAAAGTCCGCCAAGGTTGTCGGAATTTCTCTCGCCACACCAACCTCGGGGGAGGCCATGATGTTGTCAATCATGAAAAATACATTACCACCTTCATCAATAAATCTTTTCAATTCAGTTCTTTCTTGAGCTGAAACCTCTTCGCTTGTACCAGCAACTACCAAGACATCAACCTCTGCAGGAATTTTAATCGTCCGTGGTGTTTCGATAGCTGATTCATCAGTATTTTTTGGAGTAATTTTCGTTAAAGAAGCTTCCTCTTGAAGACTTTCTGGATTTATTGTCGTAACCTTGAACTGTTTTGAAAGTTCTCTTTTGAGAATTTGTAAATCTTCCGTAAGGCTTTTCTCTCCATGACCAGATAAGAAGGCTACAGTTTTTTTATTTTCACTTGTCAGTTTCACAATAAAACTTGTTAATTGGTATTCCAAATCACTAGTGTCCTGAATGAAAGGTAGTGATTCATGTTCACCACCATAAGCAACAGCTAACCCTAGATATCCATAATTCAATTGCCTTTCTTCTGCCCTGATAACATCAAAAGGAATCTTTTCAACTCCAAGAGAGGAGGCTTCTTTGGCAGCTTTATCATTTCCAGATGGGTATTTGATTTCCAGCTTAATATTCCCCTTTCCTAGTGTCTTATAGTCCTTTAAGACGTCTTTTATTTCCCGTAGAGTTGGTTGAAGTGGGGAGGGGAGCTTATTTGATGTGAAAAAAGTGATCTCCACTAGATCATCTAAGCTATTCAAAGTTTCTTTTGTTGTTTCACTTAAGGTGTATACCTTCTCTTCTGTCAGATCAACTCTTCCTGGGATCCTAGCCCCAATAATATTTGTCATTAGAATTATTCCAACGAGCAGGAATGTTCCAAGCTGGAAGTTTCGATAAACCTTCTTTTGATTTCCAAACTTTGCCTTCAAAAGTAATAAATGCGCAATTACAAGAAAGGCAATGGCGATGGAAATAAAATACCAAACGTCTCGCAGATCTAAAACACCTCTCGACATTGACTCAAAATGTGTTAGTACAGAGAATTGTTCGAAAAAAGGAATTAACATTGAAGGAATGCGTGATGTTACCAGCTCAAGTCCAGCTATGATAATGAAAAAACCAGAAACAGCAGTTACTAAAAGAGCTGAAACTTGACTCTTAAAGAGACTTGAGATTAAAATCCCTAAAGCAGAAAGTGTTGATGCTAAAAAAACACTTGCAATATATTGTCCCCAGAAAACACCCCAATCTAAATTTCCAACTGAATTTAACCACATCGCGATCGGTAGAGAGAAGAGCATTGCAATCATTAGAAAGATTACACTTGCAAGAAATTTTCCAATAATAAACTCACTTTCTCTTAGGGGGCGTGACAAGAGAAGCTCAAGGGTGCCCTCTGCCTTTTCCTGAGCGACAGTCCCCATTGTGAGAGCTGGAATAATGAGTAAGAAGACCCAAGGCAAAAGCATAAATAAGTTACTTAAGGAGGCGACGCCTACCTGGAAAACACTTTTAAAAAAGAGGAACTCCCAAAGTAGTAAAAACGAGACAAGTGCGATATAGGCGGTTGGGTTGTTGAAATAACTACCTAGCTCTTTTTTAATTATTGTAATTATATTTTTCATATCTTTCAGTGTTTCTTTTTAGTTAGTATTTTATTCAATTTCAATTAGAGTATTTTTGTTAAGTCTTGGAAGATATCCTCAAGGTTTTGTTCTTTTTCAACTAACTTCCAGATAATCCAGTTATTTTTATTGGCAATTTTGGAAATTTCAGGCTGAATCCTGGTCGCTTTTTCAGTGGTGATTGAAAGTTTTGTGATTTTATCTTCAATATGAATATCTTTGAAATCCTTGATAGCAGAAATTTTTTCGAGTTCTTTTCTGATTCCTTTTCCTTCAATTTCAAGTGTCAAAGAGCGTTCATTTTTTGCTGATAAGGATAATTCCTCAGTTGTTCCATTGGCTACAAGCTTTCCTTTATTAATAATCAACATCCTGTCACAAATAGCAGAAGCTTCCTGCATAATGTGGGTGCTAATGATAATAGTATGATCTTTCGCTAGTTTTTTAATTAGAGCACGTATTTCTTTCCTCTGATTCGGATCTAACCCTTCAGTTGGTTCATCCATGATAATTATCTCTGGATTATGAATAAGTGCAGCAGCGATACCCACTCTTTGTTTGAAACCCTTTGAAAGTTCACCAATGGGTCGATAGAAAACATCTTTAATATTAACAGCATTAACAACGAAATCCAAAGCTTCTTTACGTTTCTCCTTTTTAATACCGTTTAAATCAGCTGTTAGCCTAAGAAACTCCATAACCAGCATATCTTTATATAAAGGGTTGCTTTCAGGTAGGTACCCGATCTTTTTTTGAATTTCCATTGTGTTTTCCTCAATATCTTTTCCGTCAACAGTAATTTTTCCAGAATCCGCAGATGTAAATCCTGTCAGCATTCGCATTGTTGTTGTTTTACCAGCACCATTAGGACCCAAAAAACCTACAATTTCGCCCTTTTTAATCTCAAATGAAAGATCTTCAACGGCCTTCACAAAACCGAAAGATTTGGAAATTTTCTCGACTTTTATCATCACAAATTTGTTATTTTTTAGTGTGTGTATTATTTCAGTTTCTTAGTATACTAAGAAACTGAAATAATGGCAAATACCTTAAATATTAGTGAAAAGTCTGGTTCAACTTCTCATTTTTTCTTATAAATGTTATACTTCCAGCGATAACAAAGTTAGTTTGTAGAAATAATTTGTCTGTCCATAACCTTTATTATTCATAAGAAACAAAAAAAGGTTAAACTAATAAGCTAAAAATAAAAACATGAGAAAATTGTTAGAAAGACTAAAAGAAGGAGGGCTTCCAAAGTTATTTAAAGCTCTTGGAATTATTGTAGTATTATTAATTCTTTTTGAGATATATAGTTCGGTTGTACTAGATAAGAACTCTGTCGACCTTGGAGTAAAAAAAGTAAAACAAAACATCGCACTGAATTCTGTAAGGGAGATGTCAGCACCAACAGAATTGGCTATGTCAGAGAGTTTTGCAAGCGATGAGGTTGATTCTGCTGGATTTGTAGCGGATAAAGAGCCCCTTGGATCCTCAGGTTCAATACAAAACTCAGTACCAGAGAAAAGGGTTATTAAAAATGGTTTCTTAACTTTGAAAGTCGAACAAACTAATAGTGCAGTTGAAAAAATCACAGAAATTGTTTCAGTGAATAAAGGCGAAATCTTTTCAAGTAATTTCAATGAATATCGTCGTGGCTCTAAAACTGGAACAATCTCTGTGAAGATTCCAGTCGATAACTTTCAGAAAACTATAGTAGAATTAAAAACCGTTGCAACTCAAGTTGTCAGTGAGTCAACCTCTGGGCGGGACGTCACAGAACGCTATGTTGATTTGCAAGCGCAATTGAAAAACAAGAAGGCTGAAGAACAGACATTTGTTAGTCTTTTGGATCGCTCAGGAAAACTTGATGATGTGCTCAGCGTTTCAAGAGAAATTGCTCGTGTGAGAGGTGACATTGAGAGATTAGAGGGTAAGATTAAATATCTTGAGTCACAGACTGATATGTCAACAATAACGATTAATATTAGTGAAGATATAGAAATTACTCCTATAAGTGACGACTGGAGACCAGTGCAGGTTATGAAAAAAGCCTTTAATGACCTTAAGAAGCAATCGCAAGATACTGTGGATGCAATAATTCATTTTATTATTGTTACTATTCCTTCATTTATTCCTTTTATACTCTTTGTTACAATAGTGTATTGGATTGGTAGGAAACTTTACCAAATCTTTTTAAGGAAGTAATTTTAACTAGAAAACGCCCCTTGAGTTCAGGGGGCGTTTTTGTTTCCCTAAAGTTTTTGTGTTATAATAAAAAGTACTAAAATAGTCAGCGCTTTTTTGATTGAATTTAAAATAGCAGAACTATTGTTTTAGCGAAAATAAAATAAAAATAGTAAAAATAAAATGGAAACACTAGGAACGACAACCGAAGCATTCAATTTCGCTAAACAAGCATTAACCTTTCTAATTCCATTTGCAACAGCCTTTATTCTATTCTTTACCCTTCTGGAGTCCAAGGCCCAAAAAGAATTAATCAGAAAACAACAGACATATTCAGAGCTTCCTCTTCTGCGCTTACAATGGTCTGATAAAGATGTAAATGATATTTTTTTAATATTAAAAAAGGATAAGCCAGAAAAGTTCTATTCCTATACAGATTTAAAGATGATCAACGTTGGAAATGGTCTAGCTCGTGACGTTAAAATTGGAACCTTTAAGATTGGAAAAGAGAAACACAAACTTAAGAGCGTTGATATCCTTGCTAGCAATGACTCTGTCCAGCTTAGGTATGGCACTAACTTAAAGCAAAAAGGTGTCTTGGATGATGAAAATTATAAGCATAAATTTGTAGTTCCTGTTAAGTATAAGGATGTTGAGGGTTCGAGTTGGAGTGTAAAATTTGAACTTAACGTTGATTACAACGATGGTTTTAGAGTAATTGGTCCGAAAAGATTGGATATTATTGTATAATTTTTGTATTAAAAATAAATAAAAAACAATGAAAAAAAAGAATCTTCGAGATGAAGCGTATTACAAATCGCTATCGATGTTCTTGATTGGGACAATCGGACTTTTGCTCATGACATATATCGCCTTTGGACTAGTGATGACTACAATAAAGGCTTATAGATTGATGGACCTTCAGAAAAATGAAAAAACTATTCCATCTGAAGTAGGCACAGTCCGACGCTATCTCGATCCTTCTAAGGAAGCTGATTTAAAAGGAGAAAAAGTAGCTATCGATGTTGTTGTAAAAGAGGTTTTTGGGGAGATAATTTCCCTAAATAACAATATTATGACAGTCGAGACTAATATTTATGGAGATGAAACAAAAAGTGTTAGATTAAAACTTGATGAAGAGGGGGTTGGGAGAATTCTCAGGTACGAGGTCAGCGAGAAGGATAATGAGAATGAAGTTGAGTTAAGTTTGGATGATCTAAAGGAGGGAATGTATGTAGGAGTGAAGCTTCCAGTCGAAGTTTTATTGTCTGAAATTGAAAATGATCTGATTTATGTGGATGATATTATTGTGGACATTGAATATGAAGAGGGGACAGAAGAATGATCTTCTGTAAATTGTATGTTACATGTATAAAAAATATATGAAAAATAAAATTAAAAACAATCTTAAGAACGCTTGCCCCTCGTTGATCTTGTTGGTGTTTTCTTTTGCAATTTTTTCCAGTGCATCAGCTGCACCAGGTGATTGTGGGGGTAATTTTTCGGGTAGTTTTATTTATTCTGGTAAGCGAGCAAACTCGAGCGACCCATTTACAACAATTGTGCCAGCTGGGTATGACTTTAAAACACACCTTTTAATAACAGCTGAAGGAGAAGATGACCTTAAAGCAGGTGAGAATGTTGAAATTGTATTAGTGATGGACCGATCAGGTTCCATGGAGGACAAGGAGAGTGGTGTAAAAAAAATTGATGCAGCTAAGGACTCTTTAAGTATTGTTGCTGATACCTTTATAACAAGCGCTGATTCAGAAAATCGCTTGGCGTTAGTGACATACAATGCGAACGTAACGCTCGATCAATCTTTAACTTCAAATTATAATAAAGTTAAGGATGCGATCAATAGTTTTCCTTCCGCAGGACAAACGAATATCAGTGGTGCCCTAATGACCGCATCTAATCATTTAAAAGCTAATGCTGATAATGATGCACAAAAATTTATTGTGATTGCAACAGATGGAAATCAAAATGTTGGAATGCCAATTAATTTTGGAATTAAAAGTGTAGGGAGTGACACAACTGTTTTTTCTGTTGGCATTGGAAAGGATGCAGATAGTACTACTTTAAAAAAGATAGCAGAGGAGTCAGGTAATAAAGAGGGTGCGTATTATGCTTCCAATGTAAGCGATTTAACAGCAATATTTACTGAGATTATTGAAGATATCCTAATTCCTTTTAGACCTAGCAATGTGCAAGCGACTTTTTATAGAGAAAATGCCGATAAATTTAGCTTGATCTCTGCTGCTCCAAACTATTCAAGTGTTTCCAATGGCAATATATATTGGAATAATCTGGGATCAATGTTGAATGGTGTGAATAGAGAATTTGATTTGATTTATAATCAAGCTGGAGGTGTGGGGACTGGAATGCCTATCAATACAGGAGATGTTTTAGTTAACTATGACTTATTCGGAGTAACTTGTTCAGAAATTGTTCCGATTGATATAATTACTATCGAAAATGAACTTCAATGTATTGGCGCAATCCCTAATAACGCGAATATGTGTCTGGGGGATGACACTGGTCTTAGTTCAGATTCTCCACGTAAGCTTGTAGAAGGGTGTTCAACTGTCGATAAATGTGAATATTTTTGTGATACAGATTTTGAATTGAAAAATGGAAAGTGTATAATTGAAGGAAAATGTGGCTCTGCGGAAACAGATATTTGGTGTCGTGATGCGCCAACAGTTGGTTGGTGTGGCACAGGCAGTGTTTTAATAGAGGGTCCTAATCCGACTGGGAATAGGTGGGTTTGGTCTTGTTCAGGTATGTTTGGTGGTCCGAGCACAACATGTCGCGCAGTTCGTGCTTGTGGGGAGGGATGGAGAGAGGTTGGTTTGTAAGCTTTTTATAAAGATTTGATATAAAAACAGTCTTAAGTGATTAGACTGTTTTTATACTTTCAAGAACTTTTTCTTCTCTTGAGAAAATTACCTTTCTTGTGTATAATTAAGAAAGAGATAGAAGATCTGTAGCTACAAAACAAAACCCAGAAAAGGGGATGAATAAAAAAACAACAAATAAAAAAACTAGGCGCAATACATCAGGTGGTTTCATTGCGGCATATGCCTTGGTTACTGCAGCAGTTATCACAACATTGTTGACGGGTCTTTTGGTTTTTGTCAGTGTTGCTCAGAGAAGAAGCTCTGATGAGATCTCTCGTCAACAAGCCCTGCAATTAGCAGAAAGTGGCGTTTATTTCTATAAGTGGTATTTAGCACATAACTTAGATGGTAAGAATGCGCAACAAATTAGAGGTTTTTGGGATTCAGGAACTGCCTATGGATCAACAACTCCATATGAGGTAGAGGTTAATGATAATGCAGGTATTGCAATGGGTAAATATAGTTTAAGTGTTGCGATTCCAAGTGCTGACTCTACGATTGCAACTGTTGAGTCAACTGGTTGGACATATAAACATCCAGGAGTTAGAAGGTCTGTGAGAGTTAGGTTTCGAAGAGCTTCTTGGAGTGAATTTGCTGCGCTTGCTAATGATGCAATGCGCTTCGGTGGCGGAACCAATGTTCAGGGACCAATCCATTCAAATGGAGGCATTCGCTTTGATGGTGTCGCTAACAACCAAGTTTCTTCATCTGTAGTGACTTATGTGGACCCCGATAATGGAGTGATACGGCCCGGGGTTTGGACTTCTCAAGGAGATGAGAGCGCAGTATTTTTGGCGGGCAAAAAATTCCCAGTTCCAGCTATTGATTTTAATGGAGTGACAACTGATTTGGCCTTAATCAAATCAGAAGCCACAGACCACGGTTTATATTTTGGTGGCGACACCTATGAAAAGAATGTTTGTGGTTGGCAATGGGTTGGTCCACCAATTTGGTGGCAATGGCAGTGCAACACGCAAGAAGAATCTATCGAAGGCTATCACATTACTTTGCGTGTTGATGACAAGTTAGAAAAAAGATTGGTTTATACGAGTGGTAGTTCCACTTATAATATCACTAGTGAATCTGCAGCAGAAGTTTTTGATATTCCCGCGAATGGTTTAATTTTTATCGAAGACAATGCATGGGTTGATGGAACGATAGATACTGCTAGAGTGACTATAGCCTCTGCTAATTTAGCTTCTGATGTAATTGAAACTGATATATATATAAATAATGATATTAGGTACACTCATACCGATGGTCAAGAAGTTATTGGTTTAATCGCAGAGAATAATATCTCAGTTGGTCTCTACTCTGAGAATTTTCTTCAAATTGATGCCGCTTTGTTAGCACAGAAAGGTCGCGTGGGAAGGAATTACTACGGTTTTTCTAATTACCGTTGGAGAAATACGATAACTGTATATGGTTCAATTGCCACAAATCATAGGTATGGATTTGCATGGACTGATGGAACTGGGTATGCAACCAGAAACTTATTTTTCGACAACAACTTGCTTTACACACCACCTCCATTTTTCCCAACAGGTACTACTTACGAGCTGGATTTGTGGGAGGATTTATAAACCGAAACTGAAATAAAAGATGCTAAGCAATTCATTCAAAAGATATTTTTCATATTTTTCAAAGCCACAGATATTCGCTGTGGATATTAACAATAGTGATTTAAAGATTTTTCAAATAGAACGCAAGAACGACAAGGATATTATTCGTGGTTGGAGTAGAAAAATTTTACCTCCCGGGGTAGTTGTTGATTTTGAAATTCAAGAGACTGATAAATTTGTTGCAATCTTAAGAGAAGCTCTGGGTGAAGTCTCAGGGAAAAAAATCAGAGGTAAGTCAGTTGTTGTTTCTGTGCCAGAGGATAAGGTTTTTTTGAGAGTTATTAAGTTACCCTTAATGAAAGAGATTGAAGTAGACGAGGCTATTCATTGGGAGTTAGAGTCTCATATCCCAATTTCTGTCGATGAAGTTTATTTTGATTGGCAAATTGTAAAAAGGGGAGCCAAGGACATGGATATTTTAGTGGCTGCAACACCGAGGAAAATTGTTGACAATCTAATTTTTTCATTCGAAATGGCTGGTTTGACAGTTAGCGCTTTAGAGGCTGATTCAGTGGCATCCAAAAGAAGTATTTTAGCAGTTGATGACAATGAGGTTACAATGGTTGTTGACATAGGGATTGACGGTACTGCTTATTTTATTTACAGAGATGGGTATCCTGTCTTCTCTTCCAGCAGTTCAATTTCGGGGAAATTATTTACAGATGTTGTTTCAAAGGAATTTGGTATCGACCTAAAAAAAGCAGAGCACTATAAAACAAAAATCGGCCTAGGATCTAATAAGAAAGAAAGAGATGAAGCGCTGAAGATTTACAAACCAATCCTTTCAAACTTAATTCAGGAAATAAACAAAACAATAACCTTCTATGATGAGAATTTGGCTATTGATGACAAAAGAGTTGAAAAAGTTGTTTTAGTAGGAGGAGGCTCAAATCTAAAAGGGCTTGTTTCATATGTAGCACTATATCTCAAGAAAGATGTTGCTCAGGGTGATCCGTGGAAAAATTTGCGATTTAAAAAACAAATTCCACCAATTTCAAAAGAAAAAGCACAAAGTTATATAACTGCGATTGGTTTAGCCTTAAGAGGATGCAAAGATGAATATTTCGATTAATTTTCTTCCGACGGAAAGAAGAGAAGAAATTAAAAATTTAAAGTACATAGGAGTTGTTATGCGAGTTGGCGTAATGGCAGTTTTAGCATTGTGTGTTTTTGTTACCTTTCTTGGACTCATTAGATACACGATTAATATCGAGAAGGATTTTGTTGAAAGTGAGATTTTGCGTTTTGAAAATAGTAAGGAGTATCAACAAACTAAAGTCGCCCAAGACTCCCTTCGTGAATATAGTTATAGCGCCAAGACTATTAAAAGTGGGCTTAAGCAAAAAAGGAACTTCACAGGACTTATTTCCCAGATAAGTGAAATGATTCCAGACGGTATCATTTTAAATAAACTATCGGTGGATAATAAGAATGTTGTTTTGAGCGGGGTGGCGCTTGAGAGAAAAAGTTTATTAATATTAGAACAGCGATTAATGGAGGATCAAAGATTTAAAAGCGTTGATTCACCAATTTCAAATTTTGTATCTGAGACAAATGCAGAGTTTTCTTTTAAGATGGAGTTAAAATAATTTTTCGAAAATTAGATGAAGAAGAACAGTGTTAAAAAAAGTAAGCAAGTTCTCATAATATCAATCTTGATTAGTATCGCCCTAGCTGCTTCTTTGATATTTTTTATAATACAACCGATAGTAAAGGGTGTCTATCAAACAAGGGATGTTTTTGAAGAGGATAAGATTATGTTTGATGCAATCAGAAGTGACGCTGCCCAATCTCATGTTTTCGTTGAGTTGGTTGAAAATCTTGGGAAAGACCAGAGTCTTGTTGAGAATGCATTGATAAAAAAAGAATCAGTGGTGATTTTTATTCAGGACATAGAACAGATTACTAGAGATGTTGGAAATGAAATTAGTATATCTCAACTCTCTGTATTAAGAGCAAAAAAAGCTTCCAGTGATGGAACGGAAGAGCAAGAGAATGCACGTTTGGAGGAATTGGAAAAAGAAAAAAGAAAAGTTCGCCTAGCATTAGAGGTTAGGGGCAACTATAAGCAGTTCTCTGAGTTTCTATACAAACTTGAAAATATGACATATGTTTTTCAAATTGAATCAATTAGTGTTGGGAACTCCTCAGATAGATTCAGTAGCTCCCTAAGAGCAACAGAGGAAGTGCCAATTGATTTTACGATAAGTCAAATTATACTTTCATTCACTCCTAAAAATGATAGCAAAGAAAACAAATGATCCAGAAAAAAAATATTCTCAAAATAGCCAAAAATAGCCTATTCAACTTTCTTAGATTCTTAGGAACAAAAACTTGGTTTTTTACTGTTTTGTTTTTTGGGGCAGTATTGGCGGTATCTATTTGGATTTGGTGGCAATGTGTTTACCAGCCGAAGCCATCAATGGCTGTGATGGAGAAAATTGAGAGAGAACGAGAGGATTTTGATGGTATGAAAAAAAACACAATGGAAGCCATTACTCTTTTGCAGGAGTATCGAAATAATTACAACAATGCTCCTAAGTTTGAAAACCAAAGAGAGCTGTTTATTGACCTTTTAGATGAAAGCGTAATTGAGGAGATTAATAAAAAAGATGATGTGATTATCAAAAAAGAGGAAAATATTTTGCCAGAAGGGATAGAGGAGCAACAAGAAATTCAAGCAGAAGAAGTGGAAGTAGAGACTGAAACACCGAGTGATCAAAGTGAAAATAATTCATTGAAGGATGTAATTCTTAATATAGGTAATTAGTTTTCAAAGTCCTTAAGAAAGAGGTTTTTACTTTAACTAAAACCTTTGACTATTGGATTTTTTTCTGTTATCCTTGGCAAAGGTTTTCAAATTCAAAAGTTTAGAAAATCATTTTGTCCTGGTAGCTCAGTTGGATAGAGCAATGGACTTCTAATCCATAGGTCGGGGGTTCGAATCCCTCCCAGGACACATATAAAAAAATACCTAGAAGATATCTTCTAGGTATTTTTTTATATCCTTTGAGTGACTTGCAATGAGTGCTAACAGATCCGAGCGAGAGGGCGAGTTTAAATTAAAAATTCAACAACATCGCCATCTTGTACGATATAATCCTTGCCTTCCGTTCGTAAAAGTCCAGTCTCTCTTGCTTTCACCTTAGAACCAACTCTCATAAGATCTTCAAATGCAATAATCTCTGCACGAATAAATTTTTCTTCGAAATCACCATGAATTGCACGACCAGCTCGGGGGGCAGTGGAATTTTTTGGAATTGTCCAAGCTCTTGTTTCCATTTCTCCAGTTGTGAGATATGTCATAAGTCCAAGCATGCCATAACTCTTTGTGATAAGCTCGGAAAGCTCTGACTTCAACTCTAGTTCCTTGATGTCTTCATCAGTGAGCTCCAGAATATCTTCCTCTGTTTTGATATCCAATGCGACAAAATTTTCAATTTCTGCGAGGGCATACTTTTTGATTTCAGCTGAGATGTTTTTTGGGTTGCTAGTATTGAAAACATAAAGAATCGGTTTGGAACTTAGTAGATGGAGGTCTGAAATTAAACTAGCATCTTTTCCTAAACTTGAAATAAAGGAATGAACCTTATCTAAATTATTTTCATCTAAGATATCTTTTAGTTTCGAGACAATATTTTTTTGCTTAATAGCATCTTTATCGTTGCTTTTTGCTTGTCGTTCAAGGGCAGAAAGTCGCTTCTGCACAGTTTCCATATCAGCCAGGATAAGTTCGGTGTTGATAACCTCAATATCCCTCTTAGGATCAATATGGCCGTGCACATGAGTGATGTTTTCACTCTCAAAAAGTCTAACAACTTCAACAATCGCATCCACTTCTCGAATGTTATGTAGAAATTTATTTCCAAGTCCTTGACCCTCCGCAGCACCTTTCACAAGTCCTGCGATATCAACAAATTCTGTTGTGGCATAGAGCAGTTTTTTGGATCCTGAAAGCTTTGAAAGTTCCTCAAGTCGCTTATCTGGAACTTCGACAACTCCGATATTTGGTTCAATAGTGCAAAATGGATAATTATTAATGTCCACTTGAATGTTAGTTAGAGCCTTAAACAAGGTTGATTTTCCAATGTTTGGGAGTCCTACGATTCCAATTTTCATATTAAAGGGTAAAATTATTTAAAATGTCTGTAGCTATCATTGCGTGTCTTGTGGGAAATGTCAAATATGGTATAATAATTCGAAGTTTAGCGGTATTTGTATTCAATACAAGTAATGGAAACGTACTTCAAAGGAGGTCTTGAGATGACAGAATCAATAGACAGAAAAAGGATCCCAATAAAGTTTTATCAGGCAGTGCCTGTTTTTATTTACAAACTTGTATTTATAGGTGTGATATACTTGCATTAAGAGGTTAATTTTTTAAAGAATAATATGGAGGAGAGAAAGGAATTTTTAAGGAAAATTGTTCGTGAGGCAGGGAGTATCGTTTTGGAAAAGTTTGAGAACTCAGCAATCGAATATACGAAAGATGATAAATTGGATCTAGTTACTGATGCTGACTTAGCATCCAATAATTTTATTGTGAGGAAAATCAAAAAAACTTTTCCTAACGATGGAATTATTTCAGAAGAATTAGATAATGAAGAATGTGATGGGAGATATACATGGGTGATTGATCCGCTTGATGGAACAATTAATTTTGCTACCGGGATCCCAATTTTTGTAGTAATGATCGCCCTAATGAAGGAAGGGGAGGTCCAGATGTCCGCGATCTTTGATCCTGTATATAACAAATTTGCTTTTGCAAAGAAAGGCGAAGGTGCTTTTGTGAATGATGTTAAGATTCAATGTTCCAAAGAGGAGAAAATGACAAGTTCACGTGGAATAATGAGTTCCGTTGTTTTGGCTCAAGAAATTTGCTTACGAGAAAAAGTGATTAAAAAAGGTGAAGCTGTGAATACTCGTATGGGGGTAAACGCCTTTGGTTGTGCTGGTTTTAATGCAATATGTGTGGCAGAGGGAAAAAGGGAGTGGATTGTAGGCTTCAATACAAAACTGTGGGATATTGCGCCTTCTGTGCTATTGTTAGCAGAAGCTGGATGTAAAGTTACAAATCATGCCGGAGAAGAGTGGCGACCTGGGATGGCGATGGTTGCAGCAAATAAGGAATTACACAAGGAGCTTGTGGAGTTAACAAAAGGATGCGATTCTTTAAGTCACTCAGTACATTGAGTTATCTTCTTTAAGGTGATAGCATTGTTTAGTTGATTTGAGTAAAAGTAAAACACTTGGAATATGAAAGTTAAAAAACCAGAATTGCTTGCACCAGCAGGAAACTTAGCAAAAATGAATACTGCTTTTACATTTGGAGCAGATGCGGTATATTTTGGTATTCCAAATTTCTCGCTTAGAGTAAGAATAAATCAATTTGATGAAAAGTCGATTCTAGAGGCCGCCAAGTATTGTCGGAAAAAAAGAAAAAAATTCTATATAACTTTAAATATCTATGCCCATAATGAGCATTTGAAAAAACTTCCTAAGCATTTAAAATTTGTTAAAGAAATCGCACCTGATGCCATTATTATTTCAGATCCAGGTGTTTTACAAGTTGTGAAAAAAGAATTGCCGGATACACCAATTCATATTTCAACACAAGCAAATGTGACAAATGTGGAAGCTGTTAAGTTTTGGCAAGCACAGGGAGCAGAGCGCATCATCCTAGCAAGAGAAGTCACACTTAAGGAGGTTAGAGAGATTAAAAAAGAGGTTCCAGGAATGGAGTTGGAATGCTTCGTACATGGTGCGATGTGCATGTCATATAGTGGTCGCTGTATTCTTTCGAAATGGATGACAAATAGAAGTGCTAATCTCGGAGATTGCAGCCAACCTTGTCGTTGGAAATATAAAACAGTAAGCAAAAGAATCGAAGTTGTTGACGATAAAGATCGCTTTAATATAAAAATAGAAGAAGATCAGCACGGAACATATCTTTTTAATAGTTACGACATGTGTTTGATCGAGCATGTAGCTGAACTGATTGAGGCTGGCATTGACTCAGTGAAAATTGAAGGACGAGCAAAGAGTGTTTTTTATGTGGGAGTTGTTTCTCGCGCATATAGAAAAGTTATCAATGCTTACTATGAGGGTGAAAATGAGTATCAAAAAGAGATTGAACTTGCAAAAAAAGAATTGTATAAACTTGCCAACAGAGGTTACGGAAAAGGTTTTTTGCTAGGAGAGGATCCTGATCATTTGTTTAACGACTCAGCGGTTGCTGCTAGTTGGGAATTTGCTGGAATTTGTGAAGACCAAGAAAGTAGCAATATGAGAAGGGTATTCATACATAACCGCTTGAGAACAGAGGATGAAATTGAAATCATCACTCCCAACGAAGTAATTAGCGTGAAAGCTTTGAATATAAAAAATAATAAAAAGGAGGAGATTGACTCAGCTCATGGAGGGAAAAATGAATTTTTTCTTGTTGAATTTAACAAAGAAATCAAGGGACCTTTTTTGCTTAGAGTGAAAATATAAAGAAGTCTAATAGAAGCATTTTTTGTTGGTGTTTGCTGACATTTTTCGGTTGACCAAAAGGAAAAACATTGCTAGGATTAGGAACTTATAAAGAATTAAAAGAGTAAGAAAAAAGGCTATGTATTTCACTCACTTGCAAAAGGCTAAGATCATTCTAGTTTTAAATTTTATAGTCTTATGCTGCATTATTATATTGACTCCATTTTTTATTAAAAATGGAACTGTTTTGCTTTCAGAAGAAGCCGTGGAGGGCGTGTTTCTAACAATAGAACTCTTTGCTCTTATCGTTGTTTTTCGTCATTATGATTCACAGAACAAAAGATACGAAGATGAAACAACGACATTGAATACAAAATTAGAGAAAAAGGAAAAAGAATTATTGAATGCATTGGAATATCTAGGTAAAGTCAACGTTCAAGTCTCAATGATTAAATCAATTTTCGAGAAAATGAAAGTTCCTTCTACAAAGAGTCAACTAATCGAAGTATATTCAGAGCTCTTGCGAATTGTTTGTGGAATGACCGATGAATCATACGCTACGCTTCGAATTGTAAACTTGCAAAATGGTAGAATGCTGAGCGAACACGTCGAGAGAGTCAGTAGCACTAAAGGAAAGGAGCTCAAAAATATAATTGGGAATAAAGAGTTAGTAGAGAGGTTTATAAAAAGAGATAAGAATAATAAGGGCGAATTTGCGACTTTTTTCTCTGATGTGGAAAATTTTTATGTAAAAGCTTTTATTACCATCCCAAACTCTAAAAGGAAAAAATTTCAGCAAGAGGAGCGTGCTTTTCTGGAGGCTGTAGCTAATCAATGTGAAATTGTTTTTTTATTATTTAATTCAAGATATTACAAAAATAAATAAGCTAGTTATTTAAGGGTTGATTAAAATAGTTAAAAATATTAAGCTTAATCTATGGAATATTAATAATAATAAAAAATAGATGAAAGGTATAATCCTTGCCGGTGGAACTGCAACAAGGTTGTTTCCACTTACGGCGACTACAAGCAAACAACTTTTGCCAGTTTATGACAGGCAAATGATTTTTTTTCCGCTGAACACTTTGATTAAGGCTGGAATAAAAGATATTCTGATGATTGTCGCACCTGATCATTCAGGACAGTATTTGAATTTATTGGGTACAATTTTTGAGAAACATGGAATTAGAATTGAATTTAAAGTTCAGAAATTACCAAAAGGCTTAGCTGATGCATTCATAGTTGGGGAAAATTTCATTGGAACTGATAATGTAGCTATGATTTTAGGAGATAATATTTTTGAAAATGATTTTTCAAAAGAGATTAAAGGTTTTAAGTCAGGAGGACACATCTTCGCTGTAAAGGTTCCAGATCCAGAGCGATATGGAGTTGTGAGGTTTGATGATGCAGGCAAGGTTCTTCAGATTGAAGAAAAGCCGAAGGAATGGATTAGCGACTATGCAATACCAGGTCTTTATATTTATGATAATAGGTGTTGTGAGGCTGCTAAAAAGGTAATTCCTTCAGAGAGAGGAGAAATTGAAATCACTGAGCTTCATGACTTTTATTTTAAAAAAGAAGAATTAACCGTTAGCTCTTTCGAGGGTGCTTATCTAGACGCGGGAACATTTGATTCCTTACTAGAGGCAGGAAAAATTGTTAAAGAAAGAGGGATAAGTAGAAAATTTGATCCAATTATCAACGAGGCTATCGAAGAGTTCAATGAAGAACTCAAAGTTATCGCCAGAAAAAGATTGGCTTAGTTAGGATCTTGAGATATAATAAAAAGTATTGATTAAAAAATAATTGAGCAAAAAATGAAAATTAAAAAAGCTGTCATTGCTGTTGCTGGAAGCGGAACAAGACTTTTGCCTGCAACCAAGGCTATGCCCAAAGAGATGTTGCCTATTGTGGATAAACCGATTATCCAACTTGTTGTAGAAGAGTTAGTAGAAGCTGGCATCGAGGATATTATCATGGTAACTAAATGGGATAAGAAGCCACTTGAAGATCATTTTGACCATAGTTGGGCACTGGAAAATGACCTGGAAAAAGCAGGCAAAGATGACTATCTGAAAGAAGTGAAGCGAATTGCTGGAATGGCTAATTATATTTATATTCGACAAGCTCCGCAATATGGAAATGGCGTTCCCGTCTTATCAGCTGCAAGCTTGGTTGATGATGAGCCTTTTGTTTTTGTTTGGGGAGATGATTTAGTGAAATCAGATATTTCTTTTACAAAACAAATGATTGAGGATTACGAGAAGAACGAGAATCTAATGATTGGAGTTCAAGAGGTTCCTGAGGACCAAGTTGATCGATATGGAATTGTGAAACTAAAAGAAGGAACAATGCAAATGGTAGATGTTGTTGAAAAGCCAGCAATTGGGGAAGCGCCTTCAAGATTCGCTCAATTTGGAAGAATGATTTTGAATCAAGAAATTATTGATGTATTGAAAAGAACTCCTCCAGGGAAAGGCAATGAAATCTGGATCACAGATGCAATCCAGACTTACATTAAAGAAGGAGGTAAATTTTTTGCAAAGAAAGTAGAAAATGGTGAGTGGCTTACAACAGGTGATCCATTGAATTATATGAAAGCCTCCTTAAAATATGCAGTTGAAAGAGATGACATCGGAGAGGAAATCAAAGAATTTTTTCAAAAAGAACTTTTAAAGTAATAATGGGATAAAAAAACACTGGCGAAAGTCAGTGTTTTTTTGAAAAACAACAGCATAGGTGCTACAATTAATCAAAACAATTTCTAAAATTTAAGCTTTTAATAAAAATGTTTAATTTTGAAGGTGGTAGGTCAGAGTTTTTAGAAAATGAGCCATTTGAATATAGTCCTAGTCCAGAGGTTATAAACGAAGAAGAGGATAATTTAGGAGAGATGATTCGATTAGAGAAAAATGAGGTAAAAGAAAAATTTGCTGACATGATTGACTATGTTGGCAGGAGGTATGAATCTCCAGATTCAACTCTTTCTCAATCCGAAGAGCAACTAAAAGCGTTTAAAGAACATAATGAGCAAATTTTAGATAAATGCATTGAACAGGGAATTAAAAGAGGTTTGAATGAAGATGAGTTGGCTAAATTAGAAGTGTCCGCAATTTTACATGATTTAAGTAAAGGAGATACGCCACCAAAATGGGCAGCCGGTATTGGGAACTTCACTCTTGTGTATCATGGGGAATCTGCTGCTGAAGAGATTGGTTCCAATGAGAAATTACAACAACTCTTGAAGGATGAACTCGGAGAAGATGATCTAGAGGATAAAGTTGCACATATACAAAGAGCAATTCGTTCACATATGGGCCCTCACCCAGGGTTTATGAGTGATGTGTTGGGTATGGTTAATGAGGAACTTAAAGAGAAAGGACTCGATCAGATTGAACATTCTCGTCCAAAGGAAGGTGACCAAGTTGCGGAGGTTCTTTTGGCTGCTGATATGTATTCCCTGGCAAGTTCAAAAGGCATCCGGAAGGTTATGGCGATTCGTAGCGCAGTTCCATTTTTTAAGCAACAAGATAAAGATTTAAGTACTGAATATGCGGAACTTGGGATAGAATTGAATCCTGGAGAAGCCGCTATTCTCAGCGCTTTTGATAGTGCGTACGCAGCACGTGACATGATTCAAAACAACGATGACAAGGAGTGGATTCAGTCCACAATCGATAAGTCAGTTGAAAGCAAATATAGATATAATCCACTCGATGACGGGGATCGAAGAATATCTGGTCATGTGCCAGAGGGATGTGATCGTAGACAAACAGGAATAATGGTCTCAATTGAAGAGGCACAACAAAAAAGAAAGCAATTTGAAGATGCAAAAAAATCTCGTGAAGCCTTGGAAAAAATTCAAGAGATAGTGTAGTATTTTTATTGACAAAATCACAAACAAGTGCTATTGTTTGGATAGTTTCGTTTGCAATGCAATTGCTTTGACTTGTTCAAAGAGGAAAGTCTGGACACCATTGTTCTTTTAGAACAATATGGATAATCGGTAATGCCGATCGGTTTATTAGTAATAATAAACAAGGGAAAGTGCCGCAGAGACAATACTAACTAACGCTTTGCGTTAGCCAAAGGTGAAAAGTGCATTGATGTAATCATTCCGATGATTGCTACAAAGCTCGCTTGTTGGCAACAACAGGTTGTGGTAAACCCTATTTGGTGCAAGGCCGTGTTTCGAGAAATCGGAAAGTGCCGCTAAAGTTGCTTGGAAACATTCAACGTAGATAAATAATTGCAACTCCTTGGAGTAACAGAATCCAGCTTATTTGTTTGTGAAACTAAATCAAAAGCGGACCGCAAGGTCTGTTTTTTTGTTGGATTGTCCCTTGAGCGATTTGTTTGATATAATTGAGTCACTTATTTGTAAGTATGCAAAAATGAAAGTGAGGAAGAACTTTCTGATAAGTTTTACAGTGGTATTACTTTTTTTTATTGGCGCCACATCCCTACTTTTTACTTGGAAACAAAAAGAACAACTAAGGGGAGAGAAGATAATTAAGACTACAGAGGTTTATCCTGTTAGAATGTATTTCTTTTATTCTAATACTTGCCCTCATTGTCGAGATGAGAATAAATTTCTTTCGAAATTAGAAAAAGAAATACCTTTTTTGGTAATAGAGAGATTCGAAATATCAAATAGTAGCGATGAGATAACCAGATATGTTTTCTCTAAGCTCACCAAGAAGCATTCAACTGAGGGAGCAATTCCTTTAACAATAATCGGGGAAAATGTTACATTGGGATTTAATGATGATGAAAATTTAGGAGCTGATTTTAAAAATCAAATAAAAGAGTGTGCTTTAAATGGCTGTGACAGTTGGTTAGATAATGAATATGACATTGATAACACATTGACTCAGAGAAAAATTGACATATCTTCCAAACAATTTGAATTTATATTCAAGAAGTAATAGACGGAAAAAAGTGTAGAAAAATGATTGTTTTGCCTTAAATATATCAAGTACAGAAGCGGAAAATATTGTTTATTTTTATTGCCAAAATGGTTTCAAAATGATATAATTTGATCATTAAAGTTTTGTCAAAGTGCCATTTGAATGGACTTTTAAAGTGTTTTAAAATGACAAAATATAGAAATATTTTATGAAAAAATCCGAATTATTTTTTAGCGCCTTGCAAGTGCCGATTGACTATATAATGGTGGTGCTGGCAGGTATCGCAGCATATATTTGGCGTGCTTCAGAAGGAATACAAGAAATTAAATCGATTGAATATCAATTTTCAATCAGACAGTTTGTTGAGGTATTGCTTGTCATCGCTGCTTTCTTTGTGCTTATATATGCGTTTGAAGGACTCTACGATATTAGATCAACAAAGCGAACTACACGTGAAGTTTATCGCGTAGTTCGGGCCACAATGCTTGGTCTCATGATCATTATTGTCGGAATTTTTGTTGACAGAGAACTATTTTCCTCCCGCTTTATTATCTTAGCAGGAGGCCTCTTTATAATGATTTTTGTTTCAGCAGGTAGAATGATGTTGGGATTTTTTCAAAGATATTTATTAGCGACAAGAAGAATAGGAGTTCATAGATTATTAATAATCGGTGTGGGAGACGTTTGTGGTTCGATAAAAAGGCAAATAAAATATGATAGCTATAGGGGGTATAAAATTGCTGGGCACATTGAAAACATTGACCTAGAAAGAATCGAGAGGATTAAAAAGATGAAAGGTGTTGATGAAATTATTCATTGCGACCCTAAAGTCAGTAAAACAAAACTTCTTGGGCTCAAGGAATTTGCAATTCGCAACAGAATTACCTTTAAATACACACCAACTCTTCTGCAGACTGCTAATTTTAAAATGGGCGTTTTCCTTGGAGAACCAATGATTGAGGTTAAGAACACACCTCTTGATGGATGGGGTAAAATTATTAAAAGAGCAGTTGATATTATCGGTGCGCTAGTAGGGATTTTAATTTTTGGTATCCCCATGATTATCACTGCTATTACTATCTGGATTGAATCTAGAAAACCTATTATTTTTTTCAATGAAAGAGTAGGGCATAAAGGCAATTTTAACCTATTTAAGTTTAGGTATATGAAGAATAAATATTGTCACGGCAAACAATATTCAGATGCGCACAACAAAAAAGCTTTAAATTTTCTAGCTGAATTAATTGAAAAGCAATCAATCAAAACGGGACCGCTCTACAAAATCAAGAACGATCCACGGAGAACAAAAGTAGGAGCATTTTTAGAAAAATTCTCCCTTGATGAATTCCCTCAATTTTTCAATGTCTTGAAGGGAGAGATGAGTCTTGTTGGTCCGCGTCCTCATCAACCAATAGAGGTTGATAAATATGAAAATTTTCAACGTAGGGTTTTGACAATCAAGCCAGGGATCACTGGGATGGCTCAAATTTCCGGAAGGAGTGATTTGGAGTTTAATGATGAAGTTCGTCTAGATACTTTCTATATTGAAAATTGGTCTTTGTGGCTCGATATTCAAATAATTTTAAAAACTATTCCTGCTCTCTTGCAGAGAAGGAAGAATTAAGTTAATAAGTTTAGTAACCAAATTAGATTAACGAAATGAAACAAAAAATCGATTTGGGGGAAATCAGAAAAGTGTACATGGTTGGCATCAAAGGATCTGGGATGATTGCTTTTGTTGAGATTTTTAATGCCCTGGGGAAAGAAGTATTTGGGAGTGATGTAGCGGAAGAATTTTTCACAGATGCAACGTTAAAGAGATTGGGTATTGAATATACAGAAGGTTTTTCTAGAAAGAATATTGCAAAGCATCAAGATGTTGATTTGGTTGTGCATTCGACAGCGTATAATCAGGACAATAATGTCGAGCTTGAGTATGCGGATAAAAACTATTTACCAATACTTTCATATCCTGAAATGATTGCTGCTTTCTCTGAGGAAAAAACCACGATTGCAATTTGTGGAACTCACGGTAAAACTACTACTACCGCTATGACAACATTGGCACTAAAGGAATGTGGAGCTGACCCAACTGCTATTGTTGGCTCAAAAGTCAAGCAATTAAACTCGAATATAGCCATTGGAGAGTCAGAATTTCTAGTGCTTGAAGCAGATGAATATCAGAATAAACTTGCTTCTTATTCCCCAGAAGGAGTGGTGCTACTGAACGTGGAATTTGATCACCCTGACTATTTTAAATCGATAAAAGAGTATAAGGAAGTCTTTGTTGCATTTGTTAAAAAAATACCAAAGGAGGGATTTCTGATTGTCTGTGCGGATGATTTAAACGCTATAAGCGTTGCGAAGCATGCGAAGTGTAAAGTTGTCGCATATGGAACTTTTCAAAAAGAAGGTCAAATTCAAAGAGTAGCCAAGGAGTTTGACGATGGAGGTGTTAAGGAATTTGAATTTTTTCTAATTCCAGAGGATTTGAAAATGAAAGTACCAGGGATTCACAATAGATTAAATGCAACGGCAGTATTAGCTGTTTGTGCACAACTGGGCTTGGACGAGAAGACTGCGAAAAAAGCAGTTAATGATTATGAAGGGGTCTCAAGAAGATTTGAAGAAGTCGGGAAAAGAAATGGCGCGCTTGTGATTGATGACTATGCTCATCACCCCACTGAGATTGTAGCAACTCTAGCCGCTGCGAAAGAAAGGTATCCGAAAAAAAACTTGATTTGTGTTTTCCATCCTCATACATTCTCTAGAACAAAAGCATTATTAGATGAGTTTGCAAAAAGTTTTGAAGATGCAGATGAAGTAATTGTCTTAGATATCTATGGTTCAGCCAGAGAGAGCCAAGGTGGAGTGAGTTCAAAGGAGCTTGTTTCAAAGGCAAAGAAGTATCATCAAAATATAAATCATATCGCAACTATAAATGAGGTGTATGACAAGCTAGAATCAAAAATTGGCAAAGGTGATATTGTCTTGACGGTAGGCGCTGGTGATATTGATAAGTTGGCAAAGAAATTAGTTAATGATATTTAGTATATGGAATTTGAAGCTTGTAATTTAAAAGATACACGAGAATTGGCGAAAACCATACTCGATTTATTGAATGGAAGAAATATAATCCTATTAGAAGGTAGTTTAGGCGCAGGAAAAACAACTCTCACGCAGGGACTCTTGGAGGAACTAAGAGCAGAAGGACCATTTACATCGCCAACTTTCGTAGTCATGAAGGATTATAAACTAGATGGAAAGAAGGGTTTTCTTAAGGCATTTCATTTCGATTGTTATCGAATTGACTCCAGTGATTTGACTGAGATGTCTTGGCATGAAGTTATTACTAATAAAGATAATTTAGTGGTTGTAGAGTGGCCGGAGAAAATAAAAGAAGCTTTACCTAAAGATTCTTTGTGCATTAAGATTGAAATCGTAGATGAGAGTAAAAGGAAATTTATAATAAAAAATAATTAAAATGTATGGAAATAAATCCACATGCGTTTAAGGCATACGACATTAGAGGGCTTTACCCGGAGGATGTGAATGAGGAGGTTGCGTATAAAACTGGACTTGCTTATGCGAACTTTTTAAAAGATGCAAAGAAGATCGTGGTTGGTGTAGATTTTAGACACAGCAGTCCTGCCTTGAAAGAAGCTCTTATCGAAGGATTAACAGATGGTGGCAAAGATGTGGTTGATATTGGCGAAGTCCCAACACCAATTTTATATTTTGGAATTGCTCATTATAAGTATGATGGTGGGATTGAAATTACAGCCTCGCACAACGCCGGTGAGTATAATGGGATTAAACTTCAAAAGGAAAAGGCGCTGCCAATTTATGGCGAGAACGGAATTTATGACATTCGTGATGCAGTTTTAAGTAATGATTTACACAAAGCCAAGGAAAAAGGTAGTGTTGAAACAAAAGAGATCGTTGGCGAGTACATGGACTATCTTGTTTCTAAAATTCAATTGAAAAGATCACTTAAAATTGTCATCGATTGTGGGAATGGTGCTTGTGGATTTATCCCTGAAAAGATTTTCAAGAAACTCGGATGCGAAGTGGAGACAATCTTTGGAGAGCCTGATGGAGATTTTCCAAATCACATTGCTGACCCGTATCGAGAAGAAAATATGCAAGATTTGAAGAAAAAAGTTCTGGAGTCTGGTGCAGACATCGGAATTGCTTTTGATGGTGATGGTGATCGGGTTGGATTGATTGATAAAAGAGGAAGAATTATTTCTGGTGAACACCAGTTAATGCTTTTATATAGAAGAGTTTTGAAGGAGGTAAAGGGGAAAATTGTAATGGAAGTTAGGACATCAAAAGTTGCTCTTGGTGATATCGAAAAACATGGAGGGGAACCTGTGATGGCAGTTGCGGGCCATGCATATGTCCTAGACTCTGTTTTTAAAGAAAAAGCGGTATTTGGTGGAGAGACTACTGGACATATCTACTTTCCAAAGCATTACTATGATTATGATGATGGAATCTTTACAGCTTTGAAATTAGCCGAGGTTGTTGCTGAGAATGAGGATTTTGAGAAATGTATAGATGAACTGCCAGTTGCTTTTGCAAGCAAAGAATATTTTGTGGACTGTCCAGACGAAGAGAAGGCGGGAAGAATGGGAAGTCTTGCAGATTATTTACGGGAGAATGAGTATGATTTCCTGGACATCGATGGAGTCCGAATCAATTTCCCAAATGGTTGGGCATTGGCTCGCCCTTCTAATACAACTCCTCATATTAAATGCAGAATGGAAGGAGATACACTGGAAGATTTGAAAGACATAGAAGCGAAGGCGAGAGAGTTATTTGGAAAATTTGATATCAATATCGAAGAGTAGAATGTTTTAAGATAACAAAAAACCACCATGAAATTGGTGGTTTTTTGTTTGTGTGAAAGTGCAGCGTTATATTTTTTCCTTAGCCAAGCGTAATGTTTGATCTGTTAACCATTTGGCGCATTCCTCTGAAATAGCCTCGCTGTAGCATCTAAGTTCCGGTGCATTTCCCGATGGTCGCAGGTGAACTATTTCTCCATTCTCTAGATACATCCTTGCCCCATCAGTGAAATCAACCTTTTTGATTTGTGCTGGAAATTGGAACATTTCCGTAACCTCCGAGAAATCTGTCATCTTGGAAAGTTTAACAATAAAAGCTTTACTGTTTTCAGTTGGAACTCCTTTTATACTGCTGCTATAAACGATTCTTCGGGGCATACTAATTGCTAATTCCGAGAGCGTAAGACCGCGCATGTCCGCTAGAAGAAGCGCTCCAATAAGAGGGAAGACTGCGTCCCTTGTCGGTAGTGGTTGAAAATTCCTCCCATCAATCTCTATTTCGTCAGCTGTTAGGAATCCACCGTTTGCTTCGTATGAAACAACTCTTGAAAGTCCGTTTTTAAGAGCCTCATTCATTCCTGCAATTACATATGGAGAACCAATTTTTGTCCTTCTGATATCTTTGAATTTTCCAAGCTCCTCAAGTGCAGTGCTTGAGCTGATCGGAACTGAGACCGAATTTGCCTTAAGATAAAGGGCACTGAAAATACAAAGCACGTCGCCTCTGATGAAATGACCTTTCTCATCGAAAAGCATAGGGCGATCAGTGTCTCCATCAGTAGAAAAGATAACATCTGGGCTATATTCCTTTACCCAATTGGCTGCTAACTCCAGATCTTCTTCTCGAATTGCTTCTGTGTCAATCGGTGTGAAATTTTCAGTGTAATTAACTTTTATCACTTCAGCACCGAGTTTTTCAAAAATCTGTGGCAAAAGTTCACGTCCAACAGAGGAGTGCCCATAGAAAACTATTTTTTTGTCTCCTAAGCAATTTTTAGGTAAGAAGTTCGTATAACGCTCAAGATAGAGTTGCGCGGCCTCCTCGTTGATTTTTGGTAGCTCATCTACGCTTAAGAGTTCATCATTAAGATCGAATTTTTTAGTAAAGTTATTTTCAACAGACAACTTTTCTTTTAATTCGATAATGCGAGGTTCATCTGTTTTTAAAACTTCTCCAAAGGGCATATTAAATTTAATTCCATTCATATCAAAAGGAATATGACTCCCTGTTATCATGATACTTGGAATGTGTTTTTGAAATCCAAAAAATGAAACTGCTGGAGTTGGAATTTTCCCACAATTTGAGACCTGGCAACCAAAGTCTGTGATAGCTGTTGCGACAGCAGACATTATTTTATTGGTGCTGGGTCGCCTGTCTCCTGCGATTGCGACTAGAGATTCCCTTTGAATATTGTTAGTCTCTAATAAATACATCAGGAATGCAGTTGTTGAAATATAACACTCCTTGTCAGTCATTTCAGTTACAAATCCGCGTAGTCCACTTGTTCCAAACTTTAAAGCCATAAGTCTACTTTATAATTTTTAATATCCTCAATTATAGCATTAATCAATTCTTTTTGTAAGAAAATTAGCTTGTAAGATAACTAGTTGCCAGGGAAACGATCTTTTCAATTTTCCGTTTATTTTTATCAGTCAACTTTTTAGCTTGGTCGACCATAAAACCTTTTGCCTTGAAACCACAAAACCTCAAAGTCTCTTTTACAACAACCTTGAGTGAGCGATTTCCCAAGATTAGTTTTTCGGCGATTGCAGGACCACCAGTAGTTGTAATGACTGCAACTTTCCCTGTTAGCAACCCTTTCGGAAAACCATATTTATTGTAACGAAAGGCAAATCGATTTGTGAGTGTTCGATCAAAAAAACCTTTCAGTATTGCTGGTGTGCCATTCCACCAAGTGGGGTAGATAATTACAAAACTCCTTTCCTTTTCAAGAAGCTTTTGATACTTCTTTGTCTCTTTTGCAATAGCATAATTACCAGAAGTATAATGTTCTTTTGGTTGTAGAACTGGATTATAATTTTCTTGATATAGGTCAATGACTTGATGAACTATTTTTTTTGAATCTAATTCAGCAGTTAGTTGTTTTAAGATATAACCACAATGACCATCGTGGTTTGGATGAGCATAAATAATAAGCATAGTAAAATTTAAATATTAGATTATAGAATTTTAACCCCGATTTCTTTTAGAGTTTTTGCAGTTTCAAAGAGAGGTAGACCCATATTATTAAAATAATCCCCAGAACTATTTTCAACAAAAATTGCGCCAATCTCTTGAACTGCAATCCCTCCTGCTTTATCAAGCGGGATACTGGTCTTGATGTAACCTTCAATTTCTTCGTTTGTTATTTTTCTAAAAGTGATTTTAGATGTTACTGCTTTTGAAATAATTTTTTGGCTCCGAGGTTCAATAATAGTGATACCAGAAATAACCTCGACAGTTCTATTGCTGGTTTTTCTGAGCATTTCTCTAGCCACTTCGGTTGTTCTCGGTTTTCCAAGTAATTCTCCATCTAAAACCACGAAAGTATCAGCACCAATAACGATGTGCTGGGGATATCTTTTTGCAACCTCCTGAGCCTTTCCTTTAGAAAGGAATTTCGCTAATTCTTTAGGTGGCATTCTTAAAGTCATATCTTCCTTGAAATTACTTCCAACTGTTTTAAAAGGGATGTGGAGTTTTGAGAAAATTTCTTTTCTTCGTGGTGACTTTGAAGCCAGTATTATTTTTTGCATTGTTTTTTAGTTTATCTCCCAACTTACTTCTCCTAAATTTCTTGCTAAGAGAAATTCATTTGTTTTACTGAAATGCTTACAACCCAGGAAACCTCGATGAGCTGAAAGTGGCGAAGGATGTGGAGCTTCTAGGATCAGATGTTTTGACCGATCAATTAATGAGGACTTATTTTGTGCATAGGCGCCCCAAAGTAGAAAAACCAAATTTTCTCGTTTATCCGAGAGTGCCTGTATCGCATTGTCAGTAAACTCTTCCCAACCTTTTTTCTGATGAGATCCGGCATTATGGGCCTGGACAGTTAGCGTGGCATTTAAGAGTAGAACCCCTTGACGAGCCCAAGAACTGAGATCTCCGGAGAGCGGCATTTTTACTCCTAAATCACTCTCGATTTCTTTATAGATGTTGACTAGTGAAGGTGGGATCTTAATCTCCTTTGGAACAGAAAAACACAATCCATGAGCTTGGGACGGTCCGTGATATGGATCTTGACCAAGAATCACAACTCGCACGTCATCGAAAGGACATTCTTCAAAGGCGCGAAAAACATTTTTTGGATGTGGAAAAATCTTCTTTGAAAGATATTCATTTCTTACAAAACTAGAAAGCGATTTGAAATAGGGTTTTTCGAACTCTGCCCCCAGGTTCTTTTTCCAGGTTCTTTCGATTTTGATATTCATTTAGCTGGACAATGGTTTATATTTCTATCGTGTTGTAGTATTCTAACATCTTTAATTAATTTGGAAAATATTCGATGCGTTAAATTTTTTGATATTAAGACACAAGAGCTTCAAAGCTATAGAAATAAAAAAGAAACTATTAGAAATTTGGTGAGTAGAAAACAGAATCGCAAGACCTTCTTAAGGGCATAGATACTTGTTTTTTTGCTTAAGATAGGATAAGATGGGAGACAATCAAATTCTGATTGAGTTCTTTGAAAACAACCAATAAAATGCAAAGGAGGTGAGGCCGATGTTTGTGTCTGGAGAATAAGTACAGTTGAGTAATGTGTCAACGGGCACTTATATATAAAGGAGAACTGATCATGAAAGGTGTGGAAATTAAGTATGCAGATGTTTGTATAGGAGCTCTTTTTGGAGCATATCGACAACTTCTCCAAATGACTTTTGGTGAGGCCTTATCTGAAACAAGGTATGGTAAAGGTGACACAAAAGGTTTCGACGCCAGCGTTGAAAGTGGAATAAAGAAGTGTTTGGGAGACTTCAATGGTGAAGAGATTGTTCTTATTACAGAAGAGACTGACGATGTAACTTCACGTGTTTGGCCAATCGATCCCAACCCGAAACAGCAGCCAAAAATGTTTTTCTCTGATCCGGTTGATCGCTCTAAATATTTGGAGCAGATCATTAATCTCATGGCCAAAAAACTTTTTCCGGATGATGACTCTGGTGAAAATGCTAAAAAGAGAAGCAATATTAAGGTTGCTGAACTATTGATGCATGAGGACATCGTCAAACTCTGGGATAAGGAGGTTGATGCACCAGCTTCTATTACAGGAGCTACTGCAGCCATCACTTATGTTAATAGGGGAAGGGTAATTTTTTCCGTCATTCTCAACTTCATCACAAGAGACATTTATGTCGCATGTGATATCGGAATTAAGAGTGTGAGGATTGATAAGGATTTTAAAAACATCCCCACAAAAGATCCCTTGGAATATATCATGCGAGAGGGAAGGGAAATCGTTTTCCCATCTGCCATGGAGCGATCCTTAGTTGATGATGATCTGAATAACTTTGTGACATTTCTTGGAAAAGATATGTACAAAGAGATTTTCGTAGAAAGTGGGATTGTCCCTGGTGATTATAAGAAATTCATTCACCATGATCGACCAGGCGGCCCATCCAGAGTTTTATATCTTTCCGATTTGCAGCCAAAGGAGGCTCCTGTTGGCTTCATTCTCGCTAATGGTGAAAAAATCGGGGAATGGATGCACTGGTTGCCTTTTGTGAAATTCGCAAGAAATTTCAGTGGAAACCCCGCTTTGAGGCTCTACGAAGTTTCTTTGAAGAAAGCATTGTTCAAAAATGATATCCTGGTTTCAACACCCCCTGCATACAGCATTTTTAACTGCAGGGACGAAAAGAAATACATCGACGTGAGTATCATGAAAAATCACGCTCAACCAAGTCGTTTTCGCTCAATGCTCGTTATCGCTTCAAGTGACAACGAAAGAATCGGTCCACTGATGGACAGGTTTGAGTATCGTGATGTTGGAATGTGTCTCTAATCTCCAAAGGAGACGATTTAGAAAAATAAGCGAGCAAGTGCCAAATGGCATTTGCTCGCTTTTCTGTTTGGATATTTCTCGATTTACCCCATTATATCAAGTCTAACATTTTTTGATGATTTTAGAAATATTGTAATATTCTCTTAAAATTGTAATATTAAGGTGTGAGAGTTGTTAAATTCTAAAAGCAAAAAAGTATGAGAAATTATTCAAAAGTTGGAGGGAAAAAAGGAAAACCAGGATATCGAACCCCAAGATCTTTTTTGAACAAATTCATCAAAATTACGAAGAATGCTTCAAGAGGGGATTTGTATCAAAAAGTTAGAAGATATTTTATAATAAAATCAAAAGATGATATCAAGGTGAACAGAAAAGAAAAGAAATAAAGTGTTATTCAAAACAACTATTCTTTCTTTGTCTGTTCCCACCAAGTTGAAAATATCTGAGTCTCATCGTTGAGGTTAACCTTCTCGCCAATCATTGGTGTCACGAGCGGAATCTTAGCTTCCTTGTTTAGTTCAGTGATTTTTTGTAGTGATTCATTCCAAGGATGGAGTGCTAGGACAAATTTTGAATTGTGCACTGGAAGTAAGCGCTTTGCTCCGAGATCTTTTGCTGCTTGCAGCGTTTGATTTGGCATCATATGAGTATATTTCCAGCCTTCATTGTATTGTCCATTCTCCAAAATAGCTAAATCAAAACCATCGAAGGATTTACCAATTTTAGCAAAGTGATTATCATATCCACTGTCGCCACTGATGAAAATTCTAATATTCGGTGTCTCTAGGACAAAGGATGCCCAGAGTGATTTATTTCTCACAAAACTTCTACCTGAAAAATGTCGTGCAGGCATTACATGTGTGACAAAACCATCATCAAGTTCAATCTTTTCATACCAATCTTTTTCTATGATGACGTTTTCATCATAGCCCCAATGTTCAAAATACTCGCCAACGCCAAGACCACAAATTACTTGTTTCACTTTTGGTTTTAACTTCAAGATAGTTTCATAATCAAGATGATCCCAATGATCATGGGAGATGAAAAGATAGTCAATCTCAGGAAGATCATCCACGCTATAAGGATCAGTCCCCGCAAAGGCTTTTGTGGTGAACCAAACAGGGGAGGCTCTGCCACTTAAAACGGGATCAACCAGGATTTTTTTCCCGGCAATTTGCATGAAAAAAGATGAATGTCCAAACCATATCAACACATCTTCATCATCCTTAAGCTTTAATAGGTCGGTTTTCTTAGTGGGGATCGATCCACTTGGTTTATTGTCAGCAAGGATGAATTTTTTGATGATGGAGAAGTGACTACCACTCCGCTGGATCATGGGGGTTTCATTGATGTTTTGAAATTCTCCATCTTTATAATTAGCTGATTTTTGAATTCTTTCCAAGCGCTCACCTTTCGGTTCTTTACCAAACTTCGGTTGTCGGAGGAAAAAGAAAAGGGTGGTGCCAAAAATTACAACTAGGGCTAGTATTATTAACATGGTTCTTTTTATTATTTTTTGCATTGAATATTTTTTTGTTCCTTACATATATCCTTACATGTGTAATGATATCACAAAAGGTTCTAAAGAGATAAAGATAAGACAGATTTTTGGTAGTTTAAAAGCCCTTAACGAAAATTCGCCAAGAGCTTTCAAATAACTGATTGTTTTTAACGAACAGTTTACTTTCTAACTTTCAAAAAGAAGCATAGCATCTCTGATAACAGATTTTGAGAATTTTGGATCTTTGACATTGATGATCTCTAAAAACTTCTCATCCTCTCTCCAGCCGAAAGGAAATAACACAATGTCTAACTGATGACCTTTGAATGCCGCAACAATCTCCTGAAACAATGGATCATCAATTCCAAGAATTTTCATTACTGATTCAAGTCGAACTTCCGCTGGAGAATGATAGGACCAGAAATAATCCATTTGATCATATGGTTTTCCGTTAAGGAAATCCACCCCGGAATTGTGACAGGACCTTTGGTATTCTTCGAATATCGCATCTTCAACTTCGAAAAGAATATCAACATCTTTTCCTGTGCCTTTCCGTGCCATACTTCCGAAAAGATAGACACTGACTTTGCCAGTAAAGTTTTTGATAAACAGTTGGCATCCTTCTTTGCAATCTTTAGTGTACATTAAACCCCCTCCTTTTTCGTTGTTTGCTGACTCTTTCTCTCTCTTTTTGCCAAAAAATTGACTCTGCATAATAACACACAAAAAACAACCTTGCAAGAGAGAGCTGTCTTAGCTGAGCGCCTAAAAGAACCTAATATTGTTGCCATCATCTTATTAATGTTTTATAATTACATGTTATCAGATGGCTTGATAATATTTTTGTCCCTTAGAGAACCTAATTTTACTTTAAAGCAGGGAGGGCTAACTCGTGAAAAAGAAAAGTAGAAAGAAAAAGATGACAAATACAGCAAGTAGAAAACCTCTTGGCTACAAAATAGTCAGCATAGCAATTCTTGTTTCACTTTTCCTTTCAGTGTGCATTGCAGTTGGGGGAGTCATTTATTGCACCAAGCCCTGGGATTGGCCAATTTGGCACACAATCGGAATCAAATAATAAAGAAAGTTCAAAAACGCCCTATGCACAACATGTGTAGGGCGCTTTGATTTTATTTCAAAGAGAGGGAAGAAAATGGAGTTTCATTAGCTCCTATTTAGCACCCCATTTTTTAAAGTATGGATGAAAAATTCTAAAGCCATCTTCTTTCTTTAATTCAGTACTGATAAGATTTTCTGATATTTCCTCTTCCATTGCATTCATAGGAGTTTCTCCTTTGTATGCTTTCTCATTAAACCACCACACACCCAAGTCTCTTCTGTAGATTGGGATGTTGAAAATTTTAGCATATGTAGGAATTTTATATTCCAACATACCCAATTCCTTATTCTCAACAGTCGACCATTTATCAAAAAAGTTTTTGGGGAAAACCTGAAAAATAAACAGACTGCACAATAACTTGTTCTTGTAATTATATTTATCCTCAATGTGTTTTTGGAATTTAAGGTAGTTCGGTCTCTCCCTGTCTCCCTTTTTAGTCCAGTTCCATCTTTCTTCTATGTAATTATCTAGAATCCTAGTTCCTGAAATAAAAATCTCACCTTTTTTGATTCCTGGAAGTTGTTTTTTGATATCTCCAAGAATCAGAGCGTCCCATTGCACAACAGCAACACTGTCCCAGTTTGTAAGTGAGATGCCTTTGTTTTGATACCAATCCAATATCATCAAGTCCCCATGAATCCATTTATAATTCCTTGGTTTATCGCAAAGTTCGGAAACATGAAAATCATCCAGATATTTATTTAGCTTAGCTTTGTACTGCTTTGCATCTTTTTTTATACCACCATACAACCCAAAGATCTTGCTGTTAGGATTATGTTTTTTAATCAATTTGAGATGATTCAAACAGACTTCTGGCTCTTTGTAGAACCAGAATAAAATTGCTAGTTTCATTAAAGTTAATCTTTTAGTTAAAGTTACTCAGTACCACTAGTTTTTATTCGTAGTGACCTTATTTTACTCTAATTTAAAGCAGCATGCAAAAAGAATCATTTTTGAAAGAGTCGAGAGATTCTATCTTTATTACCATTTAAAGTAGAGCTCTCTATAGAGTCCTCTATAGAGAGCTCTAAGATAGGGAGGTGTTTTAATAAAAAAACAGGATATGAGAAAAATTTCTCATATCCTGTTTAGTTGATCTTAGATAGATCATTGCTTGGTAATGAATCTGGCATCTTTGTGGTTTAGATCCACTAAGAAGGTGGCAAATTCTTTTTCCACAATCTTGTCTTCCATCAGACATAACTTCTCTGTGCCAAATTCATTTGAATGAACCATAGTGGGATAAAAGATCCCATCGAGTAATGAGATGATACGGAACCTCCTTTCATGGCAATCGATTAACGCATCACCAATCTGTGCCGATTTGAATTCTCTCGGTGTAATAGTCATGCTACCCCCTATTTATGTTATTTGAAATATAATCTTTCAAGTATTCTAATAATGATCAGGTCTGTTTTCACATTCATCATTCGAGGTGGCGATGAACTCTCATTTTGTAAATAAAAAGAAAGCCCGTCATAATCTATCAGGAAAATTAGAAAAAATTCCATCAACACCCAGTGCTTTCATTCTACCGATATCATCCAAATCATTTACAGTTTCAACATAAACCTTTAGTCCTCGGTTATGGGCGTCATCTATGAATTCTTTGTTGATAAAATCAGCACATAAATTAACAGATGATGCATTGATCTTTTCAGCAAATTCAGCAAAACCTATCGGAATACCTGTGAGTAAGGCTCCTATTTTAATGTTTGGACTTAGCCGATTGAACTCTCTAAGTTCATAATGATTATATGACGATATTAAGAAATGTTCGTACTTCCAACTCTTCTCTTTTATATAAAGCTCAATCAGTTCATAAACAGGTTTTGCTGTCCCTGTGGCCTTAAGCTCAATATTGATATTTACTTTTTTGTTCACTAGGTCAAATACTTCTTTCAGTTCAGGAATTTTTTCTTTTTCTCCTGCGTCTAAAGCTCGTAACTCTTTAAATGTTTTCTCTGCTACGTAGCCTTTCCCATTAGTAGTTCTATTAACCTTATCATCATGGATAACTACTAACTCTCCAGATTTACAAATATACACATCCAACTCAATGGCATCAACGTTTAATTCAAGAGCCTTTTTGAAAGACTTGAGGGTATTTTCAGGAGCATAGCCCATCGCTCCTCTGTGACCAATTTTTGTAACCATGTAATGCTTGTTAATTTAATTGTAAAACATTATAGATATCTGGATGAAAAAATATTCTAGGTTTTTTTGAGTTTTTGTTTGGTGTAAGTCTTTTTTGTCTCGTTACTGTAATAATAATTCTTTTTTCAAGGAAAGGAAAGTTTTTTTGTTTTATTTTAAATAGGGCAGTGTTTTGATCTGAAGTGATTCTCTTTGCTTCACTGATTTCATTAAGAAGGATTATGTTAATTTGAATGAATTCTCTCGCGTCGCTGTCGCTCCTTGTCCAAGGTAGCGCTGAATGCTCGCCAGCTCGCATGCAGCGGCATTGGCTATGATTATTTTTTGCTAAAAATAGCCCACCTCATGGCTACCCGTTGGAATCCCTCCTTCAAGCACAAATAAAAATAGCTACAGGCATTATGCCTGTAGCTATTTTTGTGTGCGGAGAGGGAGGGATTCGAACCCTCGGGACTCGTAAAAGCCCAACACCTTAGCAGGGTGCCCCTTTCAACCACTCAGGCACCTCTCCTTATATTTTTCTATTCAATTTTCAAGTCTTAACTTTCCCAACTTATCATTTTATTCTAACTTTGTCTAGCAAGCACAACCGCTGAAATTGATTTAGGATTCAGTTTTCGTAACTCTTTTGCACACTCGTTTATAGTGGATCCTGTTGTACAGATATCATCGACTAGGAGAATTCTTTTAGCTGTAACTTTCTTGTTTGCCGTGGGGTCTATTTGAAAACAACCTTGAATGTTTTTTTGTCTCGCTCCATAATCCTTGATTTTCATTTGAGGTTTTGTGGAACTCTTTCTTGCGATAACATCTTCCAAAACTTCAATCTCCATGCCTGGCAACAAATCTTTGGCAATAACATTTGCCAATAGGGCTGATTGATTGAAGCCACGCCAACGCAATCTTCTATTGTGCAAGGGGATAGGAATGATTACGTCAGGTGTAGGGGAGCTGCCAAGACGGAGCATTGTTTGAATCATCAGCGTTCCAAGGGGTTTTGCTAGGTCGGCTACAAAATTATACTTCAAATAGTGAATTGATTTCGAGAGCAAAGGATCCTTGTAATCAGAGACCACAAAAAGACGGTTGATAGGTGAAGACACTCTTTGTCTACAATGATTGCAGACATCTCCATTAGAGAGAATTGTTTTTTCGCAAACAGGACAAACTTGGAAAGAGTTCTTTGGAAGCAAGCTAAAACATTTTTTGCAGATGAATTCTCCTTCTTTTCCACAGTTTATACACTTAATCGGAAAAATAATATCAGAGAAGCATGCTGAAATTCCATTGAGTTTATTTGAGAGCTTTTTTACTAATGAGACTCGCAATAATTTTTCCATCTTTAGTTGAAATTGAGATTTCGTTGATGTTTTTTCGAGTGACTATTTTTCGAGCAATCACTGGTTCAAGGTGCTCTTGTATGTGTTTTCTAATTTGCCGAGCTCCTAGTTCAGGGTCACTACTCTTTTTTGCTAGTAAAGTAATAAGTGATTGATCAAAAGTAAGAGTAATCAAGCGCTCAGCTAGCCTTGCTTGCAGTTGCCCAAGTTCTTTTTTGGTGATTTCCTCAATATTTTTCTTGGAAAGTGTGTTGAAAGGTAGGACATGATCTAGGCGATTGACTAACTCAGGAGAAAGAATTTCCTGGATTTCTTCGACAATAGAATCAGTTATTTCCTTATAGGCAGATTTCTTTGGAGCATTCTTTTTATTAAAACCTAGTTCTGAGATTTTATTCAACTCACCAAGTCCAATATTTGAGGTGAGTACAACAATGGTGTTGCGGAAATTAATACGCCTTCCTTTGGCATCAGAAACTTCTCCTTCCTCAAGGATTTGCAAGAGAACATTTAGAACTGAGGGGTCGGCTTTTTCGATTTCATCAAACAAGATCACACTATAGGGATTTCGGCGCACTTTGTCAGAAAATTCACCACCTTCTTCATATCCAACATAGCCAGCTGGTGCACCGAGAAGCCTTGAAACTGTGTGTTTTTCCATGAATTCACTCATATTGATTTGAATAAGAGCGTCTTTGTTTTTCATCGGAGAAATCGCAGTTGCTAGCACCTTTGCGCAATGAGTCTTTCCAACACCAGAAGGTCCAACAAACAGGAAAGAGCCTAATGGTCGATTGGGGTTTGAAATTCCACTTACTTGGCGCAAAATGGTATTCGAAATATGTTTCTTGACATTCGAATGGCCCATTAAGTCGTTTCGCAAAGAACTTTTCACTTTCATTGTTATTGCATTGTTGTCGTGTGAAAGAATTTCTTTTGGAATGCCAGAAATTTTCGCTAGCGTGTTTTTGACCTCTATTGCTGTTAGAGTTATTCTTTTTTTCTTCTCTTGCTCCTTAAGTTCTTTTTGTAATTTTTTTAAGATGTTTGAAACTTTATTCTCTTCAGCGCGCATTCTAATCGCATCCTCATAGCGATCCCCGATAACCAAAAGTTCTTTTTCTGATTTAATTCTTTCTAATTTTTCCTCAACCTTCTTTATTTTGCGATAAATAGAATTGTCAGACGTCTCAGAACGCAAACGAGCAGCTGTTTCATCGATCAAGTCAATCGCACTATCAGGTAGATTTCTATCTGTGATATATCTCTTAGCTAATGTCGCAGCTGCCATATTAGCATCAGCTGAGATTGAAACATTGTGAAATTTTTCATAGGATTCTTTGATCCCAGTGAGAATTTCCTTTGTTTCTTTAACAGTAGGTTCCTTGACAAGAATTGGCTGCAATCTTCTTTCTAGTGCCGCATCTTTTTCGATGTACTTGCGATACTCATCAATTGTTGTTGCTCCTATTAATTGGATTTCACCTCGTGACAAGATGGGTTTTAAAAGATTTGCCGCATCCATTCCACCAGTTGCATTTCCAGCTCCAACTAGATTGTGAATCTCATCAATAAAAAGAATGATATTTGGATCTTTCTTTACTTGCGTTATAATGTCTTTCAGTCTAGCCTCAAACTCCCCCCGAAAGGTTGTCCCAGCAACCAAAAGACCCAAATCAAGACTGAGAATTTTTTTGTTACACAAATGATAATCAGTAGTTCCTTTTTGAATTTTTTTTGCTAAACCTTCGACTATTGCTGTTTTTCCAACGCCAGGGTCGCCAATTAACACAGGATTGTTTTTCATTTTTCGCCCCAAAATATGTGAAATTCTTTCTAATTCATATTCTCTTCCAATTAGAAAATAATCTTCTTGTGATTTGCTTGTTAAGTCAGTGTAAAAACTTTGATTACCTTGCTGTCCTTTGCGAGTTTGGGGATTGTTTGGGTGAAAAAAACTTTCAATAATGGAATTCAATTCTCCCAGAAAATCATTTTGTGAAGGATTGCCGCTGAGTGCATTTTCTGATTCCGAGAAAGAGTTTTTGTCCTTTTTCATTTTTGATGAAACTTTTATTTTTCTAGGAGTGATATTTTCGGAAATTCCTGGAATTTCCAGGATTTCGTTTGCCAAATGCTCAGTCCCGATGAAAGTGCTTTTTGTAATGAATGCGGACTTAGTAGCTCTGTTGATAATATCTTGCGCTGTTATGGCGTTATTATCCTTCGATAGTTTTTTGTCTTTGGACTCTTTGAGTTGCGTTAGAATGTTTTTTGTGAGAGTTGTTTCCAAAATTGTTTTTCCAAAACTTCCTTTTTGTTTCAAGAGTACTTGAATGAAAGATTTTGCATCAATAGAGCTGAGTTTTTTTGACCCACTGAGCGTCTTTAACGTAGCTATTGCTAGCTGGGCATTTTTCGTAAATCTCTTGCGCATTATTCAAACCGTGATATAATTAAATTAACTTTACGTTTACAGAGTAGCATATCACTTTTAGAATTTAAAGTAAATAAAGCTACTGTTTGCGTATTAGGAGAGCACGCGTTTTTTATGCGGTTTGTTTGTGAGTTTTCAAATAGTTTTTAGTGAAAAATAAAAAGATAAAAATAAAAAATGAGTAGTGAACAAACCTCTGTTTTTCACAAAATGAAAGATGGTTTATTCAGCGGCTTGTTTGGTGGGAATGGCAATGTCTCAGTGGGTGTTGATGTTGGTAGCGCTAGTATAAAAGTTGTTGTTCTAGAGAGAGCAGGAGAAGCAATCCATCTCAAAAACTATGCTATCGCCACAAGCAAACAAGAAATAATAAAACCAGGAACATCTGGCGTTATTTCTGAATCAGCAAGTGAGTTGATTAGAAAGACTATAAAAGAGGCGGAAGTATCAAAGAAATCGGTCCAAGCAGCGGTGCCTAGTTTCTCTTCTTTGATAACAGCAATAGAAATCCCAAGAGCAGCAGAAAAAGATATCGATGAAATAATTCAAAATGAAGCCCCAAAATATATTCCAGTTCAATTAGCGGATGTGGTTTATGGGTGGCAATTGATTGATGAAGGGTCTAAGGATGACGAAGAGGAGAAAGAAGATGCAATTCCAGGAGTTCAAAGGGATGGAAAGATACATATATTGCTAGTCGCTATTATGCGTGAGATTAGTGCTAAGTATGAAGCAGTGTTTTCGAAAGCTGGTTTGAAAATTGAAGCTTTAGAGATCGATGCTTTTTCTTTAACAAGAGCGTTAGTTGGTAGCAATACAAGTCCTCATTTAATTTTAGATATTGGACACAAGGTGTGTAATATTGTCGCTGTTTCAAATGGAAATGTACTATTGAATAGAACGATAGACATTGCCGGTGATAGAATAACAAAGACAATTGCTAGGAGTTTGAATATTGACACTCAAAGAGCTGAACAAATCAAGCATAAAAATGGAATGAATGCTGGTGAAGCTCAGGGCGGAACCGAGATGATTGGCCAAATCATGGATGCTGTTGTTGCGGAAATTAAAAAAACCAACAAGGCTATCAAGAAGACATATGTTGGGATAGAAATAAGTGAAATCGTATTAACCGGTGGTGGATCGAAATTGGTTGGAATGGTTGACTATCTAAGTAAGGAGCTTGGCTTAAAAACTAGAATAGGGGAGCCTTTCGCAGCTATTAACTATCCAGAGAGTATCCAATCTGTTATTGACGAACATGGTTCGGAGTTAGTAATTGCAGTTGGACTTGCATTAAATGCTTTCGAGGATAAAAAATAATCGTAAGAAGTAAAAATAAAAAAAAATGGCAAAAATAAACCTCAAGTCAAATGAGATGTCTGGTAGAAGACCAAACAGTCAAGGAAGTAACAAATCTTTGGTTTTTGGAATTGTATCGTTGGCTGTGGGCTTAGCGGTTTTTGGAATGGTTCGTTATTTGACGATCCAGACTGAAAATCAAAACGAAGAAGCTAGAGCTGAAGTTGTTCAATTAGAAAACAACATGAACACAGATGATGTGAAAAAACTCTATGACTTCCAAGATCGTTTAATTGAGATTGAGGGTCTTATGGACAACAAAGTTTCACAAATGGAGCTTTTGGAGAAAATTGAAAGACATACCTTGCCAGCAACAAGATTCACAAAATTAGAGTTTGAAAGGCAATCCAGTAAGACAGAAATTGATGCTACAGTTGTGGTTGAAAACCACGTTGAGTTAGCAAAACAGATCGAAGCCTTTAGTTTGATTGGGAGCGAAGTAGAAAATGTGTTTTTGAGTTCCAGTAAGATTAATAGGGAGGGCTCTGGCATTGAAGGTAATGTCATCTTCTATTATAAAGATATAAAATAAAGAGATATTTATTTTAAATAAAAAATAAAAAATAAAAAATGAAATTAAAAATTCTTTTCTTTCCAATTGCTCTTTTTGTAGCTTTCATGATAACAATCTTTTTTACAAAGCCAGAGTGGGATATTTATCAAGAAAAGCAAGAAGAATTAACTAAATTAACAATGGAACTGGACGACTTAAAGAGCGGAAATGCCTCCATTGAAAATGCCACAAAAAAATTCAACAGCCTAACTCCAGATCAAGAAAGTTTGGTTTTAAATGCTATTCCAAGCGAAGAGAAGAACGATGACTTCTTGGCTGAGGTGCATAAAAGTGCTGAAACAAGTGGTGTTTTTATTATATCCACAAAAATAAAGAACCCTCAAATCAATAGAGCAAATAGGAATATTCTTCCTGGTTCTCTCGCAAGTATGACTCCAACCAGGACTGGTGTTACTGCAGAAGTTTCGGTGATGGGTTCATATATTGATATTGCTGAATTTGTTAAAGAAGTCGATTCCCACAATAGATTCACCACACCAAGAGAACTTTTGATTATTGAACAGCAAGTAATAGCTGATGTTGCAGAGGAGGAGATTTCCGTAGAAAATGGTTCAATGATAAAATGTGAACTAACCTTTGATTTCTTTAGTAAGGAGAAAAACGAAAAGTTACAAATTGCAAATTTGATTAGAGCGAATGACCCAGTTATTAAGAGCTTGTTGAGTGGCCAATTTAAAACAGGGATTATTGAGGATTATCAAAACTCTATTACCAGGGAAGTATTTAGACCTGTTAGTGCTGGAAGTGCAGGCAAGGAAGACATTTTCTCTAGATAATTTTGAAGCTAAGTAAGAGGTGATTAAATAAAAAACAAAAGATAAATGATTCGAGATAGCGAAAAAGACGTAGTAAATTGGAAAGAAGTCAAGCTTGACAAAAGCCTTGCTAAATTACTTCCAGTTGATTCGATCAAGAAATATAAATTTATACCATTCGAGGAAACAGCAGATAGCATTAAAGTTGCTGTAGTTGACAGAACGGATGTAAACACGCAGAACGCCCTACGTTTTTTTGTTCAGAAAAACAAAAAAAGGATAGACATTTTTCCAATATCAGAATCAGAGTTTAATCTTTTATTGGGAAAGTTAAAACACTCTTCCGCAGAAATTAATAAATTTTTATCAGCATTTGAAGAGTCTTCACAGATAGATGAAAATGAAAAGGCTGAATTGGCAAAAAAGAAAGGAGGAGGTGTTGGGGGGATTCTAAAGGATGCTCCCGTTGCAAAAATGGTAGAAGTGATCATCAAGAATGCAATTGATGGCCGAGCTTCTGATATCCATATTGAACCAATGGATGATTATGTGAGGGTTCGGTATCGTGTGGATGGTATTTTGTATAATAGTATTTCGTTACCACAAAAAATAGGCCCAGCAATTGTTTCAAGAATCAAAATTCTATCGAATTTGAAAATTGATGAAAAGAGGAAACCACAGGATGGTAGATTTAGAATTAAAGATTTAGGACAAACAATTGATTTTCGTGTCTCAACCTTTCCAGTTTCATATGGTGAAAAGGTGGTGATGCGTATCTTGGATACCAGATCTGGTATTATTGGACTTGATAAACTTGGGGTTGAAGGACGAGATGATAAGTTGATTAGGAAAATTATTGAGGAGCCACATGGGATTATTCTGGTTACTGGACCAACAGGAAGTGGAAAGTCTACAACGTTATATTCAATATTAAACATCCTAAACAGAGAAGGGATTAACATTGTAACACTAGAAGATCCTGTCGAATATGTATTGGAAGGAGTGAATCAAAGTCAGGTTAAACCGCAGATCGAATACACCTTTTCATCTGGGCTAAGAAGTATTTTGCGTCAAGATCCAGATGTTATTATGGTTGGAGAGATTCGAGATGAGGAAACTGCTGAGCTTGCAATTCATGCTGCATTAACAGGGCATCTTGTTCTCTCAACTTTACATACAAATTCTGCAATCGGAGCTATTGCACGTTTAGTAGATATGGGTATCCAACCATTTTTATTAGCATCTTCCCTTAATCTTTTAATTGGGCAAAGACTCGTTCGGAGAATCTGTCCAAAATGTAAAAAAGAAGTTGAAAATTTATCAGTTGGAGCGAAGAAAATGATAGAGCGAGAGTTGCAAGATATGCCAAAACAAGGGCTTGAGAGAGTAGGAGCTAAAACAGCTAAGGATGTTAAGGAGATCAAAGCATTTGAAGGAGAAGGATGTTCTGAGTGTCAGAACAAAGGAGTGAAAGGGCGTGTTGGAATCTATGAAATGGTTGAGGTTACAGAAGAGGTGTCGTCTCTTATAGGGAGTGGTTCACCAGAAACAATCATTGAGAAAGCTGCTAAAAAAGATGGGTATACAACAATGAAGCAAGACGGTATAATTAAAGTGTTAGAGGGGTACACAACAATAGAAGAGGTTCAGAGGGTTACTGATGAAGACGCTAACAGTGAAGAGTTGGAGAATCAAACAACCGGAGAAGAGACGGTTATTGAGGATGCAGACAAGGAAATTTCAGGAGATGATAAAAAAGAGGTTAATCTGTAATAATAAACACAATGAGTGAGAAGGCAAAAAAAATACTTGTGATTGAGGATGATAAGTTTATTTCAGAAGTGTATATCGCAAGGCTCTCGAAAGAAGGTTTTGAAACAGTGCTTGTTGGTGACGGAGAAGCTGCTATAAAAAAAGCTAAAGAAGAGACACCAGACTTGATTCTGTTGGATATTTTTATACCTAAAATCGGAGGAATGGATGTCCTGAGGGTTTTGAAAGAGAAAGATGAAACAAGGAATATTCCAGTTGTCATGTTAACTAATGCCACGGAAGAAGAATATATCGATAATGCGATGGGGATGGGAGCTGTGGATTATCTAGTTAAATCAAACTACACTCCAGAGGAGATTGTCCATAAAGTGCTTGAACATTGCAAATAAAGATGCAGGGAATGATTAAAACAAAAATTTAAGACTATAAAAATGAAAGAGAGTCAATTAGCACAAAAACTTAAGAAACACTTGGCAAACGTTGTTCAAAATAATGGTTCAGACTTGCATTTATCTGTAGGAGATTATCCAATTATGAGAATTGATGGGGTTTTGTATAGGCTAAGCAAGGAAGAGATAATTAGCCATGATGACATGGATTCTCTCTCAGAATCATTGTTGAATAAAAAGCAGATGGAAAAATTCTTAGCTGAAATGCATGTTGATTTTTCGCTTGAAATTGATTCTCAGGACCGTTTTAGGGCCAATATGTTCCATCAAAAAGGACACATCAGCTTAGCACTTAGATTTATTCCGAAAGAGATTAGATCGCTTGATGAGCTTGGAGTTCCAGATGTTGTCTATGATTTTATCAAGAAAACACAAGGACTCTTATTGCTAACAGGGCCAACAGGTCATGGAAAGTCAACAACTCTGGCAGCTTTAATTGATCATATTAATCACAACAGACAAGAACATATCGTTACAATTGAGGACCCAGTTGAATATCTCCATCATTCCGATCAATGTTTGATTGAACAGCGAGAAATTGGGAAAGATGCATTAGATTTTGGCAGTGCCCTGACAGCTTGTTTTCGTGAAGATGTTGATGTTGTCTTGGTCGGTGAGATGAGGGATCTTGAAACTATTTCTACTGCCATTACGGCAGCGGAAACAGGGCATCTGATCCTTGGAACCTTACATACAAATGATTCAGTTCAAACCGTCGATCGTATTATCGATGTTTTCCCTGCTTATCAACAAAATCAAATACGCTTTCAGCTTGCAAATGTGCTTCTAGGTGTTGTTTCTCAAAGATTGTTAAAAAAGATTGGTGGCGGAAGAGTCCCGGCGGTTGAGGTACTGATCAAAAATCGTGCCGTTGAAAATTTAATTCGCCAAAATCAAACACATCAAATTGGTGTGACCATTGAAACCTCGTTAGAAGATGGAATGATTGGAATCAATCGAGCTTTGGCAAATCTAGTTAAGGAGGGACAGGTAACCTTAGAGGATGCAGAAATGTACTCCACGGATGTTAATTCATTTAGAATGTTACTTGAAACAGCATAATTTTATTAATAAAGCAAAATTCATTAAATTTTAAAAATGAAATTTAAATACAAAGCACAAAACAAAGGAGGTCAATTACAACAAGGTATCGTAGAAGCATCCTCCACACGTTCCGCAAAAGAACTTTTGATTCAAAATGGTTTGTCGATTGTCTCTTTGGATGAAATTAAGGAGGTACCTCTTATTTCTAGTCTTTTGAGGATTTGGGAAGGCGTTAGACCAAAGGAGTTTGTGATTTTCGCAAGACAACTATCAACTCTTATTGATTCCAAGGTTCCACTTTTATCAGCACTGCATTCGATTGCCAATCAAACCGAAAATAAATATTTCGCTTTGAAGATAAATTCTGTAATTGTTGATATTGATGGAGGTTCCTCCTTATCAGAGGCAATGGCCAAAAACCCTGAAACATTCACTCAGTTTTATGTGAATATGGTGAAAGCCGGAGAGGCGTCCGGAACGCTTCAAAAAGCTCTCAATGATTTGGCTGACAACACAGAAAAAAATTATGAGTTGACAGCAAAATTAAGAGGGGCGATGTATTATCCTGGCTTTATTTTGGGTGCGATGATTGTAGTTGGTTTTGTAGTAATGGCCTTTGTTATGCCAAAACTCTTAGTGATTCTAAAAGAGTCGAATGTAGAGCTTCCTTTGCAAACAAAGCTTTTGATAGCCATAAGTGATTTTATGGCTAATTATTGGTGGGCTGTTGGAATCGCCATGATTTTTGGAATTTCTGGAGTGATGTATTATATTAAAACTGACGAAGGAAAAAAAGAATTTGATCAACTTATCTTGAAAATACCGATTATCAAAAAAATCTTACATAACGTTTATATTGCACGTTTTTCTGAGAATCTTTCAACTTTGATTCAAAGTGGTTTGCCGATTACTACAGCACTTTTAATCACCTCTGATGTTGTTGGGAACCATGTTTACAAAGAAATTATCAGAGAGTCTGCAGAGGAAATTAAGAAAGGTGGAGGAATTGCTGATGTTTTGAATAAATATGAAATCATACCACCAGTGGTAGTGCAAATGGTTAGAGTCGGTGAACATACAGGGAGAATCGAATTCACTCTTAGTAGGGTAACCAAATTTTATTTAGCAGAAACTGATCGTATGGTGAAAAATTTCTCAACTTTAATCGAACCGATTTTAATGGTTATTTTGGCAGTTGGCGTAGGACTCTTAGTTTCTGCTGTGCTTTTGCCAATTTACCAAGTTGCTACTTCAATTACTTAATTTTCCCAAAAAAAGGTTTTGTGCTAGAATAGCTAGGTAAACATCAAAAAGAAAAAGTGATTTAATTTGTATAACTCAAAAATGAAAATAGAAAGGCGGGTGAAAAAATGAAATTGATAAATAAAAATGAAAAAGGATTTACGCTAGTTGAGCTTTTGCTTGTAATTGCGATTATTGGAGTCTTAGCTGCCGTACTTTTTGTTTCACTTGGACGACAACGTGAAAGAGCAAGAGTTTCTGCTTTCAAACAACAGATGAGAGCACTAGTCCCTGTTATTACAACTTGCCGAGATTCAGCTGGTACAATTCTGGCAGCAGGAAATGGAACAGCAGTTTGTAACCCAGCTGGGAATCATGGACTTCATCTAACTAATGACGCAAGAGTTGACTGTGATGGAGCTGGATCGTATTCAGTCGCAACATCAGGCACGGAAGGTGTTCTGGGAAGCTGTAATACAACAGCAGGAGTCTGTACTGCCACATGTGATCCACAAGGATGCGTTTATGCTAATTGTGATTAACATTGAGCATTGAATTCATTTGTTTGAAGATCTAGATCATTAAACAACTGGATTTCCAAAGAAACATTTTTTGGAAATTCAGCGTTTGATTGTCTCTCTCTGGGAGTAGAGAATATAAAAAATAATAAAGGCGAGAAATGAAAACAAAACAAATTAGCGAAAGGGGTTTTACATTGATAGAGCTTTTAACCACCGTTGCAATTATCGGTATTTTAGCTTCAACAATTTTTGTTTCTTTGAGTGGGCAGAGAGATCGAGCGAAACTTGCTTCAGCAATGGAAAGTGGAAGAAGCGTGATTCCATCAGCTGTTGACTGTTTTATGACAAACAAGCAACTAACTGCTTGGACGAGTGCATCGACCGGAGGGAATGCCATTTGCGCTGGAAGCACTGGTGTTTGGCCAAGCCTTGGTGATACCGATTGTGTTTATGAAAACTTAGATGACACAAGCGCAGCAACTGGTAACAAGAGGTGGAGAATAAATTGTGATAGCGGAAGTTCATTTGTTTCCTGCTTTGCAAAGGACGGTAATTGCTGTAAATCAGATGCATCATATGTTTGTAATTAATTTATTATCTCAAGGCAATGCAATTTAGATTAAATAAAAAAGAAGAAGGCTTTACGTTAATTGAGCTGTTGCTAACTATGGCTATTATTTCAATTCTTGCAGGAACAATCTTGGTTTCCGTGTCTGCTCATAAACAAAGAGCTGAGGAATCAAGAATGCAGGCACAACTTGCAGGTGCAATTCAAAATATGGTACTTTGTCGAAGTGATGGAGGTGCTATTGCTGAACCAAATGGAACAGCTGGCGGTGCGAGTATTTGTAGTTTAGGCGCTAGTTATGGTAGTTGGCCAACAACTGGGGGATCTACTGGTTTTGGAGGTTATGTGAGTGATACTGATTTTGAGGATGGTGCTTGGTTCGTTTACACACAGGATTCAAAGGCTAGAATTTGTTGCAACAGTGGAAGCAATCAATGTAGCCACTTATTGAACAGCGAAGCTTGTACAAATATAACACCCTAACATTAATTATCAGTAGTAATGGAGATATTGTTTTTCATAAAAGCTGCTTTTTTGTTTCTGTTGGGAACTATTTTTGGTAGTTTTGCTAATGTATTAGTGGATCGTGGAGAAAGAAAAGAAAGTTTACTAGGTTCTTCTCATTGTGACTTTTGCAAAAAAGATCTTCGGTGGTTTGAGAATATTCCTGTTTTGGGATATTTTTTTGTAAAGGGGAAGTGTTCGAAGTGTAAGAAAAAACTGTCCTTCCAGTACCCAATGGTTGAGTTTTGTATTGGCCTTTTATTTCTTGCGGTTGGATTCAAGACAGGTTTAATTCTTACGCTCAGTAGTAGCTGGTCAATTATTTTTGAAACAAGTTATTTTTTAGCAATTATCTTTATCCTAAGCGCTATATTTATTTGGGATTTAAAATATATGATAATTCCAGATAGATTAGTGTTAACAGGTGCCGTACTAACTGTGGTCTATACTGTGGTTCAGTACCTTAACTCTAGTTGCTCAATTTTTTCCATTAGTTGTTTTGTGACAGAAAACTTACTTGGCGCATTGCTTGTAGGCGGATTTTTTCAAGCTTTATTTGTTATTTCGAAAGGAAAATGGATTGGTGGCGGGGATGTGAAAATTGGCTTTTGGCTAGGATTTTTGATAGGATGGAAGCATGTATATCCCTTTTTGCTAATAACTTATGTTGTTGGTGCGATAATATCTTTAATTTTAGTAAAAAAATCGAAAAAAGGCTGGAAATCACAAATACCATTTGGACCTTTTCTGGTGATTAGTAGTTTCATTTTTTTGTTTTTTGGAGAAAAGTTGTTATACTTATACGAGAGATTATTTTGATCATTCATTCAAACGTGAAAAATAAAAAAACAAATAAAAATTTAAACAAAGGGTTTACATTGATTGAATTGGTTGTTTCAATTGCAATGGTGACGATTTTGTCGACCGTAGTTTTGAAGATTTCCCGTTTTTCTGACACACACAAAAGCCTAACACTAGCAAGAGACGAAGTCCGTGTGGCAGTTCGAATGGCGCAAAACTCTTCTTTGTCGATTCCAAATCCCGAGCAAAAACATATTTGTGGATATGGTTTGTATATTGAAGACAATAAAACATATAATGTATTTTATACTTACATAAGCGACAGCGATTTTAGTGATAACCCGAACACTTGTCAGGAAGAGGCAAGTTACCGTTCGTTTAATTTGGTGGACAGCGCTCAAGTAGCGGAGATTAGTAGCAGAAAGTTGGGCGATGCCCTTATTTTTACCTCACATATTGGAGAGAGTATTTTTTTTAGAGTTCCATATAGTGAACTTTTCGGTGATAATGGAGAGTTATTAGCATTCGATTTCGTAATTGATATTCAAAATACAAATGTTGGTGCAACAAAATCTGTTACAATTAACAATGTTGGGAAAATAGAATAGTAGTTAAGTTAAAAAATGAAAAGCAATTTATTTAAAAAACAAAACATAGACAAAGGTTACACTTTAATTGAAGTGATTTTAGTCATTGCTATAACAGGAGTTACATTCACGACTCTTTACAGTCTTTACGCAAGTACTGTCAAAAGAAGTGTGGACAGTAGATATGAAGTAATTGCTTCAAATTTAGCGCAAGAGGGCGTTGAGATTGTTCGAAACATTCGTGATGAAAATGTAATGTTAAATAGGGATATCAACGATAGTTTAACTGGAGCCTGCAGGCCATATTTTAGAGAGGGAACTCCGAATCCAGAATGTGATAACAATAGAAAGAACGAAGTTGAATTGGAAGCGGGAGTTTATCGAAACTGCTCCTTGGCCGGTTGTGTTAATCCAGATAAGGTGGTTTTTGAAAGAATCTGTAATATTGGAGGAAACATTGAGCGCATGGTTGTTACATGTACAGTTAGTTGGGATAGCTTTGTGAACGTAGCTATTAGTAGAAGCGCGGATGCAACAGTCACATTAAGTGATTGGCAAAGTAATTAATTTAAGTAGGAATGAAAACAGCAAAACACAAACAAAAAGGTTTTTCATTGATTGAAGTTCTTGTTTCAATCGCTATTTTTTCAGTTATAGTTGGGGGTATTCTACTTTTCAGCATTAGAACAATTGAAGCTCATACAAAGACTCAAGCAATGCAAAATGCATTAGAGAATGCACGTTTTGCAATTGAAAAGTTGAATAAAAAAATTAGAACAAGTAAAGAAATTAATGGTGATGATGGTATTGTGACGAGTTTAACAGGAAGTAATGAAGTTTTTTTTGTTGATAATGTAGACGCAACTAAACAATGTTTCAAGTTTGAAAATGATAAATTGTTTTTTGACGCGATAGACGCTGACAGTGATGCTGTTAATTGTTCTCATGCTGATTTTAACAATTTTGAAGCATTGATCGGCTCAGATGATGGGAAGATCAAGGTGAGTGGTGAATTTATTCTAAGACAAACTGATTCAGTTCAAAATGACCGTGGTTTTGTTAGAACCGTGGTCACGATTAAATATAATGACGCCTCAACAATGGTAACTGAGAAAGATTCTGTTACGATCCAATCTGGCGTTTCATTACGTGATTACTAGGTTTGTAAGAAAAAAACCACTAAATGCATATGAAAATAAAAAGAATAGCTAAAAAGATGGAAGAGAAGAATGTTTTTGTAAAAAACAAAAAGCCAAAGCAAGCACAACAAGGGTCTGCCATTGTTTTGATGGTGCTAGTTTTAGTTAATGCACTTATTATTGTTTCTGTGATTGCCTCAATTTCCTTGGTTGAGGGGAGAATGAGTTCTAATATTAAGAATTCAACACCAGCCTTTCAGGCTGCTGATTCAGGAATTGAATGGGTGCTAAAGACAATCGGTGATGAAAATGATTCAAGTAAAATGATCTCAGAAGTTTTTGGGAGTTTGGCCGGTGATGGAAAATTCGATTGTCCCGCAGGAGATGTTGGGGGTGTGATTTGCGAGTTATATTTTATCCAAGCAACCGGAGAAGTTATTACCAATGAAGACACAGCAATCTTGGAAATTGATTCAGTGCGTTCAATCGGACGAAGAGGTACAGACGATCAGGCAGTTAGTCGTGCAGTTGAAGTCTCTTTGGCGATAGCAGGATGTCCAAGCGGATATGAAGAGATTTCTGATTTTTGTATTGAGGTCGATGAACACACTGACAGCGATGATAATGTAATCGAACGTTCTTTTGAGGGAGCAGCTGATTCTTGTTTTGAAGTTGATGCCAGACTTTGCACAGCCGCAGAGTGGTCATCTGCTTGCCAAATGAGCGCTGTTGTTGGACTTAATGATATGGATGATAACTGGGAGAGGGTTGATGATTTAGCAACCAAAAACAGAGCAGCCATATTCGGATTTGCTGATTGCGATGATGTTGAAGAGCAGTCGTTAAATAACACACATCGGTTCCGTTGTTGTATGAATACGAATTAAATACATAAAAAATGAGAAAAATTATTAGTAAAAATTTAGCGACTGCAACTTTTATTGTTTGCACCCTGTATATTGCTATTTTTGTATTTTCAAGAGTGGATTCAATCCAAAAACAAAATAATGGAAAATTAAGTGGGCAGGCGAATGCAGCCTATGAATGTGCCTCAGGATATATTGAGGTAGCCGACTTTTGCATACAGAGCGAAACAGCGGGGGATGAAAATTGGCATGATGCAGCGTTGGCTTGCGCTCAAGATGAGGAGGCTAGACTTTGTAAAGCGCAAGAGCTTATGGCTGCTTGTCAGGCAGAGCATCAAGACGGCACTTCTTTTGACGATAATATTGATGGTGGTGGCTGGGAGTGGGCGGATGATATTGACAATCGCAATGAGGCCACTGTTATGTTTAGGAATAACAATAATTGCAAGGCAATGAATAAAAGAAATCTTTCTGGTAGTTCGAATGATTTCCGTTGTTGTAAAAATAGATATTAACAATGAAAAAAATGCAAAAGGGAAAGAAATTGAAAAAAATATTTAAAAAAGGAGCATTGAAGATAACTGGGGTTGCGCTCATTGTTCTTGCAACAGTTGCGGTTATTGGCTTTGAGCGTTATAATAAGAACATTGGTATTGATATCAAAGCTGCTTCGGATGGATGCCCCTCTAGTGATTGGGTTCCAATTGGTGATTTTTGCATCATGGATGATTTGCTTAGTGGTGGAGCTGAAAAATGGGGTGAGTCAGTGTATAGCTGTCTCGATGAGGAAGATGCAAGACTCTGTACTGTAGGAGAATGGATGGAAGCTTGTAGATTAAACGAAGGTAATATTATATCATTGGACCACATGGAAGTTGATGGAACGGATGACTATGAATGGACTGGAGACATTGAAAATGCTGGGACCAAGAAAGCTATAACGATTGGAAAAAATGGTTGTGGTGACATTAAAAATGAAAAAATTCTTAATGAGGATCGTGACAGAAGATGTTGTATAAATAGAGCACGAATATAGAAAAACAGTAAACAAGGGAAGTAATTAAAATAAATAAAAATATGATTATAGAAGAGGAGGTGACACAATGAAACAAAATAAAGAAAAAGGATTTACGCTAGTTGAACTCTTAGTTGTGGTTGCAATTATTGGTATCTTAGCTGCGATTGTTTTGGTTAGCTTGAACAGTGCACGTGGTCGTGCAAGACTTGGTTCACTTCAAGCAACATTAGCCTCAACAACAACATTAGCAGCTTTATGTACTAATGACGGATCTAGTGTTAGTACTCCAACTTCAGCGACTGTTGGAGGTGGGGATATCTGTGACGATACTTCGATCACAGCTGAGGTTTGGCCATCACTACAAAGCCAAAGTTTAGGAGGATCAAATTCTCCTTATTCGTATACTACAACAAGTGATACTACAGTCTCTTCTTCAGACTCTGCTGGTGTTGCTGTTACTTGTACTGTTGCGACCGGAAGTTGTATTAGAAACTAATTCCGTTGCGAGTGTTTTATGCGCTATAGCGCGTAACGAAGAATTAGCAAAAAAGACTTCAATTGATGAGGTCTTTTTTGTTTACAATAAATCTTTCCTGATGTATTATTAGGGTGTCAGAGTATTTAAAAATTTAAAAATTAAAAAATTAAAAAATGGTAATTTATATTTTACTGGGGATTATCGTCGTGACCGTTGTTTGGTTTATTGCTGTGTATAATGGTTTGATTAAGTTTAGAAATAGAGTTGACGAAGCCTGGAGTGATATTGGAATTCAACTAAAAAGGCGCTATGATTTGATTCCAAATCTTATCAACACAGTAAAGGGGTATGCAAAGCACGAAAAGGAGTTAATGGAGAATGTGACTAAGGCTCGAACAGAAGCCATGGGAACGCAGAGTCCAAAAGAGAGTGCCGAAAAGGAAAATATGCTTTCTGATACATTGAAATCACTTTTTGCCGTTTCTGAGAATTATCCAGACTTGAAAGCTAATCAGAATTTTTTGGAACTCCAAAGAGAATTAACTGATACAGAGGATAAAATTCAAGCTTCTAGAAGGTTCTACAATGGAAATGTTCGAGATTTCAATACAAAATTGCAAGTTTTTCCAACGAATATGATTGCCGGGATGTTGAAATTTAATGAGTACGATTTCTTTGAAATTGAAGAAAAGGAAAAAGAGAACATAGAGGTAAAGTTTTAGTTTTTATTTAAATAATTGTAATGGCAACGTTATATACACATAAGGACAGAAATCTTCAACTGACCTGGGTTTATTTAGTTGGTTTTTTGGTTTTTGTGATTTTCGTAGGTTGGTTTTTCTCATTGGTCATGGAGAGTTCAGTGATTTTGTACGGAGCTGTTTTTTTTGCTGTTGCTATGAATTTTGTGAGTTATTGGTGGAGTGATAAAATAGTTTTGAAAATTGCTGGAGCTCAGAGAATTTCAAGAAAAACTCCAAATGAAAAGGAAATCTATCGGTTAGTGGAAAATCTATGCATAACAGCAGGTCTTCCGACTCCAAGGATATATCTTATCCCTGATGTTGCTCCAAATGCTTTTGCTACTGGACGTGATCCAGAGCACGCTGTGATAGCTTTAACAACAGGAATAGTTGAAAGTTTAGACAAAAAGGAGTTAGAGGGAGTTATTGCGCATGAACTTTCGCACATAGGAAATAGAGATATTCTACTTAGCACGGTCGTGACTGTTCTGGTTGGTTTCGTAGCTCTTCTAGCAGACTTGTTTATACGATGGAGTTGGTTTGGAGGACGGAAGAGAGATGGAGAGGGGAATAGCCAGTTGCAACTTGTTTTGGTTGTTGTCGCAATCATTCTTGCAATCTTAGCGCCAGTAGCAGCAACTCTGATGCAGATGGCCATTTCAAGAAAAAGAGAATTTCTAGCGGATGCTGACGCTGCATTATTGACTCGCTACCCCGAAGGTTTAGCAAGCGCGTTAGAAAAAATTTCATCGCACCAAGGTGAGCTTATAAAAGCCAATAAGGCGACGGCGCATATGTACATTGCGAACCCCTTTCGCGGGAAACATGCGAAGAAAGCAACAAGATTTTTTGCGACGCACCCTGCTACTGACGAAAGGATTAAGAGATTAAGAGAAACTGAAATACAATAGATGATAGTTAATATTTTTTAAATTATTAAACATAAAAAAATGAAAGACGAAAAAATAAACGAAAGTGACAAAAAGGACAATAAAACAGCAAAAGATGTGGAGGAAAATAGGGCGATAACGTTCTTAAGTTATCTTGGTTTTCTGTGTCTAATCCCATTGTTGGCAAAAAAGGAGAGTAAATTCGCTCAATTTCATGCGAAGCAAGGATTGGTACTTCTTATTGCTTGGATTATTGGTGGAATCACAATTGGAATGGGGATTGGTTTGGTGATTAATGCAGGCGTAGTCATTTTTTCAATAATAGGGCTCATTAACGTAAATGATGGAAATGTAAATGATTTGCCAATCATTGGTGATCTAGCTAAAAAAATTAATATTTAAGATCTGTAGTTGAAATAAAAATAAAACAAAAATAGATGAAAAAGACAAAAATCGTTGCTACTATTGGACCAGCATCTGAAACAGCTCTTGTTTTGAAGAAGATGGTGTCTTCTGGCATGAACGTTTGCCGGATGAATTTTTCTCATGGAGATGCAAAATGGAACTTGCAAACAATCAAAAGGATTCGTGCTGTCGAGAAGAAGATTAAAGGGAAAATAGGTATCTTGGCTGACATTCAAGGCCCAAGAATCAGAATTTCCAACAGAAGCACTGTATCGATTGCTGAAGGAGAATCTATTTTTATTAGTGATGGACATCATCCTCACAATGACAATTATAAAAAGCATCTGAATTTAGATTGGGTTGGTTTTTATGAACATTTGAAAAAGGGCGATGTGATTTTTATTGAAGATGGGATGATTCAGTTGGAAGTTTTGAGGGTTATAAATTATGGATGCGTTGCGAAGGTTCTTGTTGGTGGAAAAGTGAAGTCACATAAAGGTGTTAATATCCCAGCGATCTCAAGTCATTTAGGATTTTTGACATCAAAAGACTTGGCTGATCTGGAATTTATTCTTTCTCAAGACATTGATATAATTGGAGTTTCTTTTGTTGCAAGTAGAAGTGATCTTAAGAATCTTAAGCGTGTTATAGAGGGAATACTGGAAAAGAATACAAAAAAACAAATAGGTAGAGGAAGAAAAAGGAAATTGAAAATGCCATGGATTATATCGAAAGTTGAAAGAAGGAAAGCAATGCGGAATATTGATGAGATCATTGATGAATCCGATGGCATTATGGTTGCAAGAGGTGATTTAGCAATTGAAGCTCCCCAGGAAAAAGTTACAATTTTTCAAAAAGATATTATTAAGAAGTGTCGAAAAAAGAATAAGCCCGTAATTGTAGCAACTCAAATGATGGCTTCGATGGTCAGTAGTGCTCGTCCAACTCGAGCTGAGATTTCTGATGTGACAAATGCTGTAATTGATAACGCTGATGCAGTCATGCTTTCTAATGAGTCTTCAGTTGGTAAATTTCCCGTCAAATCGATTGAAACAATGACTAAAATTATCACAACAGCTGAGAAATCCAGCTATAATGATGTGAGCTTGAGGAGTGTAGGGAAGCTTGCAAAAATGCTTTTTAAAGCAAAACATTCAAGAAAACGTAGTAAGATTGTGTATGCTCAAGACATCAAAGAGGGTGTTAAATTAGCAGCATTGCGACAAGAAGATGTGAGTATTAGATTAAAAACAAGAAACGAGGATGATAAGCGAAAAGCAACTTTAGTTTGGGGGCTCAGATAGTATATTGTGTTATGTTTTTATATGTCAGCGTAAGAATAAAATAAATATTGAATTAATCTAGACAAGGGTTGAAATTTTGCTAGCTTGATAAAATGATGCAAAGTAGTGTAGAGTAGAAACAGGTTTTTGGAAAAAATCTGTTTCTCTTTCTTTGGAGAGATGTCCGAGTGGTTTAAGGAGCACGCTTGGAAAGCGTGTGTGCGTTATAAGCGTACCGGGGGTTCGAATCCCCCTCTCTCCGCACATAAAAATAGCTATAGGCTTTATGCTCATAGCTATTTAATTTATACTTAGCGTTGTCTTTGTTTCAAGAAATAAAAAAGACTTTTGTAGATAGGGGATATATCCATGTTTTTTGCTTTGTTTTTTGTTGTGGACTATACTTAATATCAAGAGAGAATCATTTGTGATTTAAAAGGTTTAAATATAAAAAAAAATGAAATTAACGCCAGATATTCAAAAGGCGATTGATAAGTCTGCAAAGCTTCACAATAAACAAATGCGAAGAAGCGGACAGTTGCCATATATTGTTCATCCGTATAGTGTTGGTGCGATATTATCCAACTACACTGATGATGAGGATATTATCATTGCTGGGTTTATGCACGATGTTTTGGAGGATGTGGAAGGTTATAATGTGAGCAACTTAAGGGAAGATTTTGGAAATAAAGTCACAAACATAGTTTTGTATATAACAGAAGACAAGAAGCCAAGCGATAGCCAGGCTACGGCTAGGAAGACCTGGAAACACAGAAAAACAAAATACATCCATGTTTTGAAAAATACAACAAATCAAAACATTCTTTTAGTTGCGTGTGCTGACAAAGTACATAATTTGCAAGCATTTCTGGAGGTATATGAAGAAGAAGGTGAGGATATGTGGAAAAACTTTAATGCCCCAGAACCAAGGTCCACCAGCACGATGTGGTTCCATGACGAACTCTTAAAAGTCTTTAAAAAGAACTTAAAGAGTAACATTGTTGATGAATACGAGGAACTTGTAGCTATTGCAATGGAGAAGTTTGGTGAATAGCTTAATAACTTTGATTTTAAATGGATAAAAAGAAGCGAAAAACTAGGAAACTGGGAGTTTTTTGGAGAAACTTTTGGGAATTATTTAACAATTTTTCCTCGTCGATTAGGAAGGGTTTTGTTTTGATTGTTATCGTCGAGTTAATGAGTGTTTTGGATCCATTTTTGTTTAAAATCGTTATCGATAAATTAACAGCTTTCGATCGTGGAGCAATTTGGTGGGTTATTGGAGCAATCTTACTGTTATTTGTTTTCCGTCGTTTTTCTGGCTTAATTACTTACTTTAAGGACAAGCTTTTCTTTCAAATTATTTCTAAAGCGGAAAAAGAGTTTTTAGTGAATGCTCAAAAGAAAATGGTTTCACTTTCTCTGTCATATCACGAAAGAGAAGATACAGGAAATAAGATCATTAAAATTGATAAAGGTGTCCAAAAGATTTTGCAGTTATTCGAGAGTCTTTACTGGGAAGTTGTACCTGTTTTAATTAAATTAACGATCGTTTGCGGAATTCTTTTTTGGACAGACTATCGCCTTGGTGTTTCTTTTGTTATTTTTGCGCCAACTTTCATGTGGCTCGCTTTTCGAACCAATAAAGCAGTGAGACCAATGAGGGACGAAAGATATGCAAAATATGAAGAGGCCGCAGGGATAATGACGCAATCAATTATCAATATCAACACAGTAAAGTCATTTGTTCGAGAAAAATGGGAAGTTAGACAAGTGACAAGAATTAGGGAGCGGATTAAGAAGCTACAATTGATTGAATGGGGTAAAATTTTGAATTCAGGATTATTACGTCACACCATAAGTGACCTAGGAAAAGTCTCAGTTATGTTGATAGGGACTTTTTTGGCTTGGAATTCAGCAATTACGATAGGAACTTTGATTTTTGTTGTTATGCTTTCCAATGAGGCCTATAATTACCTTTATCGACTTTCAAGATTCTATGATCGTATGGAAGAGGGAGTTATTGCTGTTAAGCGATACATGAAGTTACTAGATGAAAAGCCAGAGATTAAAAACAAGAAAAGGGGAATAAAACCAAGAAATTTAAATGGAGAAATATCTTTTTTAGATGTTAATTTTGCATATCAAGAAGCAAAAGACAGGGCACTTTGCGGTGTAAATACAAAGATTGCACCAGGAACAATGACAGCCTTAGTTGGCCCATCTGGTGGTGGAAAAACAACTTTCGCTAGAATGATATATAGACACTATGATCCACAAAAGGGAGCGGTAAAGATAGACGGAATTAATTTAAAAGATTTTGATTTGTTTACATTTAGAAAGTTCATCTCGATTGTTCCACAGGAAGTAGAAATTTTCAGTACAAATATAAGAGAAAACATTGCCTACGCTAAGCCAACTGCAACTGACAGAGAAGTTCATAGAGCTGCACGTACTGCAAATGCTGCTGAATTTATTGAAAAACTTCCCAATAAATATAAGACAAGAGTCGGTGAGAGAGGTGTTAAATTATCAGGAGGACAACGTCAGAGAATTGGAATTGCAAGAGCGATTTTAGCTAATCCAAAAATTTTGATTTTTGATGAGGCGACAAGTAGCCTTGATTCTCAAAGCGAAAAACTTATTCAAGAATCAATGGATAAGGTAAGTAAAGGAAGGACAGTTATTGTAATCGCACATCGTTTGAGCACAATTAGAAAGGCTGATCGGATTATTGTATTGGAGGACGGTATTATTGCTGAACAAGGAAGTCACAATGAACTTTCAACTCAAAAAAGTGGAATCTATGCGAAGCTTTTGAAGTTGCAGGAAATGGGGGATGTAGACTAGTATCTATTTTGTTTTTAAAAAAATACTGGGCGGTTGGGATCTATTGATCTCAACCGCCTAAATTGCGATTTCAGTTGTCATTTTACAATCTAATCTCCACAGGTGGTGTTATGTCAGTGAAATGGGGAGCTCCGTTGAGCATTTTTATTTCCCGTCCCTTATTTTCTTGCCTAAGTCTCCCTATAACCTTCTTCTTTCTAGTCGTTGTCAGTCTAGGTGACTTTTCCTGATTGCCTCTACCACTTCCTGAATTACCCTTTAACATACAGCCTCCATTGGTTAGTATTGATAAAAAGTTGACACTACAAACTATCTCTATTTTATACATAAAATCATTTAAAAATCAAGTTACAGCGATTTTTAAATGATTTTTGTCTAAAAACAGCAACTTGAAGTTTTGAATAAAAAAAGCTAACATTATATAGTTGTCCTAGTAGAATAACTCAGGGATTAATTGATAAAAAACCAGAACTAGTGTATTTTACAAGTAATAAACAAAGAAAGAAGAATCAAATAGATCATGGATGCAAAGGAACAAGTAAAAGAAAATCTCACAGTTGCTGATTTGGTTGGTGAGTATGTTAAGTTGGACAAGGCTGGGATTAACCATAAGGCTTTATGTCCTTTTCATAATGAAAAAACTCCATCTTTCATGGTGAATACAGAGAGAAATTTTTGGTATTGCTTTGGTTGCCAACGAGGTGGTGACATCTTTTCTTTTTTGATGGAAATCGAGGGACTAGACTTTCATCAGGCACTAATTCGTTTGGCTGAAAAAACCAATATCGAACTGCCAAAATTTCAAGGAAAGGTCAGCGTTGAAAATCGAACAAAAAAGCAGAAAGCAAGTGAAATTTTGGAAATTTCGACAAAAGTATACTCAAAGTATTTAAAACATCCCGAAATTGGCAAAGTAATTCGAGAATATCTAAAGAAGCGCAAGATTGATAAACAGCTAATCTCGGATTTTCGTATTGGATATGCCCCAAACGAATGGCGGAAGATACTCAAGTACCTTAGAAATAAGGGATATTCAATTACTGAAATTGCTGATACCGGTCTTTCTGTTCCAAAGGAGAGTGGAGAGGATTATGATAGATTTCGTGATAGGATCATGTTCCCTGTCATCAATGAGACAGGAATTGTTGTGGGATATTCTGCAAGAGTTGCTCCAGGAGGGGATGAGAAGAGCGCGAAATATATAAATACTCCTCAGTCCCTAGTTTATGATAAAAGTCGTGTCCTTTATGGGCTTTATCAGGGTAAAGCGGCAATCCGCAAGGAAGACTCTGTGGTTGTGGTTGAGGGTAATGTAGATGTGATTGCTTCACATTATGCTGAGGTTAAGAATGTAGTTGCAATTTCAGGAACAGCCCTATCAGTAGAACAGGTTAGGATTTTAAAAAGATATACTCAGAATGTAAAATTATGTTTAGATGCTGATGAGGCTGGACGAAAGGCGACAAGCAGAAGCATCCAAACGTGCCTACAGGAAGGAATGGAGGTTGAGGTAATTTTATTGCCAAAGGGGATTAAAGATATAGGTGACTTGGTTATAGATGAAGCAAAGAATTGGAAAAATATTTCAAAAAAGACCATCCCCGTGATAAAATATTTTTTCGAAGAGTCATTCGCGAAAAACGATTCAAATGATGTACGGGGTAAGAAAAACATTGCCAAGGAATTATTGAATATCATCAAGGACATCGCTGACCCGATTGAACAAAGTTATTGGATTAAGAAATTATCACTCAAAATTGACATTGAAGAGGAAGTGTTGACTAATGTTTTGGAAAAGGTTAGTCTGAAGAAAGATATTGTTGGTTCTTCAAGAATTGAGCAATTAAGTCAGGAAAATACCACAGAAAGATCGAATAAACCCAAGGGAGCTGTCTTAGAAGAGAGACTTCTGGGTTTGTTTGCTTTATTTTCCGAGGAGTTATCTGGTGAAGTGAAGATTTTCAATACTGAGTTATTAAGTGAAGAGAATCAAAAAATCTTTCAGAAACTTAAGACGAAGGACGTTGACGACGAATTGAATCAACAGTTGAATAAGTCAGCTTTGCGCATCAAGTATAGCCACGATAAAGTGCAAGGGTTTATCGAGAATGAAATTGACCCAAAAATAGAATGGAACAACGTTATTTCCAATCTAGAAACAGAGTCGATTGACAGAAAAATGAACCTGATTAAAAAGGATATTCAAAAAGCTGAAGAGCTTGACGATGATGCTAGTGCTGAAATTTTACAACAAGAATGGACAATTTTAGCTGAAAGAAGACAGAAATTGAAAGGTTTCTAGGATGGATTCTTTCGGTTGAATCTTAAAAAATATTTTTTACTCTTAACTTCCATAGTGATATGACAAAAAGTGTCAAAGGTGCTGAAAAAACAGCAAAAAAAACAAAGAAAGTTATCAAGAAAGTACCTAGATCAGCCAAGGAAAGAAAGGCAATGGAAGCTAAAAGAGCCCCATTAAAAAAACTGCCTCAAAAGATGAGAAATGCGAACAAGAACCTAACAGAGGCAGACGTCTTAATTGAAAGAGGAAGACAAAGAGGTTTTATTACCGAGGATGAAATTTTGCACTCAATGGGGAGTGTTGAGGAAAATCTAGAAGAATTGGAAGTAATTTATGATAAATTGGAGGATTTAGGGATAAAACTCGTTACATCTGAAGATGTAATTAAGTCTGAGATTGAAAGAGAAACCGATGTAAACCCCAAGGAGAAAAAGAAGAAAGCAGAGGCAAAACAAAGACAAATGGCTCAAAGCAATTCGTCTGATTCAGTGCAAATGTATTTAAGAGAGATTGGACGAGTGCATCTCTTAAGTGCGGAAGACGAAGTTTCTTTAGCAAAAAGAATTGAAAAAGGCGATCAATCAGCAAAGAAACGCTTAACAGAAGCAAACCTTCGATTGGTTGTTTCAATTGCCAAAAAATACGTAGGAAGAAGTCACAACCTTTCGTTTTTAGATTTGATTCAAGAGGGGAACATTGGACTTTTTAGAGCTGTTGAAAAATTTGATTATCGACGTGGATATAAATTTTCTACATATGCAACATGGTGGATTCGACAAGCGATTACACGTGCAATTGCTGATCAATCAAGGACGATTAGAATTCCAGTTCATATGGTGGAGACGATCAACAAATACATTCAGGTAGTCAGAAGGCTTGTCCAGGAATTGGGCAGAGAGCCGTTGCCGGAAGAAATTGCGACTGAAATGGATATCGAAGTTGATAAAGTTCGACACATTATGAAAATTTCACAAGATACAGTTTCTTTAGAGTCATCTGTTGGTGATGGTGACAACGAGAGCGTCTTAGGTGATTTCATTGAAGACACAGAATCAATCATGCCGCATCAAGAAGCAGCAAGAACATTACTCAAGAACCATATTAATGAAGTTTTGGAGGATCTTACTCCTCGTGAACAAAAGATTTTACAAATCCGCTTTGGGTTGGAAGATGGCGTGACTCATACGCTAGAAGAAGTTGGACAAGAATTTGGTGTGACTCGCGAGAGAATTCGTCAAATTGAAGCAAAGGCGCTGGAGAAGATTAGAGAGCAAAAAGGAATTCAGAAACTTAGAGATTACTAAGTAAAAAATTTGACAACTTTTGAATTTTAGTCTCTCGGAATTTTCACCCCCGAGAGACTTTTTTATTAGTTTTTTTATGTACACCCAAAACCCCTTAATAAGGGTTTTTTTCTTATAGAAAACTCTTTTGATGCGCCTTGAAAAAGTGTTGCCTCGAAAAATAAAAAATGTTATAATGAGCTTAAGTTAAAGACACCAATTTTTTGTATGGCATTTCAAAAAAAACACAAGGAAAACAAAACGTTTTTCAGCGGAGCATTTCGTGCTATTGCTGAGATTTTTGCTATCTTTATTTTTTTAGTTTTTGGAATTTCATTCGCAGAAAATTTTTACAATCGATATCAGGAAATTGAGAGTGGTTCAATTACACCTGGAATTAGTTACGCTCGACCGACAAGCCTTAGAACTGTTGTTTTAGGGGATGAAACAGAAGATTCTGTATTCGAAGAGCCAGTCTTTAAAAGTGAGAATTATCAGATTAAACAAGTAACTTTTGGTGGAGACATAACAATTCCACTTGATGACGCGCAAAACAGGAGCCTGGAAATCGAAGATGTAATTAGTGAACTTTTAACAACAAGTGACCAAGAAGACGTTAAGCTTGTTGTTTCTTGGAAAACAAACAAGCCTGCAATATCTACAATTGATTACGGAAAAGACTTAAATAGCGCGAAAGAAACGATTGAAGAAAGCAGTTATGGATTTACGCACAGCACTATTTTATCTGGGTTGGATTACTCATCAGCATATTCATATACGATTAAAACTAAGGATAGATGGGATAATGAGTTTGATTCAAAGGAATTCGCTTTTTACACAGGAGCACCAAAGGTTTCTTTGATAGATTTGCTCTTTGGAGCGTTTGCAGATGTGTTCGGTTGGGCAGTTAAAAAATAGATAAAAATAGATAAATAAGCCTTAAAAACAAATAAAAATGTAATACAAAATATCGGAAAAATAAAGCCAAAATGCCATACACGTTTTATAGCCTTCTGATAGTTTTATACAAAAAATTTAAGAATAAGTGAAAAAATTCAAAAATAAAAACAATTTATTTTCATTCATTGCCTACGCAACGTTTGCTGTTGTGGTTGTTTTGTGTTGTCTTTTCTCATTAATGTCTGAAACAAAAGCTCAGACAAGCGCAGACTTGGATGTCTCAGCATATCTTCTCAATGCAAATAACGAAGCTATTCCAAACGGAGAATACGAAGTTAGATTTGCACTATACGTGACAGATAGGGCGTCGATTGACCCTTATCCTTCAGAAACAGACTTTATGATTTGGGAAGAAACCCAAGCGATAACAGTCTATAATGGTCTTTTAAAAGCATATCTTGGAGAACAAACACCATTGCCTGCTTCAGTTAATTTTGCGACAAGACAATATTATCTAGGGCTTAGAATTGGTGAGGACAGTGAGATGGTGCCAAGAAAAAGAATCGCTTCAGTACCACTTGCAAGAAATGCAATCGGCTCCTTTACTGCAAACAATGCTCTTACCTTGAATGGTGCTAGGGCTGGAACTTCCGCTGGAAATATCGTAGTACTTGGCTCTGATGGAAAGATAGATTCAAATTTCTTTTCAGTTGAACCAACCGATACTAGCAATTTTGTTGAGGACGATGATGATCGGTTGCACGATCAAAATACCGACACAGGAACAAGCGAAAGAACCTTCGTTCTTGGTGATGGTGCGGGGTTGTCAGGTAATTTCGATTTAGCCATTTCTAATACCTCAGGAATGCCAACACTAAGGTATAATTCTACAACTGCAACTTGGCAACTATCAAATGATGGTTCAAATTTTAGCAATATTAACACAGGAACCTCCGGGAATTTTCTACCACTGACTGGTGGATCAATGACAGGTAATATTATTTTTGCACCAACACAAACAATTTCAAGTACAATAATCTCGGGAATAATGAGCCCAGCGCAGGGAGGTCTTGGGATAGACACTTCAGGACTCTCGGGAGTACCAGTAGTTTCAGCTGGAACTTGGGCTATCTCGTCAAATCTTGGCTTAGGAAACGGCGGAACAGGGGCATCGCTTTCTGATCCAAATTTGGATGGAATCATGGTTTGGGATGACAGTCTTGGAGAGGTGACTTGGCTTGCAACAGACTCATCATTAAATATTGACGCAACTCCAACTATAGGCGTTAACTTGAGTACTTCAGGTAGCACATCAACTGTATTATCTAATTCGGGATTGGAAATTGGTGCAAATGGACTAAGACTTCTTGGTGGATGTAACTCTGGCCAAATCTTAGTTTGGAATGACACAACAAGTAATTGGGCTTGTAGTAATAACACAGGAGGAACAAGTGATTGGACAGCCTCTGGCCCGATAACATATTTGACAGACGTGAATTCCAATTTTGCTCTAGGTGGAAGCTCTTTAACCGGTTCGATATTTGCGATTGATGAGAGCGCGGGAGATTTCTATTTTGGATATGATAACTCTGCTAACCCTACATTCCTTTTCGAAGCAACTGATGGTGACGCTGGTTCACTTGGCTTCAATACAAACGATGCATTCTTTTTCTCAGGTGCTAACGTCGGAATTGGTGACACTACACCAAATTCACTTTTGACAGTTGGTGCTGGAGATGCGTTCCAAGTAAATAATCTTGGACAGGTAGTAGCCGGAACATGGAACGGAACTGACATCGACATCTCAGATTACACAAATCTAGCAGGTGACAGCGAAATCGTCCTAACAGACGACACTCTTTCAATCGCAGCAAGCATTGCAAGAGATAGTGAACTACACAGCGCAACAACATTGGTTGGTTCTTATGACTACGCAACTTTAGCAGGACAAGCAATTACACTAGGTCAAGTTGACCTCACAACAGACGTTACTGGAACACTTCCAATTGCAAATGGTGGAACTGGACTATCTTCTTACACAGCAGGAGACATGGTCTACTACACAAGTGGAACTGCACTAAGCAGATTAGCAGTAGGTAATAACGGTGATGCACTAACACTCGTAGCTGGTGTCCCAACTTGGGGACCAGTTGCAGGTTCAGCTCATCCACTACTTTCAACTGCTCATTCAGATACAGCAACAGGAACAGTAGCAAGAGGAGACTTAATCACAGGACAAACAGGAACTCCAACATGGGACAGACTACCACTAGGATCTAATGGTTTCTTCCTAAAATCTGACGGAACAGACATAGCTTGGGCACAACCTACAAGTTCAGATGTTGGACTTGGAAGCGTAGAAAACACAGCACTTTCAACTTGGATTGGTTCAACTAACATTACAACTTTAGGAACAATTACAACCGGAACATGGAACGGAAGTACAATAGACATCTCAGATTACACAAACCTAACAGGTGACAGTGAAATCGTCCTAACAGGCGACGTTCTTTCAATTGCAGGTTCAATTGCAAGAGATAGTGAACTACACAATGCAGTCACATTTAACGGAACTCCTGACTACCTAACACTATCTGGACAACAAATTACACTAGGTCAAATTGACCTTACAGCCGATGTCACTGGAACACTTCCAGTAGCAAATGGTGGAACTGGAGCAGTAACACTAGCAACAAACGGAGTCCTTTATGGTAACGGAACTGGAGCAGTTGGAGTAACAACAGCTGGAACAGATGGACAACTACTAATTGCAAATGGATCTGGTGTCCCAACATTTGTTTCAATGAGTGGTGAAGTATTAATTACGAATGCTGGTGTAGCAACAATCCAGGCAAACGCAATTGAAACAGGAGAGATTGCAAATGACACTATATTAGAAGAAGATTTGGATGGAACAAATGATCCAACGGCTGGATATATCTTAAGTTACGATTCAGGCTCAGGGGGCTTTACTTGGGTTGCTAATTCTGGAGGATCTGGTGCTTCTCTTTTCACGGATGCAGGAACTTTCACTCATCTGACTTCAACTTCCGACGATTTAGCTTTCGGAGGATCTACAGCTTCTGCTCCTTTCTTCTTGGATGTTTCAGAGGCTGATCTTACATTGGGAACTGATGGAACTTCTGGTGCTTTGAATTTATACAGTGAGGTTGGCGCGACTGATTATACTCTCACTTTCCAACCTAGCGCTTCAATGACTCAAGATACCACTTATACTTTCCCTGTTAATAATGGAGCCTCTGATCAAATCTTGACCACTGATGGTTCAGGATTGCTTAGTTGGAAAACTGTTACAGGAATTGGCGGAGCTGGAGACATTACTGCTATTGGAGATGTTTCTAGCGGAGAAGCTTTCACATCTGCTGGTACTCAAGGAACTAGTCTTTACTTCTATGATGCTAATGGAAGAGGAGAGCTCACAATAGCTGATCTTACTGCAGCCAGAACTTACACTTTACCTAATCAAAGCGGAACTCTAGCGATGATTTCTGATATAACCGGAGCAGTCCACGATGCTGTTACAGTTTCCGATACCTCAACAATTGACCTAACTCTCGCCACTCAATTAATCTCAGCTGATGTAGTAGCCGACTCTATTGGAGACACTCAACTAGCCTTCAACACTGGACAACACTTAACTTCAACTTCAACTCCAACCTTCGCTGCTCTAACTGTTAATGGAAACATCACAACAACTGGAACAGTAGACGGTAAAGACATTGCTACTTATGCTGCAATGCTTAACGAAGCTGAAACCATTACTGCTGACTGGATCAACACTGCTAATCCTTGGGATATCTCAACTGAAACAAATCTATTAGTAGGTAACGGAATAACATTAACTGATGATACTCTAACAGTAACTGCGGCAGGAGGATTACTACAAACAACAGGAGGACTAACAACTACTGGAATATTAGAAGATCTAAATACTCTAGGCGCAGCCGCAACAGACGGACAATTTATCGTTGCCACTGGAGCTGGAACTTTCGCATACGAATCAGGAGCTACT
>JABGXP010000003.1 GCA_018675685.1 bacterium
ACCACCTTCGATATAATCAAATTTTTTCAAATAACTCTTTTTCACTATATCATTAGTTTGAGCACCTATCACAATCTCAATTCCTTTTACAGCGGCATATTTATGCATTTCCTTGATAACCTTGTCGACTTCTGGATCAGAAGTACTGTCTTGATAAAAAATCTGCCCAAACATGAAACTTTGCACTCCAATATCAATTGCTTGCTCTGTTATAAATTTTAGATACTTTTTATACTCAGTTCTTCTCATTGATGGTCTGCAGGTGTGTTCACCCCAATAGTTTTTTGTGGCCTTGTTGCACATGGCTGAAAAATCAAACATTCTATCCTCAACTGGATAATAATATTCCGCTTTTGTGTCTATCGCTTCAGCTAGAAACATTCCATAAATCATATCCTGCTTGATGATTTCTTCTTTGTTTTTTCTAATTTCAAGAAAATCAGGCGCTTCCAACCAAGTTTCAATTGCTCGGTGCAAATATTGACACTCCGATCTGTTGATCATTTTTAAAGCCTTTTTTGTGTTTTCGTCATAGCCATTTAATAATCCATCTGCTATACAACCCCTTTTTTTCATGACTTCCATCGAAGGAGGTTTGATCGGGATATCAATTTCAATTTCCACAATTTCCTTTTTTTGTACTGGCCTCTTTTCAGGAATGACTATTGCAACCTCTTTTACTGGCTGAACTTCTACTTTACTATTTTTAGTTTTGCTATAAAATCTTACACCAAAAAATACTATAATGAAGGTTATTAGCGTGCTTAATATAACTTTTGCTGCAACTTTTTTTTGCATTTTTCCCGCTTACTTTTCTACCCCCATTTTAGTATATTTAAGGGTTTGTTGCAATGTCCTTGTTTTTGTTTTTGTCTTTTTTTACTCTTTTGGAAAAGAAAACCTCTTGCACTGGGCAAGAGAAATCTTTCTGTTATGAGCGGGTAACGGGAATCGAACCCGTATCACTAGATTGGCAACCTAGAGTAATAACCATTATACTATACCCGCTAAAAAGAATCGGACTTAAAGCATAAAAGTCTTAAACCCGGACTCTTCGTTGCAATTGCATATCATTTCAAATTCTAGTAGTGCCGAGGGGCAGGATTGAACTGCCGACACAAGGATTTTCAGTCCTTTGCTCTACCACTGAGCTACCTCGGCTCCTTAACACACAAAAATACTTTAGCATCAAAAACATGAAAAATCAATAGCTAAAAAATAACCCCTTCCCTTACCTTAATCTCTCTTAGCCCTATTGTTTTTAGCAATAATTCCATCCCTTTAGCTCTTTTTGAAAAATAAAGTTCGCAAGCAGGCTTCTTATACGTGCTCAACAAACTTTCTTTTGTCAAAATGCTTTTAACTTGCTTCGCAACTGCAAGCGAAGGATCCACAAAATTCATCTCTGGAGCAACCTCTTCCATTATTTCTTTTAGCAATGGATAGTGAGTGCACCCCAAAACAACTTGGTCAACACCTTTTCTTTTAAAGTTTTTTAAATTACTTAAAATAACGTCTCTTGTTTCTTTATTCCTCAACCTACCTTCCTCTACTAATTCAACTAATCCCTTGCCGATTTCGATTTCAACCTCAATTCTGGGAGAAATTTTGTTCTTCGTCTGTTTAAAAAGCTTGCTCCGGGCTGTTGTTTTAGTTACTAGAACACCTATTTTTCCCTTCTTAGTCTCTTTAGCAGCTACTAGGGTTGCAGGCTCCACTCCTACAAAAGGAACCTCGTATGACTCTCTCAATTCATCAATAAATACCGATGTAATTGAATTGCAGGCAACAACAACAAGTTTGCATTCTTTTTTGATTAAAAATTCAATCACTTTTGTGGTGATTTTCTTAATATCTACTAGTGATTTCTCCCCATATGGACAATTTTTGCTATCAGCAAAATAAATAATCGACTCATTTGGTAAAATCCCTACAATCTCTTTTAAGATAGAAAGTCCGCCCAGTCCTGAGTCCAGGACGCCTATAGGTCTATTTTTTGACTGCATTTTTTTAAAATCAAGTTTATCATACCCCACTCGCCTTAAGTCACCTGCTATATCTTGGTAGTTTCTACCACAAAGCATTCCTCCTGCAAGGAATTTTTCCTGTGTAACATCAATTAAACAAAATTCCGGCATTTCAAAGGCATCTTTATCAGCTTCCTTTTCAAACTCAACATCCACCACAACTAAGCCTTTCAATCCTTCTTTGAAAACATCAAATTCCGCAATCAACCCTTCTAAAGGATAGCGATATCTTTCTTTAACAACTCTTTTTCCTGGAACTGTTTGTAGCCCTTCAAATTCCTCCTTGCTTAAAACGATTGTTTGTTCTAGCTGTTTTGATGCATCTCCTTTCTTGACTGGCTCCTTTTTAGTCATTTCATAATTAGCACCGTTCTTGCGCAATCTTAACACTGGATGTTCGCTTTCTTTTGGCAAATACACATCAATAATCTCCTTATGTTCGCAATTCTCTAAGTCCTTTGGTAATTCTTTGGCTAAATAGGTTTTTTCAAGTTCAATCATTTTTTTAATTTAAATATTTTTTTGCCTTTGCTTGTTCTATCTACCAACCACAGAATGGTTCATGACCTCCACCACAAAATTAACGAAAATATCTGGTGCGTCAAACCACAACATTTGGTCATTCCACTCCCCTAATTCTAGCTTGATGTTATTCAGCTTAGCCCATTTTTTTATCCTTTCAAGCTCTTCTTGGGGTTTTTTGCTTATAAAAGCTATATGTGTTTCAAGTTTCTTTTTTATTTCCAAACTACTTTCCTCAACTTCAATTAGTTGAATTTCTATTTGTTTATCAACAAATTCCACCAAAGCCCAGCGAGCATCACCCTCTCGATATGATAAAAGCATACCCATTTTTTCAAAAATTTCAATTGCCTTTTCAAGCGTATTTGGTCTTATTTTAAAGGCAAAATGGTGTAATTCTAGATTCACTGGCATATGTCTTTTTTATTACTAGCAATGATTATCCTTGTTTTTTGTTATAAAACAAAGCTTGAGCTTATTTCAAATTCTAAAAACTCTGCGGAGAAAGAGGGATTCGAACCCTCGGAACCTGTGAAGGCTCAACGCTTTTCGAGAGCGTCCCATTCAACCACTCTGGCATTTCTCCTTTTACTATCTTGACAATTCTACCTATTAAAAATATCGCTTATTTTTAAGCTTATCTGGTAAATATTGTTGCTCCGAACTATCCTCTTTGGGGGTGTATTTATAATCTTTTCCATATCCTAGCTTTTTCATAAGCCCTGTTGGAGCATTCCTGATCTGCAAGGGAACGTCCAAGTTTCCATGTCTTTCAACGTCTTTTTTGGCTTCTTTGTAGGCATCATACGCTAAAATACTCTTCTTGGTCTTGGCAAGATAAATCACACATTGAGAAAGGTGAACATTGCATTCTGGATAGCCAATTTTCTTGCAAGCATCAAAC